>JAIERF010000010.1 GCA_019747075.1 Pseudomonadaceae bacterium
ATCGACTGGGTCGGCCCTTGCAGGTAGTAACCCTGAATGTAGTTGACCCCGGCCTGCCACAAGGTGGCCAGCACGCTGGCGCTCTCGACGTAGGGCACGATGGTCAGCTTGGCCTGGGCATGCAGGCTGGCGAGCAGAGTTTTCAGGCTTTCCTGATGCTCGGCGCTGGACAAGTCCTGGGTGAAGGAGCCATCGACTTTGACGAAGTCGACGTTCAGGTGCTTGAGCGTATTGAACGGATTCAGCGAGCAGCCGAACTGGCTCAGGGCGATCTTGCAGTGCAGCTCCGCCAGGCCCTGGGTCAGGGTCTTGGCCTGCTTCAGGTAGGCGATGGCATCCGTTTCGCTGAGCTGGAAGACCAGGGCGTCGGAGGGCAGGCGTGCGGCCTTGAGGGCCACGCTGAGCCACGGCAGCAGGGTCTGATCCTGTAGGCTGGCGCTCGACAGGTGGACGAACAGGCGCGTGCTGTGGCCTTTGCTGCGGTGCTCGGAGAGCAGCTTGATGGAGTTGAGGATCACCCAACGATCGATCTTCTCGGCCAGCCCGGCGGCCTTGGCGGCATTGAGGAAGTCCTCCGGCGGTACTTCTTCGCCCTGCGGGCTGAGCAGGCGCAGGAGCACTTCGTAGTGTTCGTGGCTGTCGCCGCGCAGGCTGATGATGGGCTGGAACAGCAGGCGGAAGCTGTTGTTCTCCAGGGCCTGCTGGAGCATGGCGACAATGCTGCCACGGCTGGCCGCGGCCGCCAGTTCGTCGGCCGGATTGAACAGCTTGAGGGCGTTGCCGCTGGCCAGTTCATCGGCGCAGCGGTGGGCGCGGTCGACCACATCCTGGGCGCGCGGGGTTTTCTCGTTGAGACCGGCCACGCCGATCGACAAAGTGGTTTGCAGGGTCCGGCCGTTGACGTCGAACAGGTGGCCTTCGACCTTTTTCAGCAGTTCCTGAAGGCTGTGCTGGCTCTGCTCGGCGCTCTGGCCGATCAGCAGGGCGCTGAACACGTCGTCACCGAAGCGGGCCAGTTGGGCGCTACCGGCAAAGTGGGCGCGCAGCAGGTTGGCCAGGTCGGTCAGCAGCAGGTCGATGCCGGCCAGCCCGGTTTCCGCCAGCAGGCTGGCGTAGCGGTCGAGGCGGATGTAGGCCAGGCTGGCGGTTTGCCCGGCGTTGACTGCGCGCTCGGCGGCGGCGTCCATCAGCTCGAGGAAGTGGGTGCGGTTGTAGAGGCCGGTGACCAGGTCCTGGCTGCTGATTTCGCGCAGTTTTTCTTCCAGTTCGGCGTTGCCGGTCTCGGCGCGGATCACCACCTGGATGCAGGGTTCGGCGTCGTAGGTGGCCGGGGAAAAGCTCATCCGTGCGGCAAAGGTCTGGCCGTTGGCCTTGACCCCGGTGCAGGCCAGTTCGGCATGGCCTTCCGCGCTTTGGTAGTTCTTCAGGAAGTCCTTGAAGCTGGCCTGATCGCAGCTGGCGATCAGGTCAATCATCGGCATGCCTTCCAGCTCGTCGCCGTCTTCGTAGCTGAACATGTCGAGGTAGGCGCGGTTGGCGTAGATGTGCATGCCGTCATGCACGTAGGTGATGGCATCTACCGAACTCTCCAGCAGCAGCTGGCAGCGTTTCTCGGCCTCGCGCAGGGCCACTTCGGCCACCCGCCGGGCGCGGCGTTCGTCGAGGTTGGCCAGCTCGCGATTGGCCACCAAAATCAGGCGTTCATCCTCACCTTGCGGCAATGCATCCTGGGCGCCGAGGGCCAGGGCCTCGGTAATGGCGTCGGAGTCGTTGCCGTCGACGAGCTGGATAAAGGGAATATCCTTGGCCTGACGGCGGATGGCGGTGATGGCGTCGTTGGGATCGAGGTGTTCGCTGCCGGGAGCGGCGATCAGCAGATCCCAGCTTTGTTGCAGGGCTTGCGTCAGGTCATCGCTGGAAACCAGGCGATGCACGCGGGTTGCTCGTCCGGAGTTGCGAAACAGGCTGACCAGGCGCTCGGCCTCGTTCTGCGAGTCTTCGAGAATCAGGAGGCGGATGGTTTTTTTTTCGATGGCCATGGCGTGTGCTTAAAACCTTTGAATAGCTGCTGTGCGCCTGCAGGTTGGTTGTAGCACGTCCTGAAGGCGCGTGCGGCCAGCCATTGATGACGCATCTTCGCCTCTGCTCACCTGGCCTGAGTGCTGCGGATGCTATTGGTGCTCAGGTGCTGGGAGTTGCGCCGAACGGGCGCTAAAAGGCGACAAATGGAAGTGCCCGGAATCTACAGCGACTTCCAGAGTGAGTCAAAGTCTTCCTCGCCCGCCTTGCCGCTGGGGCTCGTGGCTGTGACGGACTTCCCTTGCACGCTGTTGCTCAGCTCTACATTGCGGTACTCGAACTGGCTGAAACTGCCGGTACTTGCTTGTTTGCGGCTGAGGACGGCGCGCTGTTCCACGCCGTGCAGATTGATCAGCACCTTGTTGCCTTCCTGGAAGGGTAGGCGCGGGGTGATCAGGCTGGCGGGGCGAGAAATGGCGGCAATCGCCGGCAGCAGCAGGGCGCGCAGGAACTGGCTGCTTTGCTCGGTTTTACGCATCAGCTGCAAGCCGCAGGGCTGTGCGTGGGGGGCGACCAGCTCGATGCCCATCTGCGTGCCGCCACCGCGCACCTGGCGGATCCAGCGTACCACCGCCACGCTCCAGGCCTGGTTGGGGCTGTCCTGCAGGCCAAGGATTTCACCAGCTTGCAGTTGTCCGGGGACTTCCTTGGGCCAGGCTAGGCAATAGCCGCCCGGACTGTGGTTGACGATGGGCAGGGTGAAGGTCGGATAAAGCTCCGGCGCTGCCGCAGCGGCATCAATCTGCGCGTCCCTGGCCGACTTCTGGTACTCGATTTCTTCCATCGGCAGCCCTGGCTCCCAGCGCGTGATGCGCTGGGCGTCAAAGGCGCCGCCCCAGATGTCCGGACCACTTTCGGTTGGGCTGGCGCTGAATTTGGCGGTTTGCAGTTCTTTTTTCAGTACGTCGGCAAACGACTGGCCGCCGGCCAGGTAGAAGTGCACCGAACTCATGCCAATGCTCAGGGTCAGGCTGCCCTGGCCGCCATTGCGCAGGAAGGTGCGCTCGGAGATGTCGCCCCAGGCGGCACTCAGATGTTGCAGTACGTCCAGGTTGAAGCCTTCGTTGACCTGCAGTTGTGACTGGCCACGCTGGTCGGCCGGCAGCAGCAGGTATTCCTTGATGGCGTCCACCAGTGCTTGTGGATCGATGCCCAGCAGCTTCGGCAGCTCGTTTGCCGGGAACAGGGATTTGTAACGTGGCGGGCCATCCATCAGTGGGGCGATAGCGAACAGGCTGCTGGGCAGGCTGGCCGGTTGCAGGGTCACCAGTTGGCACCAGGGCTCCAGGGCGGTGGCCAGGGCGGCAATACCGCTTTGGCGCATCTGGTTGCAGCGCGCACAGCCGATCAGCAAGGCGGTTTTGTAGGTCTGCTCCAGGCTCAGGCTGATATTTTGGCGCGCCTGTTCGTCACGCACGGCGAGGGTTTGCAGCTTCTGGTTGAGACCGATCTGATAGATCTGGTGCAGCTCCAGCCACAAGCCTTCGGGCACCGGGCAATACAACTGAGTGGCACGCACCAGGGCGCCGCAGAGGCTGTGGGCCGCACGCTGCAAGGCGGTGGTCAGGCGCTGCTGGCCGTCGCGGCTCTGATTGCCGGCTTCCTGGCTGATGATCAGCTTGTAGCCGGTGGCCAGGTGGTTTTGCAGGGCCTGGCAGAGATTGGCAACCTTGCGCGGGCGCTCATCGAGAACCACGGCCTGATTGAGGAAGTGCCGCTCCAGGTTCTGGCAGACGTAATAAATATCGGGGCGCAACAGCTCCAGCAATTGCAGGCGCGTGTCGCTTGATGCGACCAGTTGGTTGAGTTCCACCAAGGCCTGGTACAGCAGGCGTGCCGTTTCACCCAGGTTGGCTTTGGGCAGGTCCGCTACCCAGTGCTTGAGGTCGCGCGGGCTGGCATCACAGAAGGTCAGGCTCTGCTTGTCGGGTGTGGGTACACGTAGCAGCAGATGGGGGCTCTGTTTATCCATGTAGCTTGGAGGCTCCGCCGGCAGTGGCCGGGCGTGTCGTGATAAGAATGGTTCTAGCCGAACTCTAGCAGTATCCGTGCGCCTGTGCGCCCATCCCAGGACGGGTCACTGGGATGGGGATTAAGTCGGCGACTGTTCGACGCACCTGCTTGGCTGAGTGGCACAACCAGGCTGGTTGCATGGGTTGTTGCTTAGACCGGCGCGGCGCTCAGGCGCTGGCCCATGCGTACGGAGGTGCCTGCTGCCAGTTCGGCGGCCCACTGCACCTGCTCTGGGCCAAACAGCACGATGGCGGTGGAACCGAGCTTGAAACGGCCTAGCTCGGCGCCTTTTTCCAGGCTGATAGGGACGCGTGCAGCGGCGTCGTAACGGGTGGTTTTCAGCTCGCGCTTGGGCGGAGTGACCAGGCCGGCCCACACGGTTTCGATGCTGGCGACGATCATTGCGCCGACCAGAACCACGGCCATTGGGCCACGCTCGGTATCGAACAGGCAGACCACGCGTTCATTGCGAGCGAACAGCTCGGGGACGTTTTCGGCGGTGGTCTGGTTGACCGAGAACAGCCGGCCGGGAACGTAAACCATCTCGCGCAGGGTGCCGGCCAGCGGCATGTGTACGCGGTGGTAGTCCTTGGGCGACAAGTAAATAGTGGCGAACTCGCCGCCCATAAAGGCCGCGGCGCGTTCGTTGTCGCCGCCCAGCAGCTCCAGCACGCTGAAGCTGTGGCCTTTGGCCTGGAAGATACGACCGTGCTCGATCGGGCCAAGCTGGCTGACGGCGCCGTCGGCGGGGCAGAGGATGGCATCCGGCGTTGCGTCGAGCGGTCGTGCACCCTCCTTCAGGGCGCGGGTGAAGAAGGCATTGAAGTGCTCGTAGGCGTCCAGTTGCTCGACTTCGGCTTCGCTCATGTTGACCTGGTATTGCTGGGCAAACCAGTTGATCAGGCGGCTCTTGAACCAGCTTGCCTTGCACTCGGCGGCGCAGCCGATCAGGCGCGAGAGCAGATGGTGAGGCAGCAGGTACTGGCTGAGGATGAACAGGCGCTGTTGCATGGTGATTCCTTTAATTCGGATAAAAGTAGGCGGGCCGGCCATCGGCCAGCGCGCGGTAATTAGGGGGCTAGCGCTCGACCGGGGTGTCGGGATGGTTGCCCCATTCGCCCCACGAGCCGGCATAGGCTTTGACCTGTGGATAACCCAGGGCCTTGGCGACCAGATAGGTAAAGCCCGAGCGGTGGTGCGTCTGGCAATGGGTGATCAGCTCTTTGTCCGGGCTGATGCCGAGGCCCAGGAGAATCTCTGGCATGTCGCTGCGGATGCGCAGCGCGCGAGCTGGGTCCATGCCCAGGGTCCACTCGAAGTTGACCGCGCCGGGAATATGCCCAGCCTTGGCCGCGAGCACTTTGTCGCCGCTGTACTCAGCTGCCGAGCGGGCGTCCCAGATGGCCAGATCGCTGGCGCCGAGGCGGCTCTGCAGGTACTCACGGCTGGCGGTTGGGGCATTGTTCAGGGTAAGGCTGAGCGGTGCGTGGTGCGCGGGCGGGGTGTCGACGGACAGCTCGCGCGCTTCGCCGAGCCAGGCCGGCAGGCCGCCATCAAGGTAGTGATAGTGGCGGTGACCAATCACATCCAGCAGCCAGATAAAACGCCCGGCCCAACCGCCGCCTTCATCGTCATACACGACGTAGACGGCCTGCGGGTTATGCCCCAGTTCGCCAAACAGGGTTTCCAGGTCCTGCTGGGCGGGCAGCAGGCCAGGCGTTGGCGGTGTGCCCAGTTGGGTGCGCTTGGGGTCGACAAAATGAGCGCCGGGGATATGGCCCTGGGCATAGCGTGCGCCACTGGTCAGGTCCACCAGGATCAATTCTGGGGCGTGCAGGCGCTCAGCCAGTTGGCTCGGCTCGATCACCAGCGGGAGGTCGCGGAAGGCAGACATAAATGGCTTCCAAGTCAGGGAAAAGTGTCGATTGTAGCGGAAAGGTTAACGCGCGCGGTTGGCAAAGCTGGCCAGGGCGCGCTCGATGCATTGCACGGTTTTACCGAAGGCTTGCACGCTGACCTCGCTGAACGGGCCGCCGCCCTGGTCGGCCACCAGCACCATGGCAACCCGCTGCTGGTTGGCGATGGAGCGCAGAATCAGGTGTTCGCCGGGGAACAGGCTTTTCAGGTTGCCGGGCAGCAGGGCCGAGTATTGGGCGATGTTGGCGGGCGTTAGGCGCAGTTGCGTGGCTTCGTTGAGCAAGCGGCGTAGCACCTGACTCTGACTCGGGTCCAGGCTCAGGCCGCTGCCGGGTACGCTGACGCCGAGACTTTGCTGGCTGAGCAGGCGGCTGTGGGTGCGGTCACTGAGCAGGATCAGCAGGCGTTGCATGCCGCAGGCCTGCAGGGCGTCGCGGGCACAGCTGGTGAGTTGCAGTACGTTGGCAAAGGCGCTGGGTTCGCGCAGCAATTCGGTGCAGTGCTTGCGCCAGGCATCGACCTCGGTTTTCACCGGGGCGGGTGCGGTGGCAGGCTTTTCTGCTTGCAGATGGCGCGCATGCCACGGCCACAGCAGGGCCTGGGCAGGGTGCCAGAGTTCGGCTTCATGGTGGCTGCGCGCGCTCTGGGCAGCATGCTGGTGCACGAGTTGCTGCAAATCGTCGAGGCTGAGTTGCAGGTACAGGGCAGTGAGCTGTTGCCAGCGGCGGCTGGCTTTGCAGTCCCAGGACTCATGGGCGCCAACCGCCAGACCGTTGGCCAGTAGGATGCAGTTGGTCGGCAGGGTCAGCCAGCGGCGCAAGTGGCCGTCGTCATCCAGGTGTTGCTGTTGCTGGGGCGGTTGCTCGCCGCTGCCGGCAATGCGCAGGGCTTTGACCAGTTGGCGACGGTTATTCAGCAGCAGGCGGTAGCCATGCAAAATCCATTCGGGCAGTCGCCATTTCTCCGCCAGGGCCAGGCACAACTGCAGCAGCGGCACGCCGAGCAGTTGCTGTTCGACCTTGCTGGCAGGTTCGCCGTTGATCAGCACCCGCTGCTCCCAGGCCGTAAATAGTTCCGGGTAGCGGGCAACCAGTGGCCAGAGTGGCGCGAGAAACAGCAGGCTGCTGCACTGAATGTCGTGCCACAGGCGTGCCAGGCGTGCGCCAAACAAGCCGCTGGCCTGATGTGCCGCATGGCGGCTAAGCAGCTGCAGCTGACGCAGCGGCAGCGGGATGTCGCTTTCGGCCACCGGGGTCAGCTTGTTCAGCAGGGTTTCTGCGCTCTGCAGGCCCAGGCGTATCAGCGCCACTTCGAGGTTGGCGGCCGGTTCGCTGAGGCTGCTCTTGCTGCTGTTGGCACCGCGCATGATGACCAGCGCCAGGGCCGGGCTTTGCTGCAGTTGTTCGGCAATCTCGCGCAGCGAGCTGTTGCTGTTGCGCAGTGCGGAGACGGCCCGGCGGTGATTGTCGCTGCTGACCGGCAGGCGCACGCCATCCAGCTCTTTGAGCCAGGCATCAAGATTTTTGGGCTGCGCTTTGCTGGTCGACATGGGGTCCGCGTCAAATTGGCTTTTCGCACTAACTGGCTATAGTCTGGCGCATAAGTTCCGATAAATAGAAGGGTTGTTTGCAAAGGCCCTTCATCCTGACTCCGCAAGCGTTGTATTTATGATCAAAATCATCGGCATCATCGTCGTGTTCGCCAGCGTTATTGGCGGCTATGTCCTGTCCCACGGCAAGGTCGCAGCGCTGTTTCAGCCCTTTGAAGTGCTGATCATCGGTGGCGCTTCTTTGGGTGCCTTTCTGCAGGCCAACACCGCCAGCACCTTCATGCACGTGTTCAAGAAGTCGCTGAAGATGTTCAGTTCGCGCTTCACCCACACCTTCTATCTGGAGGTGCTGAAGATGCTCTACGAGATTCTCAACAAGAGCCGCCGTGAGGGCATGATGGCCATCGAGGCCGATGTCGAAGACCCGGCCGCCAGTCCGATTTTCAGCAAATACCCGGGCATTCTCAAAGATGCCGGGATGACCGCTTTTGTCTGCGATTACCTGCGCATCATGTCGTCCGGCAACATGGCGCCCCACGAGCTGGAAGGCCTGTTTGACATGGAGTTGAACAGCCTGAAGGAGGACCTTGAGCACCCGGCCCATGCGGTGGCGCGGATTGCCGACGGTATGCCGGCGATGGGTATTGTCGCAGCGGTACTGGGTATCGTGGTGACCATGGGGCTGCTCGGCCAGGTTGAGCAAAATGCGTTGGGTGCTCACGTGGCCGCGGCGCTGGTGGGTACATTCCTCGGGATTCTCGCTGCCTATGGCTTCTTCGGTCCGCTGGCGACGGCGATTGAGCACGATGCCAAGGAAGAGTTGAACGTCTACGAGGCGATCAAGGCCTGTCTGGTCGCATCGGCCTCTGGCATGCCGCCAACCCTGGCGGTGGAGTTCGGGCGCAAGGTGCTGTTTCCGGCCCACCGACCAAGCTTCAGCGAGCTTGAGCAAGCCATGCGTGGCAGCTGATAGCCATGGAAAATAATCAGCCGATTATCGTCAAACGGGTCAAAAAGATTGCCGGCGGTCACCACGGTGGCGCCTGGAAGATTGCGTTTGCTGACTTTGCCACCGCGATGATGGCGTTCTTTATGCTTCTGTGGCTGATGTCGTCGGCCACACCGGAGCAGAAGAAACTGATTTCCGGTTACTTCCAGGATCCGGTGGGTTTCAGCGAAAGCGCCAGCCCCTATGTCATCGATCTGGGCGGCACGCCGACCCCGGCGCCGGACAAGACCCTTAACCCCGAGGTCAAGGATCAGCTGGAAGCGGGGCCGGAGCAGGATGTCGGCAAAGAAGCCGAAGTTAATCCGGCTCAGGCAGAAAGCTTGGCCGAGCAGGTCGAGCGCGAGCGCCTAGAGTTGCTGCTGCAGGAGTTGCAGAACAAGGTTGAAGAGAATCCGCAGCTCAAGCAGTTCAAGGATCAGATACTTTTCGAGATTACCCAGGACGGTTTGCGCATTCAGATCATGGATGCTGAGAATCGACCGATGTTCGCCAGCGGCAGCGCCAACCTGGAGCCCTATTTCGAGGACATCCTGTTGGCCATGTCGGACACCATCAAGGCGGTGCCGAACAAGATCAGTGTCAGTGGCCATACCGATGCCAAGCCGTTTGTCGGGCGTGGCGATTTCGGTAACTGGGAACTGTCGGCCAACCGTGCCAACGCCGCCCGTCGTGCCTTGGTCTTTGGCGGCTATCCCGACGATCAGGTGGCGCGGGTGGTGGGCTACGCCTCCTCGGCTCTATTTGATCGCGAAAAGCCGCTGAATCCGGTGAACCGGCGTATCGATATCATTGTGCTGACCAAAAAGGCGCAGCGCAGCATCGAGGGCGACGCCGAAGATGGTGCCGCGACTGAGGCGCCCGACGCGCCGGCGGCACCTTCATTGTCGACTCCGGCCGTTGCCCCGCCGTCGATGCGTGAGCGTGCAGCCGCGCCTGCCGCCACGGGGGCACCAGCGCAGGATGCGGAGCTGCGCGAACGGCTGAATATCTTCGAAGACGGCACTCTGCAACTGGACCGGCCGCCGGCCGATCAGCAATAAGCGCACAGCAAAAGGCCGCGATGATCGCGGCCTTTTGCTGTCGGTGCTGTGCAGGTCTATTTAGTGGCTCGACGCCGGCAGGCTGGCGAGGATACTGCGGTAGCTGTTCATCCGTTGCTGCTGCACGCGGCCGTCTTCCAGGGCTTTGAGCAAGGCGCAGCCGGGTTCGCGGTCGTGCTTGCAGTCGCGGAAGCGGCAGGTGCCAAGCAGTTCGTCGAACTCGATAAAGCCCGCCTCAACATCGGCGCGGCTGACGTGGCCGAGGCCGAATTCGCGAATCCCAGGGGAGTCGATCAGCTCGCCGCCGCCGGGGAAGTGAAACAACCGTGCGGTGGTGGTGGTGTGGGTGCCTTGGCCGCTCAGTTCGGACAGTGGCCCGACGCGCAGGTCAACGCCCGGCAGCAGGCTGTTGACCAACGACGACTTGCCGACCCCGGACTGGCCGACGAAGACGCTGACGTGACCGTCCAGGCGCGTCTGCAGGTCCTGCATGCCGTTGCCGTGGTGGGCGGACACTTCCAGTAGCGGGTAGCCGAGTTGGCGATAGACCGCCAGCAAGGCATTCAGGGCCACGGCGTTCTGCTCGTCAATCAAGTCGGCCTTGTTCAGAAGCAGCAGCGGCTGGATGCCGGCGTGTTCGGCGGCCACCAAGTAGCGGTCGATCAGGTTGGCGTGAGGCTCAGGCATGGGCGCGAACACGATGACGATGGTGTCGACGTTGGCCGCCACCGGCTTGAGCTGGTTGCGACTGTCTGGGCGGCACAGCTCGCTGTTGCGCGGCAGTTGCGCGACGATCACGCCGATACCCTGGTTGCCGGCGCGCCAGACCACGCGGTCGCCGGTTACCAGGGCGGGCAGGTTGGCGCGCAGGTGGCAGCGGCAGATCTGCCCGGCCAGTTCGCCATCCAGTGCCTCGACTTCCACTTGCACGCCAAAGTGGGCGATGACCAGGCCCAGCTGTTCGGGGCCCAGTTCGCCGCCTTCAAGGGTTTCCAGGGTGTGGGATTCGCGTTTGGCCGCGCGGGCAGCGCGTTCTTCCTGAATCTTCTCGATGCGCCAGTTTTGCCGGCGGTTGAGTTGGCGTTTGGCCATGGGGCTTCCGAGTGGGGAGTGCGACGGATGGGTGAATCGGCGCTCAGTTTAGCATGGGCGGGCGCTTACCTGGCGGCCCATGCGGTGCTTGCTGGCCTGGGTTAAACTGTCGCTCTACGCCGAGGAGCACAACCATGCAAAGCCCGCAGAACTTGATCTGGATCGACCTGGAAATGACCGGTTTAGAACCCGAGCATGACGTCATCATCGAGATGGCGACCATTGTCACCGACAGCGACCTGAATATTCTCGCCACCGGTCCGGTCATCGCCGTGCATCAGAGCGATGCGCTGCTGGCCGGTATGGATGAGTGGAACACCCGCACCCACGGCGAGAGCGGCCTGACCCAGCGCGTGCGCGACAGCAAGATCAGTACGGCCGAGGCCGAGGCGCAGACCATCGCCTTCCTCGAGCAGTGGGTGCCCAAGGGCAAGTCGCCAATTTGCGGCAACAGCATCGGCCAAGACCGGCGCTTTCTCTGCCGTTACATGCCGACCCTGGAGGCGTTCTTCCACTACCGCAATCTGGATGTCTCGACCCTGAAGATCCTCGCCGAGCGTTGGGCGCCGCAGATCAAAGAGGGCTTCCAGAAAAAGGGTACCCACCAGGCGCTGGACGATATCCGCGAGTCAATCGCCGAGCTGCAGTACTACCGTGAGCACTTTATTAAGGCGTGAGGCCTGTCGTGCTGGCGCGCCGCTGGTGTTGATCGAGCGCCCATTCGACGTGCTCGCGCACCAGCTCCGAGGGGTGCTCGCGGCGCGCCTGCAGGGCTTGCAGCACCGGGATGCTTGACGGTGCATTGCCCAGGCCGACGGCCAGGTTGCGCAGCCAGTTGTGGTAACCGGTACGGCGTAGTGGCGAGCCTTCGGTGCGGCTGAGAAACTCCTCTTCCGTCCAGCGAAACAGCGTCGCCAGCTCGGCATTGTCCAGTTGGTGGCGCGGCTGGAAGTCGCCCTGCTGGGTGGGCCGGGCAAAGCGGTTCCACGGGCAGACCAGTTGGCAGTCATCGCAGCCGAACACCCGATTGCCGATCAGTGGGCGCAACTCGACGGGAATCGCACCCTTAAGCTCGATGGTCAGGTAGGAAATACAGCGCCGCGCATCCAGCACATAAGGGCCGACAAAGGCCGCGGTCGGGCAAATGTCCAGGCAGGCGCTGCAGCGCCCGCAGTGTTCGCTGGCGTGGGGGGCATCTGCCGGCAGCGGCAGGTCGACAAACAGCTCGCCAAGAAAGAACCAGCTACCGGCTTTGCGATTGAGCACCAGGGTGTTCTTGCCGATCCAGCCCAGGCCAGCCTGTTCGGCAATCGCCTTCTCTAGCACCGGGGCGCTGTCGACAAAGGCGCGGTAACCGAACGGGCCAATCGCCTGCTGAATACGCTCGGCCAACTGCTGAATGCGTTTGCGGATCAGCTTGTGGTAATCGCGGCCCAGGGCGTAGCGCGATACGTAGGCCTTCTCCGGCTCGCCCAGGCGCTTGCTCATCTCCGTGTCGCCGGGCAGGTAGTCCATGCGCAACGAAATGACCCGCAGCGTGCCGGGCACCAGCTCCTCGGGGTGTGAGCGTTTGCTGCCGTGGGCGGCCATATAGTCCATCTCGCCGTGATAACCCGCGGCGAGCCAGCGCTGTAGATGGGCTTCGTGGCTGGCTAGATCCAGGCCGGCAATCCCCACCTGCTGAAAGCCCAGCTCGCGGCCCCAGTCCTTGATGGTCTGGCTGAGGGCGGGAAGATCGAGACTGGATGCGGACATGGGCGAGAAACCGGGGCAGAGGTGCGTATAATTCTGCCAGACATTGGAGTCGACGCATGCCTGTTACCCATCACCAATTGCCATTGCCGTTTTATCGCGCCGCTCAGGTCCGTGAGCTGGATGCGCGCCTGATCGCCGCTGGCACACCGGCGTTTGAGCTGATGCAGCGCGCTGCTCATGGTGCCTGGCGTGCCTTGCGTCAGCGCTGGCCGCACGCCGGCAGCGTCACCGTGCTGGCCGGTAGCGGCAATAATGCCGGTGATGGCTATCTAGTCGCCGCCCTGGCGCAGCGTGCCGGCTGGCAGGTGCAGGTGCTGGCCGTGGTGGCGCCAAGCGCCCTGCGCGACACGGCCGCCGAGGCTTATGCCGAAGCGCTGGCCGCTGGAGTAGCGGTGCAACCTTGGCGTGTCGACATACCGTTGCACGGGGTGGTGGTCGATGCGCTGCTCGGCACCGGTCTGACCGGTGCGGTGCGTGAGCCTTTTGCGGCAGCTATCGGCCAGATCAACGTCAGTAACTTGCCAGTGCTGGCTTTGGACCTGCCCTCGGGGTTGTGTGCCGATACCGGCGCCGAGCTCGGCGTGGCGGTACAGGCCGAGCTGACGGTGACCTTTATCGCGCTCAAGCTTGGGCTGCTGACTGGTAACGGTCCGGATCGGGTCGGGGTGCTGCAGTTGGATGATCTGCATGCCGATGCGCAGGTGCTCACCGCTGTTGCGCCTGCCGCCCAGCGCCTGGCACCGGCCAATCTGCCGCGCCTGGCCGCGCGTCCACGCACGGCGCACA
Organism: Pseudomonadaceae bacterium; assembly: GCA_019747075.1. Classification (GTDB taxonomy): domain Bacteria; phylum Pseudomonadota; class Gammaproteobacteria; order Pseudomonadales; family Pseudomonadaceae; genus Aquipseudomonas. Next base: position 13,241 of record JAIERF010000010.1, read on the forward strand.
AGGGCCTGTACGGTCGGGTGCTGGTGGTTGGTGGCGATCGCGGCCTAGGTGGTGCGGCCCTGTTAGCGGCACAGGCAGCCCAGCGTGGCGGCGCTGGGCTGGTGTCCTTGGCGACCCGTGACGAGCATGTGCCTGCGGCGTTGGCACGCCTGCCAGAAGTGATGACTCAGGGCGTCGCCTCGGCCAATCAGTTGCTGGCCCTGGCGGCCAATGCTGATGTGCTGGTGGTGGGGCCAGGGCTGGGTGTGCAGGCCTGGGGGCGCAGCCTGCTGAGCGCCGCCGCCAGTAGGGCATTGCCTCAGGTGTGGGATGCCGATGGCCTGAATTTGCTCGCCCAGGGTGGTGTGCAGTTGCCAGCCGATGCCGTGTTGACGCCCCATCCGGGCGAGGCGGCGCGTCTGTTGGGAGTATCTACGGCGCAGGTGCAAGCGGATCGTCCGGCCGCCGCCCTGGCCCTGGCGCGCCGTTATCAAGCTGTTGTGGTGCTCAAGGGCGCCGGTAGCCTGATCGCCAGCGCCGATGGGCGTCTGGCCTTGTGTGATCGTGGTCATCCCGCCATGGCCGGTGCGGGTCTTGGTGATGTGCTGGCGGGCCTGCTCGGTGCCCTGCGCGGCCAGGGCTTGCCCGCATTTGAGGCCGCCTGCTTGGGCGTTTGGTTGCACGCCAGCGCCGGTGAGCAACTGGCCCAGCAGGGTCGCGGCCTGGCTGCCAGCGAGCTGCTGCCGGCTATTCGTCAGTTGTTGGAGGAGGTTTCACCGTGTCTGTCGTGACGCTGCATATCGAGGGTGAAGAAGCCATGTTGGCCTTGGGCGCACGCCTGGCGGCGCTAACCGAGGGGCGCGGCACCTTGTACTTGCACGGCGATCTGGGCGCCGGCAAAACCACCCTGTCGCGCGGCATCATTCGCGGCCTGGGCCATGTCGGTGCGGTTAAAAGCCCGACGTTTACCCTGGTGGAGCCCTATGAGATCGGTACCTGCAAGGTCTTCCATTTTGACCTGTATCGCCTGGCCGATCCGGAGGAGCTGGAGTTCATGGGCATTCGCGATTACTTCGAAGACGATGCCTTGTGCCTGATCGAGTGGCCCGAGCGCGGCGTCGGCGTTTTGCCAAAGGCTGACCTGGACATTACCATTGCCGCACATGCGGGCGCTCGCTCGCTGTCTTTACGGCCTCAGGGCGCGCGTGGTGAGTCGTGGTGTGCTGCTCTGGCCAAGGAACAATAATAATGGGATGGGCAATGGGCTTGCGCACGCGTACGGCTGGGCTGGGTGTGCTGTTGGCGTTGCTGGCTGGCGATGTGCTGGCGGCCGCCGCCGATTTGCGCAGCGTACGGCTGTGGCGTGCGCCGGATAACACCCGCTTGGTGTTTGACCTGTCCGGGCCGGTGCAGCACAGCGTCTTCACTCTGAGTGCGCCGAATCGCATAGTCATCGATGTGGCCGGGGCGCAGTTGGCGACCAAGCTTGAGTCGCTGTCGCTGAGCAATACGCCGATCACCAGCATTCGCTCGGCACAGCGCAGTCCCACGGATTTGCGCCTGGTTATCGACCTGTCGTCGGCGGTCTCTCCGAAAAGTTTTAGTTTGGCGCCCAACCAGCAGTACGGTCATCGTCTGGTGGTCGATCTCTATGACAGTGACGCTGACGGTGCCGCTGCGGACAAGCCAGTCACGGCCGGCGGTACGGCCCCTGCGGGTGTGCCGGTGGCGGTTAACCCGCCGCCGAGCGTGCGCCCGGTGGTGCCGGTGACCATGGAGCCGGCGCCGGCCAAGCTGCCACCACCCGCGCCGATGCCCAGCGGTAAGCGTGCGATTGTGATTGCCATCGACGCCGGTCACGGCGGTGAAGACCCCGGTGCTCTCGGCCCCAAAGGCGCCCGCGAAAAGCATGTGACCCTGGCGATTGCCAAGGAGCTGCAGCGGCAGATCAATGCCGAGCGCGGCTATCGTGCCGAGCTGGTGCGTACTGGCGATTACTTTATTCCGCTGCGTAAGCGCACGGTCATTGCGCGCAAAAAGGGCGCTGACCTGTTCGTCTCCATTCATGCCGATGCGGCGCCACGGGCAGCTGCCTTCGGCGCTTCGGTGTATGCCTTGTCGGATCGTGGCGCCACGTCGGAAACCGCCCGCTGGCTGGCCGACAGTGAGAACCAGTCAGACCTGATCGGCGGTGCCGGTAACGTCAGCCTGGATGACAAGGACAAGATGCTCGCCGGCGTATTGCTGGATCTGTCGATGACTGCTTCGCTGTCCTCCAGTCTGAATGTCGGCCAGAAGGTGCTGAGCAACATGGGCCGCATCACCCCGCTGCATAAGCGCCGGGTCGAGCAGGCCGGTTTTATGGTGCTGAAGTCGCCGGATATTCCCTCGATTCTGGTGGAAACCGGGTTTATCTCTAACCCCAATGAGGCGGCCAAGTTGGCCACTCTCAGCCATCAGCAGAGCCTGGCGCGCTCGATCCAGAGCGGTATCCGCCAGTTCTTTCAGCAGAATCCGCCACCGGGCACCTACGTCGCCTGGCTGCGGGACTCGGGCAAGATTGCGCCCGGCCCCCGTGAGCACGTGGTCAGTTCCGGCGAGAGCCTGGCGCTGATTGCCCAGCGTTATCAGGTCGGCCTGGCCGTGCTGCGCAGTGCCAACAACTTGCGCAGCGACACCATCAAGGTCGGTCAGACCCTGAATATTCCGACCACCGCATTGGCGGCGCAGCCATGAGTGAAGCCATGCGTATTCAACTGCTGAGCCCGCGACTGGCCAACCAGATCGCTGCCGGCGAGGTGGTTGAGCGGCCCGCCTCGGTGATCAAGGAGTTGCTGGAAAACAGCCTGGATTCCGGCGCCCGGCGCATCGAGGTGGACGTCGAGCAGGGCGGCACCAAGTTGCTGCGGGTGCGTGACGACGGCGGCGGGATCCCCGCCGATGACCTGCCGCTGGCTCTGGCGCGACATGCCACCAGCAAAATTCGCGAGCTGGAAGACCTGGAGCAGGTGCTTAGCCTGGGCTTTCGTGGTGAGGCCTTGGCCTCGATCAGTTCGGTTGCCCGCCTGACCCTGACCTCGCGTACCGCCGAGGCCGATCAGGCCTGGCAAGTGGAGACCGAGGGCCGTGACATGGCGCCGCGCGTGCAGCCTGCTGCCCATCCGGTAGGTACCTCGGTTGAGGTGCGCGACCTGTTCTTCAACACGCCGGCGCGGCGCAAGTTTCTCAAAACTGAAAAGACCGAGTTCGAGCATCTGCAGGAAGTGATCCGCCGTCTGGCTCTGGCGCGCTTCGATGTGGCTTTCCATCTGCGCCACAACGGCAAGAGTGTGCTGGCGCTGCATGAGGCTGCCGATGATTTGAGTCGTGCGCGACGGGTCGCGGCGGTGTGCGGTCCGGCGTTTCTCGAGCAGGCACTGCCGATCGAGATCGAGCGCAATGGTCTGCATCTATGGGGTTGGGTGGGTTTGCCGACCTTCTCGCGCAGCCAGGCCGACCTGCAGTATTTCTATGTCAATGGCCGCATGGTGCGCGACAAACTGGTCGCCCATGCCGTGCGCCAGGCCTACCGCGACGTGCTGTTCAATGGTCGGCATCCGACCTTTGTGCTGTTTCTGGAGATTGATCCGGCCGCCGTCGACGTCAACGTGCACCCGACCAAGCATGAAGTGCGCTTCCGTGACGGGCGCATGGTTCACGATTTTCTCTACGGCACCCTGCACCGTGCCCTCGGCGAAGTGCGCCCGGAAGACCAACTGGCGGCGCCCGCTGCCGTCAGCAGCATGGTGCGCGCCACCGGGCAGGACGCTGGTGAGTTCGGCCCGCAGGCGGAAATGAGCCTGGCCGGCAATCTGCTGCAAGCCTCTGCGGCGCCGTCGGCCTGGCAGGCGCCGGGCGCCGGCTACCAGGCGCCACGACCCCAAGGCGGAATGCCGATGGCCGAGGCGGCCGGTGCCTATCGCGAGTATTTTGCCCCGCTGAACACCACGGCCCCGAGCCTGCCAGAGCATCAGGGCGATATCCCGCCGCTGGGTTATGCCCTGGCTCAGCTCAAGGGCGTGTACATCCTGGCGGAAAATGCCCAGGGGTTGGTGCTGGTGGATATGCACGCGGCACACGAGCGCATCACCTACGAGCGGCTGAAAACCGCCATGGCCTCCGAGGGCTTGCGCGGCCAGCCGCTGCTGGTGCCGGAGTCGCTGGCGGTCAGTCAGCGTGAGGCCGACTGTGCCGAGGAGCATGGCGAGTGGTTCCAGCGCCTGGGCTTTGAGTTGCAGCGCCTGGGGCCGGAAAGTCTGGCGATTCGTCAAACCCCGGCCCTGCTCAAGCAGGCCGAAAGCGTGCAGCTGGTGCGCGATGTGCTGGCAGACCTGCTGGAGTACGGCAGTAGCGACCGGATCAAGGCTCATATCAACGAGTTGCTGGGCACCATGGCCTGTCACGGCGCGGTGCGCGCCAACCGCCGCCTGACCCTGCCGGAAATGAATGGTTTGCTGCGCGACATGGAACACACCGAGCGCAGCGGCCAATGCAACCATGGGCGTCCGACCTGGACCCAGCTGGGCATGGACGACCTGGACAAACTCTTCTTGCGCGGACGCTAAGGGCTATTTATGTCAGCGCGCCTGCCGCCTGCGATTTTCCTCATGGGCCCAACCGCGGCCGGCAAGACCGATCTGGCCCTGGCCCTGGCTCGCGCCTTGCCGTGCGAGCTGATTAGCGTCGATTCGGCCCTAGTTTATCGTGACATGGACATCGGTACGGCCAAGCCGAGCAAGGCTGTACTGGCGCAATACCCTCATCAGCTGATCGATATTCGTGACCCGGCGCAAACCTATTCGGCGGCAGAGTTTCGTGCCGATGCCCTGCAGGCCATGGCGGCCGCCACATCGCGTGGTCGTATTCCGCTGCTGGTGGGCGGCACCATGTTGTATTTCAAGGCATTGCTGGAAGGTCTGGCTGATATGCCGGCAGCCGACCCCGCCTTGCGCGCGGAGCTGGAGGCCCAGGCGGCTCGCGAGGGCTGGCAGGTGCTGCATGAGCAATTGCGTGCTGTCGATCCTGAGTCGGCCGCGCGGATTCATCCCAATGACCCGCAGCGCCTGCTGCGCGCGTTGGAGGTTTACCGCCTGAGCGGGCAGAGCATGACCGCCCACCGCCAGCTGCAACATGGGCAAAGCGCCGATCCAGACGCATCGAAGGCGGCGCTATTGCCCTATACTGTGGCGCAATTGGCGATTGCTCCGGCGCAGCGCCAGGTGCTGCACGAGCGGATTGCGGAACGATTTCAGCAAATGCTGGACCAAGGCTTTGTCGACGAGGTTCAGGCGTTGCACGGGCGAGGTGACTTGCACGCGCAAATGCCGTCTATAAGGGCGGTTGGCTACCGCCAAGTCTGGGATTACCTTGAGGGGCGTCTCAGTCATGCCGAGATGCAGGAGCGCGGTGTGATTGCCACACGTCAGCTGGCCAAGCGGCAATTTACCTGGCTGCGTGGCTGGGATGGGCTGCATTGGCTGGACAGCCTGGCGGACGACAATCTGCCCCTTGCCTTGAAATACCTGCAGGCCAACTCCATATTGGACTGAGATTTTGCTGGTTGCCGGCTATCCTTAGCGTTTGGCGGCATAAGGCAGCGGTTTCGCTTTATACAATTATTGGATCTTTGATCCCTATTTATCTGATCCTCATTAGGAGTACGGCACATGTCAAAAGGGCATTCGCTGCAAGACCCTTACCTGAACACCTTGCGTAAAGAGCGCGTTCCGGTATCCATCTATCTGGTTAACGGGATCAAGCTGCAGGGTCAGATCGAGTCGTTCGACCAGTTTGTCATTCTGCTGAAGAACACCGTCAGCCAGATGGTTTACAAGCACGCTATTTCCACCGTGGTACCGAGCCGCCCAGTGCGCTTGCCGACCGCGACTGAAACCGAGTTGGCTGACGCCGAACCCGGCAACGCTTGATAGGAGTCTGCTTTGTTCTTTGAGCGTCACGGTGGTGGTGAACGGGCCATTCTGGTTCATCTAGACGGCCAAGACCCTGAGGCGCGTGAAGACCCGCAGGAATTCCAGGAGCTGGCTCTCTCGGCAGGCGCCGAGACGGTCAGTTTCGTTACCGTGCCGCGTCAGCGGCCAACGGCCAAGTTTCTTATCGGCAGTGGCAAGGTCGGTGAGCTGCGCGACCTCGTGCAGACCGCTCAAGCCGATCTGGTGATTTTCAATCACGTCCTTACGCCCAGTCAGGAACGTAACCTCGAGCGTGTGTTCGAGTGCCGCGTGCTGGATCGTACCGGCCTGATCTTGGATATTTTCGCCCAGCGCGCGCGCACCCATGAAGGCAAGTTGCAGGTCGAGTTGGCTCAGCTTGACCATATGAGCACGCGTCTGGTGCGCGGCTGGACGCACCTTGAGCGGCAGAAAGGCGGTATCGGCCTGCGTGGGCCGGGCGAGACCCAGCTGGAAACCGACCGCCGCCTGCTGCGTGTGCGCATCCGTCAGATCAAGCAAAAGCTCGACAAGGTGCGCAGTCAGCGCGAGCAGGCGCGACGGGGTCGCCAGCGGGCAGATATTCCGTCGGTGTCCCTGGTGGGCTACACCAACGCCGGCAAGTCCACGCTCTTCAATGCGCTGACCGAGTCCGATGTGTTTGCCGCCGACCAACTGTTCGCCACCCTCGATCCGACCCTACGTCGTCTGGAATTGGATGATCTGGGGCCGATCGTCCTGGCCGATACCGTGGGCTTTATCCGTCACCTACCGCACAAGCTGGTCGAGGCCTTCCGCGCTACGCTGGAAGAGTCGAGCAATTCTGATTTGCTGATCCATGTGATTGATGCTCACGAACCTGAGCGTATGGCGCAGATCGAGCAGGTGCTGGCGGTGCTGGGTGAAATTGGCGCCGACAGCCTGCCGCTGCTGGAGGTCTACAACAAAGTCGATCTGCTCGAAGGCGTCGAGCCGCAGATTCAGCGCGATGCCGACGGCAAACCGCAGCGCGTCTGGTTGTCGGCGCAAGATGGGCAAGGTCTCGATTTGTTGCGTCAGGCCTTGGCAGAGTTGCTGGGCAATGACATGTTCGCGGCTACTCTGTGTTTGCCGCAGCAGTTGGGGCGTCTGCGGGCACAGTTTTTTACCCTCGGCGTGGTGCAGCAGGAATCCTACGACGAGCAGGGCAGTAGTCTTTTGGCGGTGCGTTTGCCGCGCAGCGAGTTGAATCGGCTGGTCAGTCGCGAAGGCTGGGAGCCGGACGCGTTTATTCAGCAACACACTTTGCAATAAAGCCTCTGTCAGTGGCTTTGCTGCTGGTGGTGGGCATTCGGTAGCATGGGCGGACGTGCCGTGGGTGCGTCTTGGCTTTATCAGTATGGAGAGCGCTATGGCTTGGAATGAGCCGGGTGGCAACTCGAACAATCAGGATCCCTGGGGTGGCCGCAAAGGCGGTGATCGCAAGGGGCCGCCTGATCTCGACGAGGCCTTCCGCAAGCTACAAGAAAGCCTGAATGGGCTGTTCGGTGGCGGTAAAAAACGTGGCGGTGACGAGGGTGGCGGCGCAGGTGGTTTTGCCCTGCTCGGCATCGGCCTGGCTGTGGCGGCCGTGTTTTGGCTATTCAGCGCGGTGTACACCGTGGATGCGCAGGAGCAGGCAGTGATCTTGCGGCTGGGCAAATACCACACGACCGAAGGCGATGGTTTGCACATCTATCTGCCGCCGTTCGACAAGAAGTACCAGGAAAACGTTACCCGTGAGCGTTCCTATACCAAGCAAGGGCAGATGCTGACCAAAGATGAGAACATCGTCGAGGTCCCGCTGACCGTGCAGTACAAGATCAGCAACCTGAAAGACTTCGTGCTCAACGTCGATCAGCCCGAGATCAGCCTGCAGCAAGCCACCGAGAGCGCCCTGCGCCATGTGGTCGGCTCGACTGAAATGGACCAGGTACTGACTGAGGGCCGTGAGTTGATGGCCAGCGAAATCAAGGAGCGTCTACAGCGTTTCCTGGATGCCTACGGCACTGGTATCACCGTGACTCAGGTGAACGTGCAGAACGCCGCCGCACCACGTGAAGTGCAGGAAGCCTTTGATGACGTGATCCGTGCCCGTGAAGACGAGCAGCGTGAGAAGAATCAGGCGGAAACCTATGCAAACGGCGTAGTGCCGGAAGCACGCGGGCAGTCGCAGCGTATTCTTGAAGATGCCAACGGCTATCGCGATGAAGTGGTTTCTCGTGCCAAGGGTGAGGCGGATCGCTTTACCAAGCTGGTCGCCGAGTACCGCAAAGCGCCTGAGGTCACGCGTCAGCGTCTGTACCTGGACACCATGCAGGAAGTCTTCAGCAATACCAGCAAGGTGCTGGTAACCGGTGATAAAGGGCAGAACAACTTGCTCTATCTACCGCTGGATAAAATGATCGAAGGTCGTGGCGCCAGCGCTGCTTCTGTCACTGCGGCGGCGGGCGGCAGTGCCGATACGCGGGTAGTGACCGATCTCGAGCAGCGTGATCTGCGTTCGCGGGAGAGTCGCTGATGAGCAATAAATCACTGATTGCCCTGGTAGGTGGCGTGATCCTGGCTGTATTGGCCTGGAACAGCTTCTACATCGTGGCGCAGACCGAAAAGGCCGTGCTCCTGCAGTTCGGTCGGATCGTGCAGGCTGACGTACAGCCGGGTCTGCATGTGAAGTACCCGTACATCAACCAGGTGCGCAAGTTTGAAGCGCGGTTGCTGACCCTTGATTCGCCGACTCAGCGGTTTCTGACCCTGGAAAAGAAAGCGGTGATGGTGGATGCCTATGCCAAATGGCGGGTGGCGGATGCCGAGCGTTACTACACTGCGACCTCGGGCCTGAAGCAGATTGCCGACGAACGTTTGTCGCGCCGTCTGGAGTCGGGTCTGCGTGACCAGTTCGGTAAGCGCACGCTGCATGAAGTGGTGTCCGGTGAGCGTGATGCGCTGATGGCGGATATCACGGCGCTGCTGAACAAGCTGGCGATGAAAGAGTTGGGCATCGAAGTGGTTGATGTGCGCGTTAAGGCCATTGACCTGCCCAAGGAAGTTAACCGCAGCGTATTTGAGCGGATGAGCACCGAGCGTGAGCGTGAGGCCCGTGAGCATCGCGCCAAAGGTAAGGAGTTGGCCGAAGGTATTCGTGCTGACGCCGATCGCCAGCGTCGCGTGTTGTTGGCAGAGGCGTATCGCAGTTCGGAAGAGGCGCGTGGTGATGGTGATGCCCTGGCAGCGGCGATTTACGCCAAGGCCTACGGCATGGATCAGGAGTTCTACGCCTTCTACCGTAGCCTGCGTGCCTACCGCGAAAGCTTTGCCAGCAAGAGTGATGTGCTGGTGCTTGATCCCAATAGCGAGTTCTTCCGCTATCTGGAAAAAGCCAAGCCTTGAAGCTACCTCCGGTGGGCGCCCAGCGCCCGCCGGGGTGACCTCAGAAGAAAACGTGTTATCATGAGCCAGCCGGGAAAATCCCGGCTTTTTTGCGTCTGTGGGAAGCATGTGGCAAGAACTTGGCATCGCATTTTGTTTGTTGTTGGTGCTTGAAGGCGTCTTGCCCTTTCTTTCTCCGCAGCGTTGGCGTGGGGCGTTGGCTCAGCTATTACGGCTGAGTAACACGCAGCTGCGACTAATGGGGTTGGCCAGCATGCTGCTGGGGACCAGCCTCCTTTATCTGCTTCACTGAAGGCTTGCCGCCCAGGTCGAGAGGGGAATAGCGAAATGGCAACGGTAGACCGCTGGCTGCTGCCAGATGGCATCGAAGAAATACTGCCGCCCGAAGCGGCGCGCATTGAAGCTGCGCGCCGGCAGGTGCTGGATCTGTTCCAGAACTGGGGCTATGAGCTCGTTATCACCCCGCATATCGAGTACCTGGAGTCGCTGCTGACGGGCGCGGGTCAGGATCTTGATCTGCGCACTTTCAAGGTTATTGATCCGAATTCCGGGCGTTTGATGGGCTTTCGTGCCGACATCACGCCGCAGGTGGCGCGTATCGACGCCCATACCTTGCGCCGTGAAGCGCCGAGCCGTTTGTGTTACGCCGGTAGCGTGCTGCATGCGCAGCCACGGGCGTTGAGCACTTCGCGCAGCCCGATCCAGTTAGGCGCTGAGTTGTATGGTGATGCCAGCCCGGCCAGTGATGTTGAAGTCATCAGTTTGATGCTCGACACCCTGACGCTGGCGCAGGTGCCTGATGTGCACATGGACCTGGGGCATGTCGGTATCTACCGCGGCCTGGCGCGTGCCGCCGGTCTGTGTGGCGAGTTGGAGCAGCAGCTGTTTGATGCCTTGCAGCGCAAGGCTATTGACGAGGTTGAGGCCTTGACCGCCGAGCTGCCGGCCGAGCCGCGCAAGATGCTGCGTGCGCTGGCTGAGTTGTGTGGTGATCGCGATGTGCTTGATCTGGCTCAGGCCTGCCTGGTCGAGGCGCCGGAAGAGGTGCATGTGGCGCTGGATGAGCTGATGGCCATTGCCGACATGCTCAGCGTGCGTTACCCCGAGTTGCCGCTGTACTTCGACTTGGGTGAGTTGCGCGGTTATCACTATCACACCGGCGTGGTCTTTGCGGCCTTTGTGCCGGGCTCGGGTCAGTCGATAGCCCAGGGCGGTCGTTACGACGATATCGGTGCTGATTTTGGTCGTGCGCGCCCGGCCACCGGCTTCTCCACGGATTTGAAATCGCTGGTCGATCGCGGGCAGATGCCGGAGATCGAGCTGCCTGCAGGTGTGTGGGCTCCGGACAGTCATGATTTGTACCTGTGGCAGGCTGTGCAGCGCCTGCGCCGCGAAGGCGTGCGCGTGGTGCAGGCATTGCCTGGGCAGGATCTGGCGGCGGCACACGCAGCGGGCTGTGATCGCCTGCTGCAGGTGTGTGACGGACGTTGGCAGTTGGCGCCCCTGGCGCCCTGAATTGTTTCCGCCGGCCTGCGCCGGCATCGAGCTTCCGTAAAGAGGACAAGTGTTATGGGCAAGAATGTCGTAGTCCTGGGCACCCAGTGGGGTGATGAGGGCAAAGGCAAGATCGTTGATCTGCTGACTGAGCACGCTGCTGCCGTGGTGCGCTATCAGGGCGGTCACAACGCGGGTCACACCTTGGTGATCGATGGCGAGAAAACCGTACTGCACCTGATTCCCTCGGGCATCCTGCGCGAAGGCGTGCAGTGCCTGATCGGTAACGGTGTGGTGGTCGCGCCGGACGCCTTGATGCGTGAGATCGTCAAGCTGGAAGAGAAGGGTGTGCCGGTGCGTGAGCGTCTGCGCATCAGCCCCTCTTGCCCGCTGATCCTGTCCTATCACGTGGCCCTCGATCAGGCGCGTGAGAAGGCTCGCGGCGAGGCCAAGATCGGTACGACCGGTCGTGGTATCGGCCCGGCCTATGAAGACAAAGTGGCGCGCCGTGGCCTGCGCATTGGTGATCTGTTCCACGCCGAGCGTTTCGCCACCAAGCTTGCCGAGCTGCTCGACTATCACAACTTCGTGCTGGTCAATTATTACCAAGAGCCGGCGATCGATTTCCAGAAGACGCTCGACGAGTGCATGGAATACGCCGCCCTGCTCAAGCCGATGATGACGGATGTCACCGCTGTGCTGCATGACATGCGTCGTGCTGATAAAGACATCATGTTCGAAGGCGCCCAGGGTTCGTTGCTGGACATCGATCACGGTACCTATCCGTACGTGACCAGTTCCAATACCACGGCCGGCGGCATTGCCACCGGTTCGGGTTTTGGTCCGATGTACCTCGACTACATCCTCGGTATCACCAAGGCCTACACCACACGTGTTGGTTCTGGCCCGTTCCCGACTGAGCTGTTTGACGAGACGGGTGTGTTTCTCGCCAAGCGTGGCCATGAGTTTGGTTCGACGACCGGCCGTGCGCGCCGTTGTGGTTGGTTCGATGCGGTCATCCTGCGTCGTGCCATCGAAATCAACAGCATCTCTGGCTTGTGCCTGACCAAACTGGACGTGCTGGATGGTCTGGAGACCATTCGCATCTGTGTCGGCTATCAGGACGAGCACGGTGCGGTGATTGCTGCGCCTACCGATGCGGACAGCTACATCGGCTTGCAGCCGGTGTACGAGGAAGTGCCGGGTTGGAGCGAGTCGACGCTGGGGGCAAAGACCCTGGAAGAGTTGCCGGTCAATGCGCGCCATTACATCGCACGTATCGAAGAGCTGGTTGGGGCGCCGATTGATATCGTCTCCACTGGCCCGGATCGCAACGAGACCATCGTTTTGCGTCACCCGTTTGCCTGATTGTTCGGTGCTGTAGAAAAAGGGTCGCCATTGGCGGCCCTTTTTTGTTTTTGGGGTGGGCGTTTACTGCCTGTTGCTGGGGGTGGGCTATAACTCAAGCGTGGTGCTGAGGTTGTTCTGCGTTGAGGGGTAAGTGCGTGTCGGCCATTCTCTTGCTGTTGCGTAGTCGTTTGCTGCGTCCGGTGTTTATTGCGCTGGGGGTGGCCTTGGTGATTGAGGTGGGTCTTGCCTTGGCGTTGACGCGCGCCACCATCGTTCAGTTGGTGGAAACCCTGGATACGCACTTGGGCGAGGATGTACGAGTGATCGCTGCTGAGCTTGAGCGTGCCGGGCAGGAGGTGCGTGCCGGATTAGCGAGTCTTTCGCAGCGTACCGAGGAACGTCTGGCGGCAGGTTTGTCGGTGCGCCTGGAGGAGGAGCAAGTGCGCTTGCGAGAGGTTTTGGTGGCCGGGCTCAGGCGCTCGGCAGATGACCAAGCCTCGCTGCTGGCCTCGGTCGCGCCAAAGGCCATCTGGGATAACGATGTGCCGGCACTGACGGAGTTGGCGCGCATGGCTCAGCGCAATCCGGATGTTTTGTTCGCTATCTATATCAATGCCAGTGGTGAGCGGCTGACCCGTCATCTCAATCGTCAGGATAAGCGCGTGCAGGCGCTGCTGGCGCGTGGTCAGGGAAAGGGGGCGCTGGACAAGGTGTTAGCGGCAGCTCAGGCCGACGCCTCGGTCTATATCGCGCAGGCGCCAATCAGTCCCTTGGGGTCAGAGATTGGCAAAGTGTTGCTGGCGGTCTCGACAGAAAAGGTCGACAGGGATCTTGCTGCGCTCGACAAGCGGTTTGTCGAGTTGATCGCTGGTAGTGGGCAGTTGGTTTCCGATGGTTTGAGTGGTGCTGCGGCGGACAGTAGCGCTGTCCTTGGTGCGCGCCTGCGGGCTGCCGAGGAGGTGACGCTGGGGATGCAGGCGGGCAGTCGTGCTGTGGTCCAGGCGGCAGCCACTGATTTGCGTCGCAATATAGGGGTGGGTTTGGCGCTGGTGGGTGTGGCGCTGTTGCTGTTGCTGGCGCTGGTGCTGGGGCGGCGGGTGCTAAGCAGGTTGCGTCTGTTGGTCATCGCTTTGGATGATCTGGCGGCTGGTGAGGGGGATTTGACGCGGCGCATCGAGTTAGCTGGTCGTGACGAGATCGTCGATATGGCGGCAGCAGTGAATCGCTTCGTGGCGAAGCTGCAGCCGATCGTGCGCGAGGCGGGCGACGTTGCGCAGCAAGTCGGGCAGGAGATTGCCGGATTGGCGCAGCGTAGCGTGGCTGCCGAGGCAGCTGCAGGGCGGCAGCGTGATGAGGTGGCTGCCAGCTTGCAGGCTTTAGCGCATATGGCTGATGAGGCGCATGCAGAGAGTCAGGCCATGCAGCACGCCTTGCAGCGCGTGCAGGCTATTCGCGAGGCTGCTCATGAAAATGGGGCAATCGCAGGCAAGGTTGGGCACCTGATTGAGGAATTGGTGGTCAGTGTCGAGGTGGGGGCTGCGGTGATTGAGCGGTTGGCCCGGCAAAGTGAGCAGATTGAGGTGGTGTTGACGGTTATCCATGGGATTGCCGAGCAGACCAACTTGTTGGCGCTGAATGCCGCTATCGAGGCTGCACGGGCGGGTGAGAGTGGGCGGGGTTTTGCGGTGGTGGCTGACGAGGTGCGTGCGCTGGCCAGCAAGACGCAGCAGTCGACGGGCGATATCCAAGCGCATATCGGCGCTCTGCAAAGTGGTGCGCGCGAAGCTGTCGGGGCGGTTGGGTTGGCGGGGCGGCAGGCAACTGAAGGGTTGGCGGCGCTGCGGGACAGTTCCCGCCTGCAGCAGTCGGTGCAGGCGCTGGTGGATGGCGTGCACGAGGCTATCAATTGCGCCACTCTGGCGGCTGAACATCAGGCACAGGGGGCGGCGAGTGTGCGCGGCCGGGTAGAAAATATTCTTCAGGAGGCGCAGCGTGCGGAGCAGGCGGTAGCGGCTACTGCGGACAGTGGGCGAGCCCTTGATGGGTTGGCAGCTCAGCTAAGGGGGAGTCTTGGCCAGTTTCGGGTGTGAGTCGTGTTGTATGCTGAAAAACAATTTTCATGCGCGCACAAAGAACCGAGCGCTTGGCTCGGTTCTTTGTTTGGTAATTTGGTGCCCAGGAGAAGACTCGAACTTCCACGGTGTTGCCACCGCATGGACCTGAACCATGTGCGTCTACCAATTCCGCCACCTGGGCATTAGAGTTCGATGATCGCTCATCTAGTCTCTGTCACAACAACGTTTGCCGTCGTTGTGGGTGCGCACTATACGGATGAGGTTTAGACTTGTAAACACCTGTTGTGAAAATAATTTTATTCTAGCGGTTAGGCTGACCAACACGGTCGTTTCGCGCTTCAATAGGCACATGGCAAATATTATCTAAGTAGACAAGGTGAATTCTTTCTAATGGCCGATTGGCAATCCCTCGATCCCGAGGCCGCTCGTGAAGCGGAAAAATATGACAACCCCATCCCCAGCCGTGAGCTGATTTTGCAGCAGCTGTCCGACCGCGGTTCGCCCGCGAATCGCGAGCAGCTGGTGGAAGAGTTTGGCCTGACCACTGAAGATCAGGTCGAGGCCTTGCGCCGCCGTTTGCGCGCCATGGAGCGTGACGGTCAGTTGATTTACACCCGCCGCGGCACTTATGCGCCGGTGGACAAGCTTGATTTGATCCTTGGCCGGGTTAGCGGTCATCGCGACGGCTTCGGCTTCCTGATTCCTGATGATGGCAGTGATGATCTGTTCCTCAGTCCGAGTCAGATGCGCCTGGTCTTTGATGGTGACCGTGCTTTGGCACGGGTTTCTGGTCTGGATCGCCGCGGTCGGCGCGAAGGCGCGATTGCGGAAGTGATCTCCCGTGCACACGAATCTCTCGTTGGTCGTTACTACGAGGAAGGTGGCATTGGCTTTGTGCTCGCCGACAACCCGAAGATTCAGCAGGAAGTGCTGGTGACGCCGGGCCGTGCAGGCAATGCCAAGATCGGCCAGTTCGTTGAAGTAAAAATCACCCATTGGCCTACGCCGCGCTTTCAGCCGCAGGGCGATATTGTCGAAGTGGTCGGCAACTACATGGCACCGGGCATGGAAATCGACGTTGCGCTGCGCAGCTACGACATTCCTCACGTCTGGCCCGATGCCGTGGTGGCCGAGGCCGCCAAGCTCAAGCCGCAGGTGGAAGAGAAGGACAAGGAAAAGCGCATCGATCTGCGCCACCTGCCGTTCGTTACCATCGACGGTGAAGATGCCCGCGACTTCGATGATGCCGTGTACTGCGAGAAGAATGCCTCTGGCTGGAAGCTGTTCTCCGGCGGCTGGAAGCTCTACGTGGCTATTGCCGACGTGTCCCATTACGTCAAGGTTGGTTCGGCGCTGGACGAAGAGGCGACCGTGCGCGGCAACTCGGTGTACTTCCCCGAACGCGTGATACCGATGCTGCCGGAGGAGCTGTCCAACGGTCTGTGCTCGCTGAACCCGCAGGTTGACCGGCTGGCCATGGTCTGTGAAATGACCATGTCGAAAACCGGCAAAATGACTGATTACCAGTTCTACGAGGCGGTGATTCACTCCCATGCGCGGCTGACCTACAACAAGGTCAGCGCCATGCTTGAGCAGCCGAAGAGCACCGAAGGCAAAGCTCTGCGCGGTGAGTACAGTGGGGTGCTGCCGCACCTCAAACAGCTGTACTCCTTGTATCAGGTGTTGCTGGCTGCTCGTCATGAGCGCGGCGCTATCGATTTTGAAACCCAGGAAACCCGAATCATCTTCGGTGCTGGGCGCAAAATCGCGGAAATTCGTCCGACTCAGCGCAACGATGCCCACAAGTTGATCGAGGAATGCATGCTGGCGGCCAACGTGGCCACCGCTGCGTTTATGCAGAAGCATGAAATTCCTGCGCTGTACCGCGTGCACGATGGCCCGCCGCCGGAGCGTCTGGAAAAGCTCAAGGCGTTTCTCGCTGAGTTGGGCTTGTCGTTGCACCGTGGCAAGTCCAAAGAAGGCCCGTCGCCGAAGGACTACCAAGCCCTGCTGGAAACCATTCGTGGGCGTGACGACTATCACCTGATCCAGACCGTGATGCTGCGTTCGCTGAGTCAGGCGGTGTACAGCGCCGACAATCAGGGCCACTTCGGCCTGAATTACGAGGCGTACACCCACTTCACCTCGCCTATCCGTCGCTACCCGGACCTGCTGACCCATCGGGCCATTCGCAGTGTTATCCGTTCCAAGCTGGATACTCCGCACGTTCGTCGTGCTGGCGCCGTGGCGATGCCGCGCGCGCGTATCTATCCGTACGATGAGGCGGCGCTGGAGCAGTTGGGCGAGCAGTGCTCGCTGACCGAGCGGCGCGCTGATGAAGCGACCCGTGACGTCGTGAACTGGCTCAAGTGCGAGTTCATGAAGGATCGCGTCGGCGAAACCTTCCAGGGCGTGATCACTGCGGTGACGGGCTTTGGCTTGTTCGTCGAGCTGAAAGATATCTACGTCGAAGGCTTGGTGCACGTCACCGCGCTGCCGGGCGATTACTACCACTTCGATCCCGTGCATCACCGTCTAGCGGGTGAGCGCAGTGGTCGCAACTTCCGTCTGGGTGACAGTGTGGAAGTGCGGGTCATGCGTGTCGATCTGGACGAGCGCAAGATCGACTTCGAAATGTCCGAAGGCATGCTCAATGCTCCGGTCGGGCGCAAGGGTCGTGGCGCTGCACCGGCAGGCCGCAAGAACTCTGCGTCGGGCAAAGACTCTGCCAGCACGGACGTGCACAAGAGTCGCGAGCTGAAGCAGTCCTTGTTGGGTGAGGCCAAGGCCGCCGGTAAGCGCCCGCCCAAGGGTAAGTCGAGCTCCGCGCCGGCCGGTAAGGCCAGCTCCCATCGCAAGGGCGCCGGCAAGGCCGACGGGGCGCCAGCGTCCTCGGCGCCGCGTAAGCGCAGGACCAAGTCATGAGTGATTTGGAGAAAATCTACGGTGTACACGCCGTAGAGGCGCTGCTGCGTCATCATCCTAAGCGGGTCAAGCAGGTCTGGCTGGCAGAAAGCCGGCAAGACCCGCGCATTCAGGCGTTGCTGGCGTTGGCAGCCGAGTCGCGGGTGAGTGTTGGCAACTGCGAGCGTCGTGAGATGGATGCCTGGGTTGAGGGTGTGCACCAAGGGGTGGTGGCGGAAGTCAGCCCTAGTCAGGTCTGGGGTGAGGCCATGCTCGAAGAGCTGCTTGATCGCAGCGAGGGCGTGCCGCTGTTGCTGGTGCTGGATGGCGTGACCGATCCACACAACCTCGGTGCCTGCCTGCGTACCGCCGATGCGGCGGGTGCCTTGGCGGTAATCGTGCCCAAAGACAAATCGGCAACCCTGAATGCCACGGTGCGCAAGGTGGCCTGCGGTGCGACGGAAGTGATTCCGCTGGTGGCAGTGACTAACCTGGCGCGCACCCTGGAGAAGCTCCAGCAGCGAGGCTTTTGGCTAGTCGGCACCGCCGGCGAAGCCGAGCAGGAACTGTACCAGCAGGACATGACTGGGCCGACTGTGCTGGTCATGGGGGCTGAGGGTAAAGGTATGCGCCGCCTGACTCGCGAGCATTGCGACTACCTGGTGCGTCTGCCGATGGCGGGCAGTGTCAGCAGTCTCAACGTTTCGGTCGCCGCGGGCGTGTGCTTGTTCGAAGCTGTGCGTCAGCGGGCCGGCAAGCAGAAGTAGCCGCCGCATCGGGTGGCGGGCGCAATGCCCGTCGCCTAGCGCTCAATTGTACAAATAATCACCAATTTGCCTTGCGCCGCTGCCCCCCCTTCTCTAGAATTGCGCCCCTTGCCGTGCGGGCAGGCGCTTTTGTGCCCTCCACTCTGCAAGACACCAGTGTTATTCACTCCTTGCCTGACCGGTTTTCGGCAGGCTTCAACCCGTAAGGAGCATTTATGCGTCATTACGAAATCATCTTTCTGGTTCACCCGGACCAGAGCGAGCAAGTCGGCGGCATGGTTGAGCGTTACACCAAGCTGATCGAAGAAGACGGCGGCAAAATTCACCGCCTGGAAGATTGGGGCCGTCGTCAACTGGCCTATGCAATCAACAATGTTCACAAGGCTCACTACGTGATGCTGAACGTTGAGTGCACCGGCAAAGCCCTGGCTGAGCTGGAAGACAACTTCCGTTACAACGATGCCGTGATCCGTAACCTGGTCATCCGTCGCGACGAGGCCGTTATCGACCAGTCCGAGATGCTCAAGGCTGAGGAAAACCGTAGCGAACGCCGCGAGCGTCGTGACCGTCCTGAGCACGCTGACTCCGCCGATGGCGATGACAGTGACAACAGCGACAGCGACAACGCTGACGAGTAATCCACGGATTTATTGAGGAGCCACTCTCATGGCACGTTTTTTCCGTCGTCGTAAGTTCTGCCGTTTCACCGCTGAAGAAGTGAAAGAGATCGATTACAAGGATCTCAACACTCTGAAAGCCTACATCTCCGAAACCGGCAAGATCGTACCTAGCCGTATCACCGGGACCAAGGCTCGTTATCAGCGTCAGCTGGCTACCGCTATCAAGCGCGCCCGCTTCCTGGCCCTGCTGCCTTACACCGACAGCCACGGCCGCTGAGACCGGGTCGTCGACATACGGTAAGGGATAGATCGCATGCGCGCCTTAGCTGAGTTCATCATGCGCGGTCGTATGCAGGCCACCCTGGTGGTGGTGGGTTCGGCGGCATTGCCGCTGTTGTTCTGGTTGAGTGCTGCAGCGGGCAGTCTGGTACTGCTCCGTCGCGGCATGAACGATGCTTTCGGCATCCTGATTTGGGCGTTGTTGCCTGCAGTGACTTGGTGGGTGCTGGGTGATCCGAGCATTCTCCTGATCATGGTCGGTACGCTGTTGTTGGCGCAGGTATTGCGCGCCAGCGGTTCCTGGATGAGGACGTTGTTGGCCAGTGTTGTACTCGGCGTGGTGTTTGCGCTGGTGCTGGGGGCTACCTCCGGTGAGCTGATCGAGGCCTTGGCGGATGCAGTCCGCACAGCGCTGCCGCAGTTCATCGAGCAGGCCAAAGTGCCGGCCGAGCAACTCGCAGGTTTGCAGGATTCGTTGATTCCGACCCTGACCGGGTTGCTGGCTTCCTCATTGCAGGCGGCCTGCGTACTCAGTCTGGTGTTGGCGCGGTACTGGCAAGCGGCGTTGTACAACCCGGGCGGCTTCGGTCGTGAGTTTCGTAGCGTGCGGTTACACCCGGCAGTTGCCTTGGCACTGTTGTTTGGCGTCCTGGTGACGCCAGCGTTGGGAACGCAAGCTGCCGTATTGGCACCGATCTGTACGGTGCCGCTGTTTTTCGCCGGGCTGGCCTTAGGGCATGGCCTGATCGAGATGAAGCGCCTTTCCAGCTTTTGGCTGATTGGCCTGTACATAGCGGTACTGCTGCTCGGTAACCTGATCTGTCTGTTAGCTGTTGTTGATGGTCTGTTTGATTTTCGCGGTCGCCTGGCGCGCCACAATGGCGCCGGTCCTGCGAACGGTGAAGGTTAAAAGTTCAAGAGGTAAGACCCAAATGGAAGTCATCCTGCTGGAAAAAATCGCCAACCTGGGCAACCTGGGCGATAAAGTGAATGTTAAGGCTGGTTACGGCCGTAACTACCTGCTGCCTCAGCGCAAGGCGACTGCTGCAACTGCTGCCAACGTGGCTGCATTTGAAGCACG
Source organism: Pseudomonadaceae bacterium (assembly GCA_019747075.1). Taxonomy (GTDB): domain Bacteria; phylum Pseudomonadota; class Gammaproteobacteria; order Pseudomonadales; family Pseudomonadaceae; genus Aquipseudomonas. The sequence continues at coordinate 33,185 of JAIERF010000010.1, forward strand.
CCGTGCTGAGCTGGAACAGGCTGCTGCCGACAAGAAAGCTTCGGCCGAAGAGCGCGCTGCGCATCTGGCTGAGCTGGAAGTCACCATCACCGCTACCGCGGGCGATGAAGGCAAGCTGTTCGGTTCCATCGGTACTCACGACATCGCTGACGCACTGACCGCCTCTGGCGTTGCAGTAGCGAAAAGCGAAGTTCGTCTGCCGAACGGCACCATTCGCCACACTGGCGAATACGACGTTGCTGTGCACCTGCACACTGACGTTGAAGCCACTGTTAAGGTGGTTGTTATCGCCGGCTAAATGCCGTCGGGAGCTTGCGCTGCTGCGCAGGCTCGATAACATCGGGCACGTCAGTGTGAAAGCGCTGACGTGCCCTTTGTCTTTCTGCAGTACAGAGTTTTTTCAAAACCATGAATGATATTTCCGTTCCCGAGCAGTACGACCTGCAAACCGCCGCCCTCAAGGTGCCGCCGCATTCCATCGAAGCCGAACAGGCGGTCCTGGGCGGGTTGATGCTGGACAACAATGCCTGGGAGCGGGTGCTGGATCAGGTGTCCGATGGCGATTTCTATCGCCATGACCACCGGCTGATTTTCCGAGCGATCTACAAGCTGGCCGAGCGCAATCACCCGTTTGACGTGGTGACCTTGTCCGAGCAGTTGGACAAGGAAGGTCAGCTGTCGCAAACCGGTGGCCTGGCCTACCTGGGCGAATTGGCCAAGAACACGCCGTCGGTAGCCAACATCAAGGCTTATGCGCAGATCATCCGTGAGCGCGCGACCTTGCGCCAGTTGATCGGCATCAGCAGCGAAATCGCCGACAGCGCCTACGCCCCGCAAGGTCGTACCGGCGAGGAGATTCTCGATGAGGCCGAGCGGCTGATCTTCCAGATCGCCGAAGCGCGCCCCAAGACCGGTGGCCCGGTCGGCATCAATGACATCCTGACCAAAGCGATTGATCGCATCGACACCCTGTTCAACTCGGGCGATGCGATCACCGGCCTGTCCACCGGCTTTACTGACCTGGATGCGCAGACCAGCGGCTTGCAGCCGGCTGACCTGGTGATCGTCGCCGGCCGTCCGTCGATGGGTAAGACCACCTTCGCCATGAACCTGGTGGAGAACGCGGTGCTGCGCAGCGACAAGGCCATCGTCGTGTACTCGCTGGAGATGCCGGCCGACTCCATCGTCATGCGGATGCTCGCGTCCCTCGGTCGCATTGACCAGACCAAGGTGCGTGCCGGCCGCCTGGACGATGATGACTGGCCGCGCCTGACCTCGGCGGTCAACCTGCTCAATGATCGCAAGCTGTTTATCGATGACACCGCCGGTATCTCGCCATCGGAAATGCGCGCACGTACCCGGCGTTTGGCCCGCGAGCATGGCGAGATCGGCATGATCATGGTCGACTACCTGCAGCTGATGCAGATTCCTGGCTCCAGCAGCGAGAGCCGGGTCAATGAGATTTCCGAAATCTCCCGCTCGCTCAAGGCCCTGGCCAAGGAGTTCAACTGCCCGGTGGTGGCGCTGTCTCAGCTCAACCGTGGCTTGGAGCAACGGCCGAACAAACGCCCAATCAACTCCGACTTGCGCGAATCCGGTGCTATCGAGCAGGACGCCGACATCATCATGTTCGTCTACCGCGACGAGGTGTATCACCCGGAAACCGAGTACAAGGGCGTTGCCGAAATCATTATCGGCAAGCAGCGTAACGGCCCTATCGGTACTTCGCGCCTGGCCTTCCTGGGCAAATACTCGCGCTTTGAAAACCTGGCGCCGGGCAGCTATCAGTTCGACGACGACTGACGGTGTGGCCGCTTGCTGCGGCCCTTGTGACTACAGAAGCAGCAGCAAACGGGCGCCCAGCGGTTAAGATGGGCGCCCGTTTTCGTTCAGGGCTGTGTCCATGCGTCCGTTGCTTGCCACCATCGATCTTGCCGCCATTCAGCATAACTACGCCCTGGCTCAGCGCTGCGCACCGTGTCGCCAGGCCTTTGCCGTGGTCAAGGCGAATGCCTACGGCCATGGTGTGCGTGAGGTGGTCGGCGCCTTGCTGGAGTTGGCTGACGGCTTTGCCGTGGCCAGTGTCGAGGAGGCGGTCGTGGTGCGTGAGCTGCATGCCGGCGCGCGTATTCTGCTGCTGGAAGGCTGTTTCGAGGCCGCTGAATATGCCCAGGCGGCGCAGCTGGGGCTGGATGTGGCAGTGCACACGGCTGAGCAGGCCGAGGCTCTGCTGACGGCCCATCTGCAGCAGCCGCTGCGGGTGTGGCTGAAGCTCGACAGCGGCATGCATCGACTGGGTTTCAGCCCCGCCGAGGTGCGCGCTTGGCATCCGCGTTTGCGCGGCGCGGCGCAGGTGGCGGAGCTCAACCTGCTCAGTCATTTCGCCTGCGCCGATGAGCGCGGCCATCCGCTGACCGAGGAGCAGGTGGAGGTGTTTCTCGACCTGCTGGACCTGGATTTCGATCAGCGTTCATTGGCCAACTCGGCCGCTCTCCTGACCATTCCCGCCGCCCATATGGACTGGCAGCGGCCCGGCATCATGCTTTACGGTGCGACGCCGTTTGCTGACCTGAGCGCCCAGGAACTCGGCCTGCGCCCGGCCATGAGCCTGACGGCGCAGGTCATTGCGGTGCATGAGGTTGCCGCCGGGCAAAGCGTTGGCTATGGCGCCAGCTGGGTAGCGCCGCGTGACTCACGCATTGCCACGGTTAGCTGCGGTTATGCTGACGGTTACCCGCGACAGGCACCCGAAGGCACGTCCGTATGGGTGGCCGGGCGGCGTGCGCCCCTGGTCGGGCGGGTGTCGATGGATATGCTGACGGTGGATATCAGTGCGGTGCCGGAGGCGCAGCTGGGCTCGGCAGTGGAATTGTGGGGCGCCCAGTTGCCGGTGGATGAGCTGGCTCAGGCCTGCGGCACCATCGGCTATGAACTGTTGAGCAAGGTCACGGCGCGGGTGCCGCGCCGCTATCGGCAGTTCTGAGGGTTATTCGGACGCCAATCCGCTGGAGACCTGAAGAATATCCAAGCGTGCACAGTCGGCGCGGCTGGGTGCGCCGTTGGCGCCGTGCAGGCTGAAGCCACTGCGGCCATGCTTTTTGACCTCGTAGAGAGCTTCGTCGGCGGCCTTGTACAAGCCTGCAAGGTATTGAGCGTGCTGCGGATACAGGGCGGCGCCAATACTAATGGTCACGGACAGCGGTGTTGCTCCGTAGAAAATCGGTTTGGCCAGGGCATCGAGCAGACGTTGGGCGATTTCACACGCCTGGATCTCGGCGTCGGCACCGCAAATCAGCACCGCGAACTCGTCGCCGCCCAGCCTCGCCACCAGATCATTGCCGCGCACATGCTCGTGCAGGCGCTGAGCGATGGTCTGCAGCACCTGATCGCCAGCGCTGTGACCGTACTGATCGTTGATCGGCTTGAAGTGATCGAGGTCGAGCAGCATCAGGGCCACGGATTCACCGCGGCGCAGGGCATCGGCCATGGCCGCTTCGGCGCGCTCCATCAGGTAGCGACGGTTGGCCAGTTCGGTCAGCGGGTCATGGAAAGCGGCGTGCTGAAGCTCCAACTCACGCTCGCGCAGTTGCTGGTTGGCCGCCGCCAGTTCTGCGGTGCGCTGATTGACGGCATCCTGTAGCTGGTTGGCGCTGGCTTCGGCCTGCAGCAGGCGCGCGGCTTTTTCCTGGTCGGCCAGCTTGAAGGCGGCATTTTTCTCATGCTTGAGAATCTGGATGCGATAGGCCAGCGCGAAGGAGAACAAGATGGTTTCGGCGGCCACCGTCAGCGGGAACAGGTAGGCGGTGTAGGGGCTGGGTTGCAGGATGCCACCGGCGCGCAGCACCAGGATCACGGTGCTGACCAGCACACTGCCGTAGCCAATCAGGTACAGGCGGGCGGGAAAGAAGCCCTGGCGCATGCGCAGGGTGGCGACGATCAGGGCCACGGGCATGCTCAGGATTGGCGCCAGGGCGATGATCTGTGCGCCGGTATGGGCAAGGCCTAGCGCGTTAACCAAGATAGCCGCGGCATACACCACGCAGCCCAGGTTGAGCAGGTGATGTGCCCAGCGCAGGTCGTGGGCGGTGGTGAACAGCGCCTGGGTAAAGCGCATGACCAGGATTGCCCACAGCGCAGGCAAGGTCACCCGGTCCAGCCAGAAGGGCACCGCCTGGTTCGGCCACAGGTACTGAAAACCGTGGCCGCTCATGCTCAGGATAAAGCCCAGGGCGCAGCCGGTGGCCAGCACATACCAAAAATAGGCGCTGTCGCGCAGGCTGATCAAGATGAACAGGTTGTAGAGCATCATGGCGAGAATGATGCCGTACAGCAGGCTGAGGCCCAGGTTCTCGGTGGCGGCGAGTTGTTGCAGGTCGTCCCGTTGCCAGATTTTCAGCGGGAACGAATTGCCCCGTGGGTCGTAGCTGCGCACGTACACAACCAACGGCTGTTCGCCCAGCCGCGGGAGCTGGAACACCTGGCGCCGATAGGGCAGGTCGCGACCGGCGGCAAAGGGCACCTGTTCGCCACTCAGGCGCTGCTGCCAACCGCCCTGACCATCCGGCAGATACAGGCGCAGGTCGAGCAGGGTGATGCCGCCATTCTCCAGCCACCATTGTTGCGGCGCCTCGCGGCTGGCCGTCAGGCTGACCTTGATCCACCACGGATTGGGGCTGAGGCCGACGCTGGCGCGGCCGGCAGCGGGTTGGAAACGCTGCTGGATGTCCGCGCGGGCCATGTCCTCGATGCGCAGTTGCGCGCCGATATCTTCGAGCAGTTCGATCTGGCCGTTGAGGCTGCTGCCACTGCTGGCCGGCGTCAGGACGATCGGCGCGGCAGCCGCGAGGGCGCTGCAGCAGAGCAGGCCCAGGCAGAGGATTAGGCGGCCAAGTAATGGGGTCACGCGTCAGGCTCCGTGCGCCTGTTGCGGGGTGCTCAGGCGCGGTGGTTTTTTCCGAGTATAAGCACAACTCCTGACGAGACGCAGTGCTGTGGGCAAAATGCCATCATGCAAGGTGCGGCTTAAACCTAGTGTCCTGGTCGGAATTGGTTATTTTTTGTGCTATATTGCGCGCCCGCGAAATTCCTCTCCACGCCTTACCGGTCATCGTCATGCAAGCAGTCAAGCCGTTATTCGATTATCCAAAATACTGGGCCGAGTGCTTTGGCCCGGCGCCGTTCTTGCCGATGAGTCGGGAAGAAATGGATCAGCTTGGCTGGGACAGTTGCGACATCATCATCGTCACCGGTGATGCCTACGTCGATCACCCGTCGTTCGGCATGGCCATTATCGGCCGGCTGCTGGAGTCCCAGGGCTTTCGCGTCGGCATCATTGCCCAGCCCAACTGGCAGTCGAAAGACGACTTCATGAAGCTCGGCGAGCCGAACCTGTTCTTCGGCGTCGCGGCCGGCAACATGGACTCGATGATCAACCGCTACACCGCCGACAAGAAAATTCGCTCCGACGACGCCTACACCCCAGGCGGTCTGGCCGGTAAGCGCCCGGATCGCGCCAGCCTGGTGTACAGCCAGCGCTGCAAGGAAGCCTACAAGAATGTGCCGATCGTGCTCGGCGGCATCGAGGCTTCGCTGCGCCGTATTGCTCATTACGATTACTGGCAGGACAAGGTCCGCCATTCGATCCTGATCGACGCCTGCGCCGATATCCTGCTGTACGGCAACGCCGAGCGGGCCATCGTCGAAGTGGCGCAGCGCCTGTCCTACGGGCAGAAGATCGAAGACATCACCGATATTCGCGGCACCGCGTTTATCCGGCGCGACAACCCCACGGACTGGTTCGAGATCGACTCCAGTCGCATCGACCGACCGGGCAAGATCGACAAGATCATCAACCCCTATGTGAACACCCAGGACACCCAGGCCTGCGCCATCGAGCAGGAAAAAGGCCCGGTCGAAGACCCGAATGAAGCCAAGGTGGTGCAGCTGTTGCCGCACCCCAAGCTGACCCGCGACAAGACCGTGATCCGCCTGCCGTCGTTTGAGAAGGTGCGCAGCGACGCCGTGTTGTATGCCCACGCCAACCGCGTGCTGCACCTGGAAACCAACCCCGGCAACGCCCGCGCGTTGGTGCAAAAGCATGGCGAGGTGGATGTGTGGTTCAACCCGCCACCCATCCCGATGACCACCGAAGAGATGGACTACGTGTTCGGCATGCCCTACGCGCGCATCCCGCACCCGGCGTACGGCAAGGAAAAAATTCCGGCCTACGACATGATCCGTTTCTCGGTGAACATCATGCGCGGCTGCTTTGGCGGCTGTACTTTCTGCTCAATCACCGAGCATGAGGGGCGGATCATCCAGAACCGCTCGCAAGAGTCGATTATTCGCGAGATCGAAGAGATCCGCGACAAGGTGCCAGGTTTCACCGGCGTCATTTCCGACCTCGGCGGGCCGACCGCCAACATGTACCGCATTGCCTGCAAAAGCCCGGAAATCGAGTCCGCCTGCCGTAAGCCGTCCTGCGTGTTTCCGGGCATTTGCGAGAACCTCAATACCGACCACTCGGCACTGATTCAGCTGTACCGCAGCGCCCGTGCGTTGCCTGGGGTGAAGAAGATTCTGATCGCCTCCGGCCTGCGCTACGACCTCGCCGTGGAGTCGCCGGAGTACGTCAAGGAGCTGGTCACCCACCACGTTGGTGGCTACCTGAAGATCGCTCCGGAGCACACCGAAGAAGGCCCGCTGACCAAGATGATGAAGCCGGGCATCGGCAGCTACGACAAGTTCAAGCGCATGTTCGAGAAGTACAGCAAGGAGGCGGGTAAGGAGCAGTACCTGATTCCGTACTTTATCGCCGCCCACCCTGGCACCAGCGACGAGGACATGATGAACCTCGCCCTGTGGCTCAAGAGCAGCGGCTTCCGGGCGGATCAGGTGCAGGCGTTCTACCCGTCGCCGATGGCCACCGCTACGGCCATGTACCACTCGGGCAAGAACCCGCTGCGCAAGGTGACCTACAAGAGCGACGGCGTGGCCATCGTCAAGAGCGAGGCGCAGCGTCGGCTGCACAAGGCCTTCCTGCGCTATCACGACCCGAAAGGCTGGCCGATGCTGCGTGAAGCGCTGATTCGTATGGGCCGTGCCGACCTGATCGGGCCGGGCAAAAACCAGCTGATCCCGCTGCATCAGCCGGCCACCGAAGGCTACCAAAGCGCGCGCCGGAAGAACTCTACGCCGGCCGGTAGCCACAAGGTCGCCAAGGAAACCAGCACGCGCATCCTCACCCAGCACACCGGCTTGCCACCGCGTGCCAGCGATGGCGGCAACCCTTGGGACAAGCGCGAGGAGGCCAAGGCCGCCGCGCTGGTGCGCAACAAAGCCGCGGCCAAGGAACGCAGCGATGCGAAGAAAGGCCTGGGCAAGAAAGGCCCCAAACGCCCCCCCGCCGTACCGCGCTAACACAGCCTGAAGTCGCCAAACGCCAGCCATCGAGCTGGCGTTTGGCGTTCTGGCGCCTGCAGAAAATGCCAGGGTGGCACTCTAAAAAACGTGGTTGACGTTAACGGCAAGGTTGGTAACAATCGGTTACTGTCTTTGTACGCCCGTGCCATTTTGTCGCAGGCGCTTCTGTCGGGGTGACCTTGGGGTCGACCGGCAGGCGTAAGGCTAGCCTTGCTGTATCTGCGAGTGGTCGGGGGGATTGTTCAGGCGAACGTCGCCACGCCATCAGCAGCCGAGAGACAACAACAATTAGGTCGGCCACCCGCGTCGACCAATGATCTTGGCCGTTATGAGAGGTACACCGCGAATGAACTTCCTTGTGCGCAACAATCCCTTGCTTGGCCGCCCCCTGCAGGCCGGCGCCACCCTTGGCGTGCTGGCGTTGCTGGTGGCCGGCTCCGCCCAGGCCGTCGAAGTCAGCCTGCTGGACGATCAAGTCAGCGGCTCCCTGGACACCACGCTGTCCTATGGCAGCGTCTGGCGCGTCAGCGGCCGGGACGATGTCTCCGACATCAACACCGATGACGGCAACCGTAACTTCGATACCGGCCAGGTCTCCGAGGTGTTCAAGGTGACCTCTGAGCTACTGCTCAATTACCAGAACTACGGCGCCTTCGTGCGTGGCACGGCGGCTTACGACACCCAGATCAAGGACAAGCACAACGATTACTACAGCACCACCGGCGGTGTGGAGCGGCCCAGTCAGGCCTTTCCCAATGACAACCAGTTCACCCAGGACACCCGCGATGCGGCCAGCAATGCGGAAATTCTCGATGCCTATGTGTTTGGTAGCTGGGATGTGTTTGACCGGCCGTTGAGCGCTCGCGCCGGTAATCAGGTGTTCAACTGGGGTGAGGGGGTGTTCTATCGCGGTGGCATCAACACCACCAACCCGCTGGATGCGGCCAAGTTCCACATTCCCGGTTCCGAGCTGAAAGAAGTGCTGGTGCCCTTGCAGGCCCTGAGCTTCAACCTCGGCCTCACCGACAACCTGTCGATGGACGCCTACTACCAGTGGAACTGGAAGGAAACCACCCTGGATGCGGTGGGCAGCTATTACTCCACCACCGACCTGTTCGGGCCGGGCGGCAATACTGCCTATGCGGTGAATGATGATCCACAGCTGGGGCAGTTGATGCAGTTCTATCCCCTGGCTGAGCAGTTCGGCTTTGTCGGCAACGGCCCGTCCGGGGCGAACTCCTACCTGGCGGCGGACACCGGCACCTTCAAGGTGGCGAATATCGGTGACGATATCGAGGCTCGCGACAGCGGTCAGTGGGGCACGGCCTTTCACTATATTGCCGAGGAGTTGAACGCTACCGAGTTTGGCTTCTACTTCATCAATTATCACGCCAAGGAGCCGACGGTCGCCATCGACCTCAACGATTATCAGGGTATCGACGTGGCAACCCTGGGGGCGGTTGCCGCCGGCCTGGGGGCGGCGGGTGCCGAGTATGGTCTGGCGACTCTGGACATGGCCAGTAACGCCATGGCCCGGCGTGACTACGTGGAAGACATCCAGATGTACGGCCTGAGCTTTAACACCACGGCCGGCGATGCCTCCGTCTCCGGTGAGGTGTCCTACCGGCCCAATGCGCCGATCAGCATTGCCTCTACCGATGACCTGCTGGGCGACATTCTTGGCCAGGGCGTGAGTGGCACCACCAATGTTTACGATGCCGCTGTAGCTGGCAATCAGGCCTGTGCTCAGGTGTCTGGCAAACAGCTGTGTCGCAGTGGCTTGTTCGAGAACTACCGCCGGGTAGAGATGTTCAACACCTCAATCTCGACCATCTACAACTTCGGTCCGATGCTCAGCTTCGATGCGCTGTTTGGGGTTGCCGAGCTGGCGTCCCAGCACATCCGTGGCGACAGCCTGACCTACACCGGCTTCAACGGCAGTGAGTATCAACAGCGCAAGCTGGTGAGTACCCGCGACAAGGCTTATGTCGGCGATAACGCCAGCGGCAACCAGATCACCGCCGACAGCTACGGCGGTACGGTGATGCTGGGTGGCAGCTGGAACGACGTCTACGCCGGCGTCAAGTTGTCGCCCTACGTGGCTTATCAGAATGACTTTCAGGGCAACTCCGACCTCACCGGCAACTTCAGCGAAGGCAGCAAGGCTTACACCCTGGGGATGGACGCCAGCTACCTGAACAGCTTCGAAGTGGGCCTGGCCTACACCGACTATCGGGGCATCAACAGCCTGTACGACCGCGACTTCGTCTCGCTAAGCGGTAAGTACGCGTTCTGATGCCTTGGCCCCGTCGGCGCAGGCCGGCGGGGCATTTCGTTTATGGAGATTGACCCTATGACCAAGACTCTTTCCCTGCTGGTGGCGGCTATCGCCCTCGGCCTGAGTGCCGGCAACAGCCTGGCCGCGGTATCGGCCGAACAGGCCAGTGCCCTGAAAAGCCAACTCACCCCACTGGGCGCGGAAAAAGCCGGCAACGCCGCCGGCAGTATTCCCGCCTGGGGAGGCGGCCTGACCAAGGCGCCGGCCGGCTATCAGGGCCCCGGTAGTCACCATACCGATCCGTTCGCCGCGGAAAAACCGCTGTTCACCATCAGCAAGGCCAACCTGGCCCAGTACCAGGCCAACCTGACGGCGGGCCAGATCGCCCTGATCAACACCTACCCGGACAGCTTCCGCATGCCGGTCTACCCCAGCCATCGCAGTGGTGCGGCGCCGCAATGGGTGTATGACAACACCTTCGCCAACGCCACCAGCGCCAAGCTGCTGGATGGCGGCAATGGCTTCAGTGATGCCTACGGCGGCACGCCATTTCCGCTGCCGCAGAGTGGTGTCGAGGCCCTGTGGAACCATATCGCCCGCTACCGCGGCACCTATCTGGTGCGCCGCTCCAGCGAAGCGGGCGTGCAGAGCAACGGCAACAAGTCGGTGGTGACCTCGCGCGACGAGGCGCTGTTCAACTTCTACGAGCCCAAGGGCAGCTACGCCGGGCTGAACAACACGCTGTTCAACTACATGGCCTTCAACACCGCGCCGGCACGTCTGGCCGGTGGCGGGGTGCTGGTGCACGAGACCCTCGATCAGGTTAAGGAGCCGCGCCAGGCCTGGGCCTACAGCGCCGGCCAGCGCCGTGTGCGCCGAGCGCCGACGGTGGCCTACGACACCCCGGTGGAGTCGGTGGACGGCATGCGCACGGTGGATGACACCGACATGTTCAACGGCTCGCCGGACCGCTACAGCTGGAAGCTGCTGGGCAAGCGCGAGGTCTACATCCCCTACAACAACTACCGTCTGGGTACGCCTGGGGTCAAATATGACCAGCTGCTGACCCCGGGCCATATCAACCCCGACTACACCCGTTATGAGCTGCATCGGGTGTGGGTGGTCGAGGGCACGCTGAAGCCCGGCATGCGCCACGTCTACTCCAAGCGCGTGCTGTTTCTCGACGAGGACAGCTGGGGGGCGGCGGTGGTCGACCAGTACGACGGCCGTGGCGATCTGTGGCGGGTGTCCCAGGCGTTCCTGAAGAACTACTACGAGTTGCCGACCGTGTGGACGGCCCTGGACACCTATCACGACCTGCAATCGCGCACCTACAGCGTGCTCGGTCTGGACAGTGAAGAGCGTGGCACGGTGGACTTCGCTCAGCCTTCGCCAGGCGATGGCGGTTTCACTCCAGCGGCCATGCGCCGCAAGGCCTCGCGTTAAGCCGCGAGCTACACGCTGCAACGACAACGCCCCGCTTTTGCGGGGCGTTGTCGTTTAGGCCGGGCTTATTGGTTCTGGGCGCCGCCGCCATCGTGGAAGGCGAAGGTGTTGCGGCCGTCACTCTTGGCTGCGTACATGGCGCGGTCGGCATGCTGCAGCAGCCGTTCGGCGCTGTCGCCGTCTTCCGGGTAGCGGCTGACGCCGATGCTGGCGCGAACGTTGAGGGCCAGCCCGTCGATGCGCAGCGGGCTCTGGAAGCGCTCATGCAGCTTGTGCACGATGCGCTGAATGTCCTCGGGTTCGTCCAGCACGTTAAACAGAATGACGAACTCGTCACCGCCCAGGCGTGCCACCGTGTCCACTTCGCGGGTGGCCGAGCTGAGCAGGCGGGCCACGGCTTTCAGCACCTCGTCACCGAGGGCGTGGCCGTGGCTGTCGTTGATCTCCTTGAAGTAGTCCAGGTCAATAAACAGCAGCGCCAGCGGCTGGTGGGTGCGGCGGGCACTGATAATCGCCAGTTGCAGGCGCTCGAAGAACATCCGTCGGTTGGGCAGGCCGGTCAGCGGGTCGTGCTGGGCCAGGTGGTCGAGGGCATTGCGGCTCTCGTTGAGCTGGTTGAGGTGCTCGACGATTTCCTGCTGCATCTCCTGGAAGCTGCGCGCCAGCTGGCCCAGTTCATCCCGGCGGCGCAGCGGCAGCGGGCTGACGGTGCGGTCTTTGGAGAAGCGCTGGATGGCGTGCATCATGTCGTGCAGCGGCCGGGTCAGGGCGCGGGCCGCCAGGGCCGAAAGCAGCAGGTTGAGCAGGCTGAGCACGGCCACGATCTTGGCGATGCTCCAGGCCAGGGTGCCGATATCGCGCACAATAAAGTCGGCGGGCTGGGACAGGCCGAGGATCACCTGGCGTTTACCGGAATCATCGTCCAGCGGCAGGCGCACAAAGGCGCTGATCAGCTCGCGGTCGGCATTGGCGTGGTCGAGGCTGGTGGTCACCAGGGTCGTGCGGCTGCCGTCCAGCAGGCTGTCGACCGGGGCGAAATAGCTCTGCAGGAGGATGCGCTGACCGCGGTCGAAGCCGAATGTCAGGCTGGCGTCGGGGTGAATCAGAATGTCGCCCACCTCGTTGCTCAGGTACACCTCGTACTGACTCGGCAGGTCGGCCTTGAGCTGCTTGAACAGCTTGTTGAGATCAATGTTCAGCACGATCAGGTCGCTGATGCTGGCGCTGTCGGTATCGCTGGGGCCGGAGATGGTCAGGGTCGGCTTGTCCAGGCCAGAGTGGGCGCCTTGTTCGTGGTTGATCACGATGGGGGACAGGCGTACCTGGCCGGGCCTCAGGTCCAGCGCTTTGAACACGTAGGGGAAGTGGGCTTTCTCTTGCAGCAGTAGGCCTTCTACGCGGGTTAGCTGCTTGCCGTCACGCTCGACGCGCACGCGCTCCTTGCCGTGTTCGGCGAGGCCGATCAGGCGAATCTGTAGGTATTCGGGGTGCACCTTGAGCAGGCTGCTGAAGGTCGCAGCCAGTTCGTCGTGGGCCACTGGGCTGGCCGCCGGCTGGCCGCTGAGTTGGCGGGTTTGCGGCAAGCTGGCGAGCAGGCGCACATCCTGGCTGGCGCTGGCCAGACTGGCCTGCAGGCTGCGGCCAAGTACTTGGGTGGCGGTCAGCAGGTCGCGCTCGGCGGCATTCAGGAGCATGGTCCGGCTGCTGCTGTAGGAGTAATAGCCGGTCAGGCCGCTGATGAGGATGCCGAACACGGCGAGCAGGCTGGCGAGCTTGAAGCGCATGCTGAAGTTCATGGCGTATCCAGGGCCGGCAGGCTGTCGCCGGAGCGAATACGGGTCCAGAGGCTCGTGCGGCGGGCCGCGTCCTCGACCGGTTCAAGCCAGACTATTTTGTCCAGGTTGCTGCTTTCGGCGGGGGCTTCCAGGGTATTGGCCAGGCCCTGGCGGCGGCTCAGCTCCTTGCTGATCCGCGGCTCCAGAGTGAAGTTGATCCAGTGTTGCGCCAGCTGCGGGTTTTTTGCCCCGCGGCTGATGGCCCAGCAGTCGAGCCAGGCCAGGGCGCCTTCCTTGGGAATCACATAACCCACATCGGCCCCGGCATCCTGCAGCAGCTTGAGCTGCTGGCGGCCATAGTTGGCGTACAGCAGGGCGATCTTGTGCTCGCGAAACAGGCTGACCGATTCTTCCGGCAGGCTGTAGAAGGTCAGCACGTTGCGGCGCAACTCGATGAGTTTGGCGCTGACGGCGGGGAAGTCCTGGTCGGCGATCTGGAAGGGCGCGCCGCCTTGCAGCAGGCGGGCGATCGAATAGTTGTGGCTACTGCCGTCGTAGGCCAGTACCCGGCCCTGGTACTGCGGGTCCCAGAGGCTGGCCAGGGAGTCGGGCGGGACGGGGAACTGCTGGCGGTCGTAGATCAGGCCCATTTCCGCATAGGTGTAGGGGATGGCGTAGGTGGCCGTGCCCTGGGTGATGCCGGGAATGCTCTGCAGGTTACGGAAGCGCCAGAGCTGGCGCTTGGTATTGGGCATGTCATTGGCCTGCAGCGGCTGCACCAGTTGCTGCTCGATGTAGTACTGGATCTCCGCGGTGTTGGCGGCAAACACATCGTAGTTGCCACCCCGGTTGGCGCTGAGCTTCTCGCGCAGGCTGTCGTCACTACTGACCAGGCTGACGTCGACCTTGACCCCGTAGCGCTCGGCAAACTCCTGTACCAGGTCGCTGTCGGCATAACCGGGCCAGGTGAGGATGCGCAGGGTCTCCTCGGCCAGCAGCGGTTGGGCCACCAGGCAAGACAGCGCAAGGATCAGGGGGCGGCACAGGTGGCCGGCAATGCGGTATGGCTGCATGGACGAAACCAGAAAGAAGCACGTGCTTGCAGTCTATACGGTGTTTCCCCAGGCAAGACAAGACCATGGTCTGCTTGCGCTAAAAGTACGGGTTAATGGCCGTTGGCGGGGTCGTTGTGGCGCCGGGAATCTCAGCGGATGGCTGCGCTAGAGCCTTTGTTACGGCATAGATGGGCACAGCAAAATTTTAGCGACGTGCTAGCGTTGCTTGGGTCACTTACTTACTGAGGGATCGGATCATGGATGAAGCCACATTGATTACTGCAGGTACGCAAAAGGTCGACGCCCTGATGGCGCTGATCACCCAGTACGGCGCGGCATTTGCCGTAAAAGTGCTGGCGGCGGTGGCGTTTTGGGTGATTGGCCGCTGGCTGATCGGCTTTGCCGTGGGCCTGGTGCAGGGTTCCCTGGGCCGGCAGAAGGTCGATCCGACTGTGCTGCGCTATGTCGGCTCGTTTATTACCGTGACCCTGAATATCCTTCTGGTGATCGGCATCCTCGGCTATCTGGGCGTGCAGACCACCACCTTTGCCGCGCTGCTGGCGGCGGTGGGTCTGGCCATCGGTATGGCCTGGTCGGGGCTGCTGGCCAACCTGGCAGCCGGCGGTTTTATCATCGTGTTGCGGCCCTTCAAGGTCGGCGACTTTATCTGCGCCGGTGGGGTGACGGGCACAGTGACCGAGATCGGCCTGTTCGTCACCGCTATTAATACGCCGGATAACGTGCTGACCCTGGTGGGCAACAACAAGATTTTTGCCGACAACATTCAGAACTACAGCCACAACAGCTTTCGCCGGGTAGACCTGCAGGCACAGTTGTCAGGGGCGGCGGATTACCGGGTGGCGATCGAGGTGCTGAAAGCGCGCATCGCCGCCGTGCCCAATGTGCTGGGCATGCCCGCGGTGGATGTGGAGATTCTGGAGTTCAACCTGCTCGGGCCGGTCCTGGCGGTGCGCCCGTATTGCCATAACGCGCATTACTGGCAAGTGTATTTCGACACCAACAAGGTACTCAAAGATGCCCTGGGCGATGCCGGCTTCCCGGCGCCGATGCCGACCCAGACGGTGATCATGCAGCAGCCATGACGGTCGTTGGCGGGCACCGCAAGGGTGCCCGCCAAGGCATCAGAACTTCTCGGCGATAACCCGGAACGGGTAGTTGCTGGTGCCCTTGCCGATGTTGCGCTTCGGCAGCTTGATGGCTTTCTCCTTGGGCAACTCCTCGTACGGCACATGCTCCAGCAGGTGGCTGATGACGTTCAGGCGCACGCGCTTCTTGTCTTCGGAGTTGGCTACATACCACGGCGCCCAAGAGGTGTCGGAGGCGGCGAACATGTCGTCGCGGGCCTTGGTATAGTCGTCCCAGCGGTTGTAGGACTTGAGGTCCATGGCCGTCAGTTTCCAGGTCTTGCGGCCATCGTGAATGCGGCTTTCCAAACGGCGGGTTTGTTCTTCCGGGCTGACTTCCAGCCAGTATTTGAGCAGGATGATCCCCGACTCGACGATGTTGCGTTCAAACAGCGGCACGCCCTGCAAGAACTTGCTCGCCTGTTCGTCGGTGCAAAAGCCCATGACCCGTTCGACGCCGGCGCGGTTGTACCAGCTGCGGTCGAAGATCACCACTTCGCCAGCGGCCGGCAGATGCTCTACGTAGCGCTGCATATACATCTGGCTCTTTTGCCGCTCGGTAGGAGCCGGCAGGGCCACCACGCGGAATACCCGCGGGCTGACGCGCTCGGTAATGGCCTTGATGGTGCCGCCTTTGCCGGCGCCGTCACGGCCTTCAAACACCACCACCACTTTCAGGCCCTTGGCCACCACCCATTGCTGCAGTTTCACCAGCTCGACGTGCAGGCGCTCCAGCTCTTTGTCGTAGTCCTTGCGGCTGAGTTTTTGTGCAACGTGCTCGGCGTCGGGTTGCGCCTGCTCGGCTTTCTTGTGCTTGGCCATCTATGTCTCCAATGGGGGTCAGGGTGCTGCATTGATCTGATTGTGCGGCTTCAGGGCTGTCGTTGCCCAGCCCACTTGGCTGCGGCAGTCGGCTGCCAGTCCTGCAACTGCTGCAGCAGCGCTTCGGCGCTGTTGCTGCTCTGCAGCATGGCGCGGTGTTCGCTGCGGACAAAGCCTTCGCTCACCAGATGATCGAGGAAAATACACAGCTTGCCGAAGAAGTCGTTGACCTCCAGCAAGCCCAGGGGTTTTTGATGATAGCCAAGCTGGCCCCAGGTCCAGACCTCGAAGAGCTCTTCCAGGGTGCCGAGCCCGCCGGGCAGGGCGATAAAGGCGTCGCTGAGTTCGGCCATACGCGCCTTGCGTGCGTGCATGCCGTCCACCACTTCCAGGCGGGTCAGGCCGCTGTGGCCGATTTCCGAATGCTCCAGGCTCTGCGGGATGATGCCGATCACTTCACCGCCGGCGGCCAGGGCCGCATCGGCGACGATACCCATCAAGCCCACCGCGCCGCCGCCATACACCAGGCGGATGCCCTGCTCAGCGAGGGTGCGGCCGAGGGTCACCGCCGCCGCGGCATGGGCCGGATCATGGCCCGGCCGAGCGCCGCAAAATACACAAATGGAACGCAATGCCATGCTCACCTCCTTGAGCCGTGAACAGGCCGCACCATGGGCATGGTGGCGGCCTGTGAAGGTGGCAGGTTAACGCCTGGCGCTTTAGCTGGCGAGCAGCCACAGGCCGGCACCCGCGGTGCCGGCCCCGGCCAGGCGCACCAGGCCAGCAGTAGCCAGCGGCAGGTAACGGGCCAGGGCATAGCTGCCGGCATGCAGCAGGGCGGTGGCGGCCACAAAGCCGCTGGCGTAGGTCAGCGGGCTGGTCGCGCCGGGCAGCTCCAGGCCGTGGGCGACACCGTGGCTCAGGCCAAACAGCGCCGTCAGGCCCAGGGCCGCGGCCAATGGCAAGCGCGCCGCCAGTGCCACCAGCAGGCCGAGGGCCAGCACCGAGCCGGCAATCCCGCTTTCCAGCAGTGGCACCTGGGTGCCGGCAAAACCGAGCAGGCCGCCGAGCAGCAGGCTGGCGACAAAGGCCACGGGCAACGCCCAGCGCGCCTGGCCCTGCTGCTGGGCCGCCCACAGGCCGACAGCGAGCATGGCCAATAGATGATCGAGGCCGCCGAGCGGGTGGCCGAGGCCGGCCAGCAGCCCGCTGGTCTCATGGCCCGGGTGGGCGAAGGCCAGCGTCGGAGTGAACAGCAGGGCGAGGGCAGACAGGCTGTTGCGCAGGTTCATGGTGAGTCTCCTTGATGGCTTCAGGCGGCGTTGAGCATGCCGTGACGTTCGATAAAGGCGATGATCTGTTCCAGCCCCAGGCCGGTTTTCTGGTTGCTGAACACGAATGGTTTGTCGCCACGCATCTTCAGGGTGTCGCGCTGCATCACCTCCAGGGACGCACCCACCAGCGGCGCCAGATCGATCTTGTTGATTACCAGCAGGTCGGATTTGCAGATGCCCGGCCCGCCCTTGCGCGGCAGCTTGTCGCCGGCCGACACGTCGATCACATACAAGGTCAGGTCCGACAGCTCGGGGCTGAAGGTGGCTGACAGGTTGTCGCCGCCGGATTCGACGATGATCAGGTCCAGCCCCGGAAAGCGCCGGTTGAGCTGGTCGACCGCCTCCAGGTTGATCGAGGCGTCCTCGCGGATCGCCGTGTGCGGGCAGCCGCCGGTTTCCACGCCGATGATCCGTTCCGGCGCCAGGGCTTCATTGCGCACCAGAAACTGCGCGTCTTCCTGGGTATAGATATCGTTGGTGACCACGGCCAGGTTGTAGCGCTCGCGCAGGGCCAGGCACAGGGCCAGGGTCAGGGCGGTCTTGCCGGAGCCGACCGGGCCGCCGATGCCAATGCGCAGGGGTTGGCTGTTCATGGTTGTGTCTTCCTTATCATCAAGAACGAAATAAACGGCTGTACTGGCGCTCGTGCGCCATGCTCGTCAGGGCCAGGCCGAAGGCGGCGCTGCCCCAGTGCTGCGGGTCGATTGTGCTGGCTTGCTGCTGGGCGCTTTGCAGCACGGGCAGCAAGTGTGAGGCCAGGCGCTGGGCGGCTTGCTGGCCTAACGGCAGGGTCTTCATCAGCACCGCCAGTTGGTTCTCCAGCCAGCCCCACAGCCAGGCCGCCAGGGCATCCTGCGGGCTGATCTGCCAGGCACGGGCGGCCAGGGCCCAGGTCACGGCCAGACCCGGCTCAGCTAGCGTACTCAGGCAGTTTCGCGCCTGGTCATCCAGTTCCGGCAGACCTTGCAGCAGTTGCTGCAGGGAGTAGCCCATTTGCCGGCTTTCTTGTTGCAGTTCGCGGGTTTCGCGACTGGCGCGCTGTTGGGCGGCCAGGCTGTGTAGCTGCACCCAGTCCTCAAGCGCAGCGGCTTGGCAATGGGCGAATAACAGCGGTGCCTCGAAGCGCGCCAGGTTGAGCAGTAACTGATCGCTGATCCAGCGTTGGGCGCTTTCTGCGTTAGTGACCAGGCCCTGTTCCACGGCCATTTCCAGTCCCTGGGAATAGCTGTAACCACCAATCGGCAGCTGCGGACTGGCCAGCCGCAGAAGCTGCCACGCCGGGTTCACGTGCGCACACCGAACTGATGCAGACGCGGCGCATAACTGAACTCGGCATCGCCGGCATGTGAGTGGTGATGGCCGCCGCCGTAGGCACCTTGCTCGGGTTGATAGGGCGCCTCGATCAGCTCCACGCAGGCGCCCAGTTGTTCGAGCATGGCCTTGAGCACGTAGTCATCGGGCAGCCGCAGCCAGCCATCGCCCAGTTGCAGGGCCACATGACGGTTGCCTAGGTGATAGGCGGCGCGGGTCAGCTCGAAAGCATTGGCGCAGGTCACGTGCAGCAGCGCCTCGGGCCGCGCGCAGACGCGCACCACGCGGCCGTCCAGCGCCTGCAGGCAGTCGCCCTGTTGCAGCGCGGGCTGGCCGCGTTCGAGAAACAGGCCGACGTCTTCGCCCGCGGTGGTAAAGCAGCGCAGGCGACTCTTGCTGCGGGCCTCGAAGTTCAGCAGCAGTTCGGCGTCCCAGTGCTCCTGGGCGTGAATGCGGTGGTGGATGACCAGCATGGCGACATTCCGGCAAAGTGAATGTCACTGGCAAAGCAAGGGTGGTGCCAAGCGCCCTATAAGTGTGCAACGCCGCGTTGGGCGGCGGCGTGCATCAGCTTGGGTAGATAGGCTGGGTTTATTTGGTGCGCGCTTAAGGTTGTTGCACTGCGGCAGTGCCTGGCTCGGCGTCGGGTTTGCCCAGGCCTTGCCAGTGCTTGCCGCCAATCATGATAAAGCGCAGTTGCTGGGTGATTTTGGCTTGCGCGGTCAGGTGCGCCGGCAGGGACTCGGCCGGTGGGTCGATGAGTTCCGGCAGGGTGGCGAACACGGTTTTCACCACCAGGTCGGCGACCACATCCATGGCCGCGTCATCCAGATGCGGCATGCGATTCATCAGTTTCAGGTCGGCCGCCAGGTCATCGGTGATGCGCTGACGCAGGTCCGTGAGGATCTGCCGCACTGGCTGCGAGCCACCGTATTGTTCGCGGGCCAGAAACAGAAACTGGGCGCGGTTGGCGGCCACCGAGTCGAGAAAGATGCGCGTGCTGGCCTCGATCATGCCGCCCAGCTCGAATTCATTGCGGCGTACCTGGCGCAGGGTTTCGCGAAAGGTCTCGCCGACCTCGGCCACTAGGGCCAGGCCCAGCTCGTCCATGTCATGGAAGTGCCGGTAGAACGCGGTCGGCACGATGCCGGCGGTGCGGGTCACCTCGCGCAGGCTCAGGCTGCCAAAGCCACGGCCGCCGTCCATCAAGGTGCGGGCAGCCGCCATCAAGGCCTGGCGGGTTTGCTGTTTTTGGGCGGCGCGGGGGGAAGGCATGGCGGCACAGCATCCTGGGTAACGGCCTGCACTTTAACAAAAGCTGTCTGGCGGCGTCGAACCGATAGGCGACCGTTTGGCGATTCAAGTGAACAAGTGTTGACTGAAACTTTGTTGCTCTG
This sequence comes from Pseudomonadaceae bacterium, assembly GCA_019747075.1. Lineage (GTDB taxonomy): Bacteria > Pseudomonadota > Gammaproteobacteria > Pseudomonadales > Pseudomonadaceae > Aquipseudomonas. The sequence continues at coordinate 53,170 of JAIERF010000010.1, forward strand.
GCATCTTGGTGAACAATTGTTCACTGAGATTAAGCCCATGGCCTTGATTCCCTTTGCCTGGATGCGCGCCAGTGCGGCGCTGTTGCAGCCGTTGCGGCGGCTGAGCGCCACGGCCTGGCTGCGCGAAGCGGATGTCGATTTGCTTCTGCGGGCCCTGCACCCGGCCTGGTGCCTGAACCGGGTGTTGGCTCAGGTCGAGGCGCGCGAGTGGGTGGCCGAAGACATGCTGGCTCTGACCTTGCGCTGCAACGGCAACGCCCGCGGCTGGCAGGCCGGCCAGCATGTGCAGCTGTACATGCCGCATGACGGCACACGCCTGAGCCGCAGCTACAGCCTGACGGCCGTGCACGGCGATGGCCGCATCGAGCTGGCGATCAAACGTCAGCCCGGCGGGCGCTTGTCTAACCAACTGCTCGACCATCTGCCGGTGGGCCAGGTGCTGGAACTGGGGCAGGCCGACGGCAGCCTGTATTGGCCGGCGAGCCGTGATGGCGTGCTGTTGCTGGCCGCCGGCAGCGGCATCACGCCGTTGTTGGGTTTGTTACGGCAAGCCCTGAGTCAGGGCTTCACGGCACCTATTACCCTGCTGCACTACGTGCGCCAGCGCAGTCAGCGGGCCTTCAACCGGGAATTGCAGACCCTGATGAGCCAGTACCCGAACCTGCAGGTGCGCTGGGCCATCAGTGGCGAGCTGGCGGCGGCCGATGAACTTAGCGGGCGCTTTCAGCCGGCCCATCTGCACGATTTGCCGGGCAGCAGCCTGCTGGTCTGCGGCCCCCATGGCTTTGTCGCCAGCGTGCGCGAACAGTGGGCGGGCGAGGTGCAGGCGGAAGCCTTCAGCCTGCCGCCGGCCGAGGCGAGCGCCAGTTCGGCGCCGCTGCAGCTGCAGTTCGCGCGCAGCCAACTGGCGGTCACGGGTGACAGCGCCACCAGCCTGTTGCAACAAGCCGAAGCCCATGGCCTGCGGCCTGTGCACGGTTGTCGTCAGGGTATTTGCACACGCTGCACCTGCACCTTGCTCAGCGGCACGGTGCGCGACCTGCGCAACGGCCAGCTGCAGCACGAGCCCGGCCAACCCATCCGCATCTGCGTCAGCGTCCCTCAGGGCGATGTCGTGGTCGACCTGTGAAGGAGTCCACCATGCGCGAAGACCGTCAATTATCCCCGGCTGAGCAGGATGCCTTCGGCGCCGAGCTGGATGCCCTACGCAACCGCACCCTGGCCGATCTCGGCGCCGCCGATGCGCGCTATATCCGCCGTATTCGCAGCGCCACAAGGCTCAGTGCCCTGGCCGGCCGACTGTTGCTGCTGGCCGGCTGGTTTCCGCCGACCTGGCTGCTCGGCAGCCTGCTGCTGGGGCTGGCCAAGATCCTCGACAACATGGAGCTGGGCCACAACGTCATGCACGGCCAGTACGACTGGATGAACGATCCTGAGCTGAGCGGGCGCACCTTCGAGTGGGACATCGCCGGCCCCGGTGATTTCTGGCGGCACACCCACAACCATATCCACCACACCTACACCAATGTGCTGGGCATGGACGATGACATCGGCTACGGCGTGGTGCGCCTGTTCCCGGAGCAGCGCTGGAAGCCGTATTACCGCTGGCAGCCGTTGTGGGTGACGATCCAGGCGCTGCTGTTTCAGTACTCGGTGGCGGTGCAACACCTGCGTCTCGATCAGTACTTCAAGGGGCGCATGAGCCGTGAAGAATTGCGCCCGCTGCTCAAGCAGTTCAACGGCAAGATCGCCCGCCAGTGGGCCAAGGATTACCTGTTCTTCCCGCTGCTGGCGCTGCTGCTGGGGGCCAATGCCCTGGCGGTGCTGGCCGGTAACGTGGTGGCCAATCTGATCCGTAACCTGTGGACCTTTGCGATCATCTTCTGCGGCCACTTCACCGAGCAGGCGGCTGTGTTCCCGGTCAGCGTGCTGGAGGGCGAAAGCCGTGGCCACTGGTACCTGCGGCAGATGCGCGGCTCCAGCAACCTGGAAGGTGGCCGGCTGTTTCATATCCTCACCGGCAACCTCAGTCACCAGATCGAACACCACCTGTTCCCCGACCTGCCGGCCCGTCGCTATGCCGAACTGGCCGTAGAAGTGCGCGAGATCGCCCAGCGCTACGGCCAGACCTACAACAGCGGCAGCTTTGCCGCGCAGTTCGGTTCGGTGCTCAAACGTATCTGGGTCTATCGCCTGCCGAATGCTGTTTGATTGCGGCTATCAGTGACTCGCCGCAATCGCCACCGCCGCAGCGGCGGTGCGGGTTTCTACGCCGAGTTTTACGTACACGTGCTCCAGGTGTTTGTTCACCGTGCGTGGGCTGAGGCCAAGGATGTCGCCGATGTCGCGGTTGGTCTTGCCGCAGGCCACCCATTGCAGCACTTCCACTTCCCGCTCGGTGAGCAGGTAACGGCTGCTCAACGCCGCCTGGGTTTGCGCGGCGCTCAGTTGCGGGCGCTCGGCCGGTAATTCACGGGCCGCGCGCAGGCTGCGAGCGGTGCGCAGGTGGGCGGCGACGCGGGCCAGCACTTCGTCGGTGCGAATCGGCTTGGTCACGTAGTCGATACCGCCGGCGGCAAAGCCTTCGACCACATGCTCGCTGTCGCTCAGGGCGGTCATAAACAGCACCGGAATGTCCGCCAGCTCGGCCTGGGCCTTGATCCGCCGACAGGTTTCGAAGCCGTCGATGCCCGGCATCATGGCGTCCAGCAGGACCACGTCGGGACGCCGGCGGTGCATGCGTTCCAGGGCGCTGGTGCCGTCCATGGCCACCAGCACCATATAACCGGCCAGGTCGAGGGCGTCCGAGAGCAGGGCCAGGTTGTCCGGGGTGTCGTCAACGATCAGCACAATGCCTTGTTCGATCGGGGCGATGGCGGTGAGGGCAGCGGTCATGGCGGTGTCCTTGGCTTATTCCGTGCTGATGGGGCGCCCGGCGTGGTGCAGGGCGTCCTTCAGGCGGCGGTTGAAATCGTTCAGTTGGAAGCGTTTGACCTGGCCACGCAGGCTCTGCACGTAGCTGGCGCTGTGCGGTTCGTGCTGCTCCAGCCAGTCGAGTTTTTCCAGAATGCCTTTGACGTAACCCAACTCGCCCAACTCGTAGAGGGCGTTGAGGGCGGCCACCGACGGCGCAATCAGCGGTGCCAGCGGGCCAGGCAGCGGTTCGGCGCGTTTAAGCCATTGCAGCTGCAGGTGTGTCTTGATCTTGTCCAGCAGCGCCGGGATATACACCGGCTTGGCCAGGTAGTCGTTGCACTCGGCCTCGACGCTGCGTTCGCGGTCGTCAGCAAAGGCGTTGGCCGAGACCACGATGATCGGCGCCTGCGACAGCGCGTTGCGGCGGATCAGCTGGCTGGTCTGCCAGCCGTCCATCTGTGGCATGGCCAGGTCCATAAGGATCAGGTCGGGCTGGTGCTCGGCCACCAGGCGCACGGCCTCCTGGCCGTTGCCGGCCTGCAACACCTGAAAGCCCAGGGGTTCGAGCATGCCGGCAAGCACCTGGCGATGTTGCAGATGGTCGTCGACCACCAGGATCCGTTGGCGCCGGCCCTGGTAGCCGATGATGTTGTGCTCCACATGCACCACTGCCTGCGGCACCCGCACCTCGGAGAGAAACAGCCGCACCTGAAACTGGGTGCCCTGGCCGGGCTGGCTCTTCACCGAGAGTTCGCCGCCCATCAGTGAGATCAGCAGTTTGGTGATGGTCAGGCCGAGGCCGACGCCGTTGTCCTGGCGCAGCGGGTCGCCGCGCTCGAACGGCTGGAAGATGCGCTCCAGCTGCGCCTCGGGGATGCCGATGCCGCTGTCGCTGATCTCGAAGGTGGCCGTCTCGCGGGCATAGCTGACACGCAGGCCGATGATGCCCTGCTCGGTGTAGCGCACGGCATTGCCGAGCAGGTTGATCAGGATCTGGCGGATGCGCTTCTCGTCGCCGCGTACCACGGCGGGCATCCGCCCTTGCAACTCGAAGTGAAAACGCAGGCCCTTCTCTTCGGCCTGCGGGCTGAACATCCGCTGCAACTGCTGGAGGAACTCCGGGAAGGGGATTTCGCTGGGCTCCAGATTGAGCTTGCCAACCTCGATCTTGGCCACGTCGAGCAGGCCGTCGATCAGCGACAGCAGGTGCGAGCCGCTGCGCAGAATGGTCGCCAGGGCGTCCTGCTGTTGCGGTGGGGTGGCGGCATCGCGCTGCAGAATCTGGGTGTAGCCGAGCATGCTGTTGAGCGGCGTGCGCAGCTCGTGGGACAGGCCGGTGACGTAGCGACTCTTGGCCGCGTTGGCGGCTTCGGAGGCTTCCTTGGCTTTTTGCAGCTCCTCGTCGGTGCGTTGGTGCGCTTCGATTTCCTGCATCAGCAGATGGGTCTGGCGGCTCGATTCCTCCTGCGCCACGTGCCGGCTTTCGCGGGTCAGCACAATCCACCAAGCGAGCAGGGCGGCGAACATCGAGAGGGTCAGAAATGCCTTGAGAAACGCCAGGTACAAGGTCTGCACCGCATCACCGGCATTCTCGCCGAGGCCCTGGGCAACCTGGCTGTAGATCAGCGCGAAGGCGCAGAACAACAGGCTGACGATGACCGTCAGCACCCCCAGGTAATGGGCCAGGCGGGTGTGTAGGCGCGGGATGCTGGCGTTGGGCAGCAGCCAGCGAACCAGGTCGTCGAACTGCTCGGCCAGTCGCGCCCGTGGCTTGCACAGGTCGTTGCAGCGCGCATCCAGCGAACAACACAGCGAGCAGATTGGTGCGCCGTAGGCGGGGCAGAAGGCCATGTCTTCCACCTCAAAGCCATTGCTGCACAGCACGCAGGCAATCTTTTTCTGCTGCATATGTGGGTAGAGCAGCTCGCTCGGACTCTGCCGGGCGATGTAGAAACGCCCGCGGGTGAGTACGGCCAACAGCGGAGCAATGAGCAGCGCCGAACCGAGGGCCACCAGCGGCGAGGCGGCCTGGGCCAGTTCGCCGAACAGCCCGCCGTGGGCCAGCACCGACAGCAGCGAGGCGCTGAGCATGGCGCCGACGCCCACCGGGTTGATGTCGTACAGGTGCGCGCGCTTGAACTCGATATAAGAGGGCGATAGGCCCAGGGGTTTGTTGATCACCAGGTCGGCCACCAGGGCGCCGATCCAGGCGATGGCGATATTGGCGTACAGGCCGAGGACCTGCTCGATCACGTCGAATACGCCCAGCTCCATCAGCATCAGCGCGATGGCGACGTTGAACACCAGCCAGACCACGCGGCCCGGATGGCTGTGGGTGACGCGGGCAAAGAAGTTCGACCACGCCAGGGAGCCGGCGTAAGCGTTGGTCAGGTTGATTTTGACCTGCGAGACGATGACGAACAGCACCATCGCCCCCAGCGCCCATTCCGGCGAGGAGAACACATAGCTGTAGGCCACCAGGTACATCTGCGTGGGTTCGGCGGCGCGCTCCATGGGGATTTCGTGCTGCAGGGCGAGAAACGCCAGGAAGGCGCCGCCGAGCATTTTCAACGCGCCGGG
>JAIERF010000115.1 GCA_019747075.1 Pseudomonadaceae bacterium
CTGAACCGCCGTATACGGAACCGTACGTACGGTGGTGTGAGAGGACGGCGGATGTAAATCCGCCTCCTACTCGATCTTGCGTTTGGCGCTCGCGCCTTGTCAATCCGCTGCGGCTCAGTGCACCAGGGTGCTGAGGAGTCGACTAAGCAGCCCTAGGCCGATAACGACCACCAGCACTATGACCAGCAAGCGCCATGGCCGAAATGGCTGGCGCTCAACCTGATGTTGCGGTGCGCTCAGGTAATCGGAAACGCGTTGTTGGTCTTCGGGGTTCAGGCGGCTGGACATGGCGGCTCTCGTTCTAATTTGCCTTGAGCTTAGACCAGCGATTTAGACTGGCTCGACTTCGACCCCGTCATTCAGGCGAATAATGCCGCCGTGCAGCACGCGGGCGGTGATGCCGCCGTGGCCGCGGATGGCCTGAAAGCTGCCTGGCCCCAGGCGTGCCTCCAGTTTGGCGCACGGGTGGCACCAGCCGGTGGTTTGCAGGATGGCCTGGCCGATGCGAAAGCGGCGGCCTTTGAGGCTGAACAGATTGATGCCGCTGACCAGCAGATTGCGCCGCAGGTCTATCGGGCTTACGGGGTTATCCGCCGGGCGTGCCAGCAAGGCATTGATGACCGCGAGGTGCTCCCATTGCAGCAGGGTGACTTGGCGTGGGTTGCCGATGCCGGGTCGGGCGTGGTCTCCTGTCAGCCCTGCTTCGCGGCGAGCCTCTACGGCTTTCAGGCTTAGGATATCGTCGCCTGCATTGGGGCGTACGCCGATCCAGCGTACCTGGCCGCGTTGCGGCACTTTGGCGAGTAATTCGTCCGGGACTTTCACAGGCTGATGCCGACATCGAGCAATACACTGCGTCCCAGGTTGTTGCGCAGGAAGTCTGGCGCACCGGCGTGGGCAAACAGGACGCGAACAAAGTTCGGCCCCACCAGCGAGAGTGAGCGCCAGCCTTGGCGCAGGTATTCGGTCGGCGGCGGGAAGGGGCTGTTGAGGTCCAGGCTTGAGCGCTTCAGGCTGGCAAAGGCGAGCAGGTCGAGTTCGCCGAGATCGATGCCGCGTTCGCCGTAGTTATGGGCCTTCTTGTGCAGGGTTGGGGCCAGGTGTTTGAGTAGATCGCTGGCGGAAATACGTCGCGGTTTCGCTTCGCGGCGCACCAACTGGCTCAGGGTGAAGGCGCTGCGTCGGCGTTCGGCCTCGGCGCGCCATTCGTCATTCAGGCGGCGGCCTTCATCCAGGACGAAAAACACCTCGAAGTTGGCGTCACGAAACTGCACGTCGGGCGGTTCCTGTGCGGCGCTGCTGAACTCTTCCAAGCGGTTGGGCACATTCAGCGCTTGCAGCAGGCGCTGGCAGACCCAGCGCTCGCGCTCCCATTTGCGTGCGTTGGAGAGAAAGGTGTTGGCCTGTTCGGCTTGCTGGGTCAGCAGGCGCAGGTAGTCGGAGTCATCCATGGGTGCAGCTTAATCTGCTACCAGGGGCTTTTGGTACCCCCGGTGTAGACCTTGGCCAGGCCGGCCTTGAGGAGCAAGTCGCCGAGGCTGCGACCGTCGATCCAGACTTCGGCAAGCAAACGAAAGTATTTGTCGCGGCGGATCTGCCGCAGTTCGATGCGCTTGCCGTTACGCAGTTGGCTGACACTGAACTGTTTGGCGCGGCGCGCCAGCTCGCGCACACGGGGGCGTTTGTCGCGCATTTCCGGGGTATCAATGCCATACACCCGTACCGGCACGCGTTGCCCGGCGACCGCGGGCCAGTCGCGAATGGTTACGCGCAAGGTGTCGCCGTCATAAATACTGCTGACTTCATCAATGCGGACATTGCCGAAGACTGAGGGTTCTAGAGCCCATAGGGCGGCGGGGTGCAACAGGCAAGCCAGGAAGGTGAGGCGCAGGACGAAAGGGTGCAAGGGCAGAGGGCCATGGTTAAACGGGTGGCGACTCTAGCGGATTGCTCGGCGCTTGGGCAGCGGCATCGAGCCGCATGTGGTGCCAGCGGGTGCGGTATAGACTGGCGCTGCAGTGTTTTTGTGGATCAGGCTGGTACATTCAGCTGGTTATCCTGTTTGGTTTACGGCGATAGTCAGGTTTTCCGCGCAAGGGGAGTGGCAATGAAGTTCTTCGCTGTTTTGTTATTGGCGTTGTCTGCGACCTGTGCGCAGGCCGTCGAAGTGGGCGAGCGTTTGGCGCCCTGGACCCTGCTGGACCAGTTCGATCAGCCCTACAGCTTGAATGACGAGCTGCAGGTGTTGTTGGTAGCGCGCAGCATGGCGGGTGCCAAGTTGCTGGCCGCTGCGCTGGATCAGCAGCCAAAAGGGTATCTGGAGGCGCGCAAGGCGGTGTTCCTGGCGGATATCAGTCGCATGCCCTCGGTGATTGCTACGGCGTTCGCCGTCCCTGCGATGCGTGATTACAACTATCGCGTGATGCTGGATCGTAGTGCGCGCATCGTGCCGCGCTACCCAGTCGAGAATGACACGGTGCTCTGGCTGCAATTGCAGCAGGGGCGCGTACAGGCGCAGCAGACCTTTACCCAGGCGAGTGCCTTGCGCGACGCTTTGGAGACATTGGCACCGTGATCGCAGCCCAGTTGCTGGCGCCCTCGACTTTATGGCTGGGTGCTGGCGTGTATGTGGGCGCACTGCTCTGGGCTGTCTGGCGTGCACCCTGGCTTGAGGTGTTGAGTGACAGTCGGCGTCAGCATCTGCTGTTTGGCACCGTGCTGGGGTTGTTTTTACTCTGGCTGGTGCGGCGTGACTTCGACTCCGGAGTGTCGTTTCATTTTATCGGTATGACGGTGGTGACGCTGTTGCTGGATTGGCCCTTGGCGCTGCTGGGCGGCCTGCTGGCGCAGGTCGGGCTGATTGCCGTCGGGCGCCAGGATCTGCTGGCGCTGGGGGTGAATGGCCTGTTGCTGGTATTGCTGCCCGTGCTGATCACTGAGGGTTGCGCGCTGCTGGTCGAGCGCGCGCAGCCGCGCAACTTGTTCGTGTATATCTTCTGTTGTGGTTTTTTTTCGGCAGCCTTGTCGGCACTGGGTTGCCTGCTGGCGGGGCTGGGATTGCTAGCGCTGGATGGGCGTTTTGCCATGCCGCCGTGGCTGGACGATTTTATCGGCTATCTGTGGCTGGTGACGTTTCCCGAAGCCTTTATCAATGGCACGCTGGTCGCCGCGCTGGTGGTGTTTTGTCCTGATTGGCTGGAAACCTTCAATCGCACGCGCTACCTGCAGGCGCCGTGGAAGGATGACGAGCACTCGCGTTGATGATGGCGGATTCGGTCGCTGGATGGGCGGCTCGGCATTGACTTGCATCAACGGCGGCGAGGCACTTGGCGCCATGCTGGCAGCTCAAAATTCTGGAGGGCTGAGTGATGAGTGTCCACGCGTTGGCAAAACACGATCTGCAGCGCAGCTTGTCGGCGGCGCAAGCCGCTGGCCATGAGCCTGCGCTGTATCTGCGGGCGCTTTTGAGTGCGGTGGTGGAGTGCAGCAAGCAGGAGCGCAGCGCAGCGGATTTGGCTCAGGAGCTGCAGTTTCTGGCAGAGAATCTCGACGACGGGCGCGATTACGGCTTTATGCGCCCATGAGGCGAGGCGGGATCAGTGGTGTCGAGGCGGCAGGTCGCCAGAAAACAGTTCGTCTTCCAGTGGGTCGCCGGGAATGCTGTGCTCTTCGGCGGCCCAGGCGCCGAGATCAATCAGTTTGCAGCGCTCGCTGCAAAATGGCCGGTTCGGGCTTTGCGGGCCCCATTCGACGGGGGCTTCGCAGGTGGGGCATTTAACGGTGGTAACGGGTTTCATGGCTGGCCTTTACGCAGGGTCAGATAAAAGTGATGGAGGCGCTCGACTTCGCCCTGTAGCCAGTGCAGATCGCGGTCATTGACCAGCACATCGTGGGCGTGGCGCAGGCGTTCGTCGCGTTTGGCCTGGGCCTGCAGGATCGCCTGCACCTGTTCGGCAGAGGCCTGGTCGCGGTGCATGGTGCGCTGCATTTGCAGGTGCTCCGGCGCATCGATCACCAGTATCCGTTGGGTGATGTGATGCTGGCCGGATTCTATCAGCAGCGGCGACACCAGAATGGCATAAGGTGATTGGGCGCTGGCCAAGTAGCGGCTGATCTCCTGGCCAATCAGCGGATGCAACAGAGTTTCCAGCCAGCGACGCTGTGCCGGGTCCTGAAAGATCAGGCCGCGCAGCGCTGCGCGATCCAGTTGCCCGTCGGCTTGCAAGACGCCTTCGCCAAAGCGTTCGACGATCTGCGCCAACGCTGGGCGGCCGGGTTCAACCACCCAGCGGGCGGCGTGATCGGCGTCGATCAGGCTAACGCCGAGGTCGGTAAAACACTGGGCTACCGCACTTTTGCCGCTACCAATGCCGCCGGTCAGGCCCAGGGTCCAGGGTTTGCTCATTTGAAGCCGGCGATCTGCAGGTAACTGGCGGTGATCTGCTCACCCCACAACAGCGCAATCCAGCCGGCGATGGCCAGGTAAGGCCCGAAGGGGATCGGTGTGCTGGTTTCGGCATTGCGCAGGCGCAGCATAATCACCCCAAGCACGGCACCTACCAAGGACGAGAGCAAAATAGTCAGCGGCAGGATCTGCCAGCCACCCCAGGCACCGAGCATGGCCAGCAGCTTGAAGTCGCCATAGCCCATGCCTTCTTTGCCGGTGACCAGCTTGAACAGCCAATACACCGACCACAGGCTCAGATAACCGGCAATGGCGCCCCAGAGTGCGTCTGCGGGGCTGGCAAACAGACCGAACTGGTTAACGATCAGCCCCAGCCACAGTAGTGGCAATACCAACGCGTCCGGCAGCAGCTGGTGGTCTGCATCAATCAGGCTCATGGCCAGCAGGCCCCAGGTCAGCAACAACATGCTGCCGGTCTGCCAGGTGAAGCCAAAATGCCAAGCGACGTAGGCAGACAATAGGCCGCAGGTCAGCTCTACCAGTGGGTAACGCGTACTGATTGGCGCTTTACAGACTGAGCATTTACCGCGCAGAAACAGCCAGCTGAAGATCGGGATGTTTTCCCAAGGCTTGATCTCGTGCGCGCAATGCGGGCAGCTGGAGTTGGGCAGAATCAGGTTGAAGGTTGGTTTGTCGGTTTCTGCTGGCAGGTTGAGGATTTCTCGGGCTTGTGCCTGCCAGTCGCGAAGGAGCATTTTTGGCAGACGATAAACGACGACGTTGAGGAAGCTGCCGATCAATAAGCCAACTAGCAGTGTGCATAAAACAAAGGCCAGCGCATGGTTGGCCAGAAAATCGAGCAAAGGCATTGTTTAGACCACTGCGCCCAGTTGGAAGATTGGCAAGTACATGGCGATAATCAGGCCGCCCACCAGAACGCCCAATACCGACATGATCAAGGGTTCCATCAGGGCTGTTAAACCATCGACGGCGTTGTCAACTTCGGCTTCGTAATAACTCGCGACTTTGTCCAGCATCATATCCAAAGCACCGGACTCTTCGCCAATAGCGGTCATTTGCACGGCCATCGAAGGGAATACGCCGGTGGAACGCATGGAGAAGTTTAACTGCATGCCGGAAGTGACATCCTGTTTAACTTTTTGCACGGCATTCTTGAATACTATATTGCCAGTTGCGCCTGCTACCGAATCCAGTGCTTCAACTAAGGGGACACCTGCAGCGAAGGTGGTGGCCAAGGTGCGGGCATAGCGGGCGACGGAGGACTTATAGATGATGTCGCCTATGATGGGCGCTTTTAGTGCTGTGCGGTCTAGCCAATTGCGAAATTTCTCCGAGCGCTTTTTGGATTCTGCAAGTGTAAATACGATGCCGAATAAGCCGAAAAGAAATAAGTACCACCACTCTTGAAGTCCTTTCGATAGGCCAATAACAAATTGCGTAAATGCAGGTAATTCAGCTCCGAAGTTGGCGAAAACAGATTCGAATTGCGGTACTACTTTTATTAATAGAATGCAGGAGACGATAATTGCAACTACCACTACGGCGATTGGGTAGTTCATTGCTTTTTTGATTTTGGCTTTTAAAGCTTCGGTTTTTTCTTTATAGGTTGCGACGCGATCTAGCAGGTTTTCCAATGCGCCTGCTTGTTCGCCTGCATCCACCAAGTTGCAGAAAAGATCATCGAAGTAGAGTGGGCGAGTGCGCAGGGCCGTGGCAAAGCTATTGCCAGCTGCTACTTGTTGTTTGATGTCGTCCACCAGTTTGCGCATATTCGGATTGTCGAGACCTTCGCCAATAATCTCGAATGACTGCAGCAGCGGCACACCAGCCTTCATCATAGTAGCCATCTGTCGGGCAAACAGGGCTATGTCCATTGGAGTGATTTTTTTGCCGGCACTAAGCAGCGAAACTGATTTTTTACGTACCTTGGTCGGATTGATGCCTTGCTTGCGCAGTTGCGCCTTGACCAGTGCCGGGTTTTGACCGCTGGACTCGCCCTTGATTTTCGCGCCTTTTTTATCCGTACCTTCCCAGCTGAATGTGCTGGTTTTTAGTTCTTTTACGGCCATGGCTTAGTCCTTGGTTACGCGGTTGACTTCTTCGAGGCTGGTAACACCTTGCATAGCCTTGAGCAGGGCCGAGGTGCGCAGGTCGTTGAAGCCGTCTTTACGCATCTGAATCGAGATATCGATGGAGTTACCTTCTTCCATGATAATCCGTTGCAGCGCCGGCGTGTTTTTAACCACTTCATAAATACCGACACGGCCTTTGTAGCCGTTGTTGCAGTTTTCGCAGCCAACCGGGCCGTAAATCTTGAAGGTGCCGAGCTTGTCTTCCGGGAAGCCCTCCTCAAGCAGCGCTTCGCGAGGGACCTGAACTTCCTTCTTGCAAATGCTGCACAGTTTGCGCGCCAGACGCTGGGCGATGATCAGGTTTACCGAGGTGGCGATGTTGAAGGAGGGTACGCCCATATTGCGCAAGCGCGTCAGGGTTTCCGCCGCGCTATTGGTGTGTAGGGTGGACATCACCATATGGCCAGTTTGTGCCGCCTTGATGGCTATGGAGGCGGTATCCAGGTCGCGGATCTCGCCGACCATGATGATGTCCGGGTCCTGGCGCAGAAAGGATTTCAGTGCGGCAGTAAAATCCATGCCCTGCTTGGGGTTAACGTTGACCTGGTTAATGCCCTCCAGGTTGATCTCCACCGGGTCTTCGGCGGTGGAAATGTTGACGTCCACAGTATTGAGGATATTCAGGCCGGTGTAGAGGGAGACGGTTTTGCCTGAGCCGGTGGGGCCGGTGACCAGAATCATGCCTTGCGGTTGCTTGAGCGCGGACAGGTATAGCTCTTTTTGCGATTCTTCATAGCCCAGTGCATCGATGCCCATCTGGGCGCTGGCTGAGTCGAGAATTCGCATCACAATTTTTTCGCCCCACAGGGTGGGGCAAGTGCTGACGCGAAAGTCGATGGATTTGTTCTTGGAGATGCGCATCTTGATCCGGCCATCCTGGGGCTTGCGCCGCTCTGAGATGTCCAGGCCGGCCATGACCTTGAGGCGAGCCGAAATACGCGGTGCTAGTTGAATGGGCGGGCGGGCAATTTCGCTCAATATGCCGTCGGTACGAAAGCGTACGCGATAGGCTTTTTCATAGGGCTCAAAGTGCAAGTCGGAGGAGCCAGCCTTGATCGCGTCCAGCAGCATTTTATTCACGAAACGCACCACGGGCGCATCGTCAGCCCCGTCGCCTTGGCCCTTGTCGTCTTTATCGTCATTGACGGCTTCAACATCCAGGCCATCCAGATCGATATCGCCCAGGTCCTCCATGCCGCTGGCGGCATTGTCGAAGAATTTGTCGATGGCGTCGCCGAGTTTGTCGTCCTCCACCAGAATGGATTCTGTGGTCAGACCGGTGGAAAACTGGATGTCGGTAACCGCTTGGTGGTTGGTCGGGTCGGACACGGCCACGAACAATTTGTTGCCACGGCGCCACAGTGGCAGGGCGCGGTGTTGGCGGATCAGCTTTTCGCTGACCAAGTCTTTGGGTTGGCCTTCTTTATCGATGCTGTGTAGGTCGAGATAGGCCACGCCAAATTGTTCGGCCGCTACCTCTGCAAGGGCGCGGCTTTTGACCAGCTTGTTCTGGACCAGGTAGGTGACCAGTGAGGTTTTGTTGCGCTGTGCCTGGGCGTGGGCCTGCTGGGCGCTCTTCTCATCCAGTAATTCAGCAAGTACCAGCTGTTTGGCCAGTCCAGTCAGGTTGACGATGTCATTCATTATTGTGGCTCGCGAGAATCATGCTTGCCTTATAGCTTAGTCGGGGGATCACTGCCAAATAAGGGGTGTTGGGTTGACAAAAAAGGTCACTTAATGAATTTTTGTGCGATATCCCTACTTGGCGTTGCTTTGGTCTGCCTGCAGGCCGGGCATAATTAGTACTCGGGCGAGTTGGCATGCAGTGTGCATCCTACTGTTTAGGTCATACGACCTTTCCATGTCGAGGAGATGATTGATGAAAGCTCAAATGCAAAAAGGTTTTACCCTGATTGAACTGATGATCGTGGTGGCGATTATCGGTATTTTGGCTGCGGTAGCGCTGCCGGCTTATCAGGATTATACGATCAAGGCTAAGGTAGCGAATGCCCTTAGCTCCATTGGCTCCTTGAAAACCGCGGTAGCTCTCTGTTCGCAAGAAGCTGGTGGTGTACTGACTGCCTGCGATACTACTGGCGGCACTGTAACCAGCATTCCAGTTTTCACTGCAACCAAAGAAGTTGCCTCGGCTAGCGTTGCCGATGGTGTTATCACAATGACTTTCGCAGGGAATATTGGTACTGGCGTGGATGGTCTGGCGGCTACCTTCACTCCTAGTACAGTTGCTAATCAGACCTCTATCACTTGGGCGGTCGCAACTACTGTTACTCATCTTGCTGCGAAGGCTGCGCTTGAGAAGAACAACCTTTAAGCTGCAGCACCATAAAATCGCGGTATGACGGATTCGTATGATGGAATCGCCGAAGGCGCTTCCGTCGTTTAACGCGAACCGTTCGCCGATATGTGTTGCATGCAAACCAACGCCCCACCTTGTGTGGGGCGTTTTGTTTTGTGTGGTTGACTGGCGGATTACACCGCTGCGCGGCTAATCCATTCTGAGGGCTGGACCGGTTGCGCCAGCTTATTGTTGGTGTGCGTGAAGGGCTGGTGCGGGGGCTCTGCTCTTTAACTACTTTGCCCCTACGCTTGCGCGGCATCGTGCAGTAATAACGTCTGGCTGTAGTGCAAAAACTCCTCAAGGTGTTTTTCGATAATCGCCACCATGATTGGCAGTTGCAGGGCCTGGTAGTCATGCACGGCAATGTTGCGAAAGCCGACCATGCGCTTGAGGCTGTCGGCCAGTGCCGGGTCAATCCGCTGGCTTTGCGCCAGCAGGGTAAATACATCGCGGGCGCTTTGCGGTACGCCCAGGCGCTCACGGCGAATCAGGTGTTGGCCCATGTCCAGTGCGGCCTCGCAGGCACGCTGGATATTGAGAATTGCGGCATCTTGGCGGGTGAAGTCGGTGGCAAAGCCGGCGGGATCACGCAGATACTCTTCGCGCGCTCTGGCCACGCAACGTTCGATGGTGGCAGCTTTGTTGATCAGCACATCATCGAGCATAGATTTTCCCTTGTTTTTGAATGTCGCTGAGCAGTCCTGCGCGGGCGCTATCGAGCGCAGTTTTTTCGCTCAGTATGGTGGTCTCGAACAGGCTGGCCTGAATGTCTTTGCTCCACCAGCGTTCGCCTGTGGTGATGATTTGGTACTGCATCACGGTTGAGGCGGCGCGCAAGTCGAGCAAGTCCACCGGGCAGCCCGCTATATCCTCCAAGTCGCTTGCCAGTGACCACAGGTTCAGTGGTTCGGCGTAGCCGGCTACCAATACAGCCAGGTCAAGATCGCTCTGGGCGTTGGCGGTGCCTTGAGCGCGACTGCCAAAGGCGTAAATAGCCAGCAGTTCTGGGATTTTACGTTGCAGGGTTTGCACGATGGCGTGGCGATTCATGGTGGTGCCTGCGTTGTTGGTCGGGCGCGATGATGGGTATAGAGCACTCCATGCCATCCTACGGTCGGGGTTCTGCGTTTAACAGTAGGTCTAGTCCGTGTTATGCGTGCGCTATGTAGACGTGGATTGATCCTCGAAATTCGCGGCAGAAGCCGCTCCTGCGGTGGGATGCTAGCGCTGCAACAGTTAAGGGCTACAAAGCCTTATCAAAGACTCAAGCGCATCGACAAATCCACCGCCTTTATATCCTTGGTCAGCGTGCCCAGTGATATGTAATCCACCCCCGTTTCAGCCACGCTGCGCAGGGTGCTGGCGTTGATGCCGCCGGAGGCTTCCAGCTTGGCGCGGCCGGCGGTGAGGTGTACGGCGGTGCGCATGTCTTCCAGGCTGAGTTCATCGAGCATGATGATGTCGGCGCCGGCGTCCAGGGCTTGTTGCAGTTCTTCGAGGCTTTCCACTTCTACCTCCACCGGCTTGCCCGGGGCGATCTGCTGCGCGGCCTGGATCGCCTGGGCGATGCCGCCGCAGGCGGCGATGTGGTTTTCCTTGATCAGGAAGGCGTCGTACAGGCCGATGCGGTGGTTGTGGCAGCCGCCGCAAGTCACGGCATATTTTTGTGCCAGGCGCAGGCCTGGCAGGGTCTTGCGAGTGTCGAGCAGTTTCACCTGGGTGCCGGCTACCAGGTCAGCGTAGTGCTGGCTGTGGGTGGCGACGGCGGACAGGGTCTGCAAGAAGTTCAGGGCGCTGCGCTCGCCGCTGAGCAGGGCGCGTGCTGGGCCTTGCAGGGTGAAGAGGATCTCGTCGGCAGTGACACGTTGGCCGTCTTGCACTAGCCAGTTGACGCTGACGTTTGGGTCCAGCTGGCGAAACACTTCGTCGACCCAGGCGGTACCGCAAATGGTCGCGGCTTCGCGGGTGATGATGCGTGCGCTGGCCGTGCGCTCGGCGGCGATCAGTTGGGCGGTGATGTCGCCGCTGCCCAGGTCTTCGCGCAGGGCGGTCTGGACGTTAGCGGTGATTTCGCTGCGCAAGTCGGCAAGAATCAGGTTGGGCATGACGGGCTCCGCATTCAGAATGGCGCGATTATAGGGGCTCCCGCCCGCGCGTGCAGCGTCGGTTGTGTTGGTCGCCCGGCTTTCTGCTACACCGTTAGAGCGCGTTGGTCGTGCGCTGGCAACCGTTCGCAGGTTGCTGGCGTGCATCTGTGACGCAGGTCATGTCTGTAGGTCTGTCAGCTTGGTGGTGGCGTGCTCGTCCCTATAATGAGATTACTCATTTGATTTGACGCCAGGCCCTTGACGTTATGGAAGACGCCCTGTTGATCGCTGTGCAGTTGGGTTTGCCTTTGTGGCACCCTCTGCGGGAGACTCGCAATGACCGATGCGAACGTGGTGCACCTGAATAAGGTCGCCCCTCAGCACCCGCCCATTTCGCCGGTAGGAAGACTGCCCGTGGCGCTTACTCAAGTGCGTGACAAGGCTGCCCAGCAGCTCAAGCAAGCCCTGCAGGGACTGTTCGACAGTGCCGATGATTCGCTGTTTGAAATGGCTGATCGGGCCACCAGTAACGTCGAGCAAAATGCCTTTTTTGAAGCCATGCGCGATTTGCGCTTGAAGCGCAAAACCATCGAGCGTGGTTTTCTGCAGAAGATTTTCGAATCCTTCGCCACCCTTAATCAGTATGAAATCGGTAAGGCCCCGCTGCTGGATGCGGTGTCGTTTGACGCCTTGTCGCTGGTGCAAAACGATCAGCTGGAAGAGTCGGTGGCCGTCGATGCCATGGTTTCCAAGGTGATGAACCGTGATGGTGTGGCGCTTGGGCATCTGACCACCCGCCTGAATGCGTTGGTCAGCAAGAAGATTGATGAGAAGAACAACCCCCTAGGTCCGCGTGCGCTGTGCGAGGCGTTTCTGGAGGCCTGTCGTGATCTCGGCGTGGAGATCAAGGTCAAGCTGATCATCTTCAAGCTGTTCGAGAAGTCGGTGTTGGGCGATCTCGATCAGCTGTATGCCGAAGTTAATCAGCAATTGATTACTGCGGGCGTGCTGCCAGAGCTTAAGTCCACTCCGCCGCGGCGAAACCCCGAGCGCTCTGCTGCCGGCCGCGGTACCCGTACCGATGGTGTTGCGGCTGCTGATGGTTCTGGCGGCGCTGGCGATGAGGGCATGCAGGAAGTCTTTGGCGTGCTGCAGTCCTTATTGGCCGAAGTGCGTGGTAGTGGTATGCCGGCCCGTGAGTTGCCTGCGGGCGCGGTGCCGATCTCCAGCAATGATCTGATGCGCTTGCTGTCGCATATTCAGCAGCGCTTGCCGGGACAATCGGCGGCCGCCGCTGACGAGTTTGACCTGCGCAATCAGCTGGAGTCGCTGCTCGGCCGCGCAAGCGCCAAGAGTGGTAAGGCGCGTGTGGTAGGCGAGGTGGATGAGGACGTTATCAACCTGGTGTCGATGCTGTTCGAGTTTATTCTCGACGACCGCACCCTGCCTGATTCGCTGAAGGCCCTGATTGCACGCTTGCAAATTCCGATGCTGAAAGTCGCGGTGCTGGACAAGACCTTCTTCAGTCGCGGCAGTCATCCGGCTCGGCGTTTGCTCAATGAAATCGCCTCGGCGGCCCTGGGTTGGGTCGATCAGGATGATGCCCAGCGCGACACCTTGTATCAGCGTATCGATCAGGTCGTGCAGCGTCTGCTGAATGACTTTGTCGATGACCCGGCCATTTTCGCCGAGCTGTTGGCTGAGTTTGTTGCTTTTACCGGCGACGAGCGCCGCCGCAGTGACCTGCTGGAGCAGCGTACCCGGGATGCCGAAGAAGGGCGGGCAAAGTCCGAAATGGCGCGTCAGCAGGTGGAGCTGGCATTGAACCAGCGCTTGCTGGGCAAGACCTTGCCGGAGGCCGTGGTGCGCTTGCTGCAGGAGGCCTGGAGCAAGGTGCTGATGCTCACGTGCCTCAAGCACGGGGTGGCGTCGTCGCAGTGGCAAGCCGTGCTGGTGACCATGGATGAGCTGGTCTGGAGCGTCGAGCCCCATGACGATCCGCATGCGCGCCTGCGCTTGCTGGAGTTGGTGCCGGGGCTGCTAAGAAATTTGCGTGAAGGGCTGGATGGTGCGGGGGTTGATCCCTTTGTCACCAATGAGTTCTTCACCCGCCTGGAGGCTCTGCATGTGCAGGCCTTCCAGCGTTTCAAACGGGCTATGCCGGTGGCTGTCGATAGCACGCAAGCGCGTCTGCCGACGTTGGCCGACGAGGCTGCGCAGGTCTTGCCGGCTGATGAGGTGGCCAGTGTGCTGCCGTTGCTGGAGCTGCCCGTCAGCGACGAGTCGGAGCAGGCCGAAGAGCCGGCCATGGTGGAAGTGGTTGAGGAGATTATCCTGCTGGCGCCTGGCGAGCGGCGCGAGCAGGAGGCCGAAGTCAATCTGGCTGACGATGATGAAGCCTTTTTGCAGGTTGATGGTTTGCGGGTGGGAAGTTGGGTCGAGTTTCAGGAAGATGAGGAGCACAAGCTGCGCTGCAAATTGGCGGCGGTGATCAAGCCCACCGGCAAGTTCATCTTCGTTAATCGCACTGGTATGAAGGTGTTGGAGAAAACCCGCATGGGGCTGGCAGTGGAGTTTCGCCGCAGCGCCATTCGTCTGCTGGATGATGCCTTGTTGTTTGATCGGGCTCTGGAGTCGGTGATCGGCAATCTGCGGCGTCTGAAGGCAACCTGAGTGTTATTGCGCGGTTTTCGACGCCCGGCTTTGGCCGGGCGTTGTCGTTTATAGGGTGCGCTACAATCGCCAGCGGGCTGTTAAAGTGGTGGCTCAGAGGGGTGTTTATGCTGTTGGATTCTGTCACTGGCTGGTGCGCTGGGGTGCGTCATTGCCCATCGGCGCATTGCAACGAGCGCCCGCAAGGGGAAATCTCCCTGTTGGTGCTGCACAACATCAGTCTGCCTCCGGGGCAGTTTGGTACGGGCAAGGTGCAGGAGTTCTTCACCTCGGGCTTAAACGCGAGTGAGCATGCGTATTTTGCCGGCATTGCGGACATGCGCGTGTCGGCACACTTTTTCATCGAGCGGGATGGCCAGATCAGCCAGTTTGTTTCCTGTCTGCAGCGCGCCTGGCACGCCGGGGTGTCGAGCTTTTCCGGGCGCGACAACTGCAATGATTTCTCCCTCGGCATTGAGCTCGAGGGCACCGATGATCTGCCGTACAGCGACGCGCAATACGATGCACTGGTGCCGCTGGTGCAGCAGCTGTTGGCGGCCTATCCGGCGCTCAGTGTCGAGCGTATCTGCGGTCACTGCGATATTGCCCCGGGGCGCAAGACCGATCCTGGCCCGGCCTTTGACTGGCCACGTTTGCGCACGGCATTGCTGGCTGCTCCAGTGGTCGTGGCCAGCCCTATCAAGGAGTAATAAATGAGTTTTCTGGTGCTATTGCTGGCGGTGTGGGTCGAGAAATTTTCTGCCGGCCGGCAGCGTATACAGCAGGATGGCGGCTGGCTCCGGCAGTTGGCCAGGGTTGAAGCGGCGCCAAGCTTACAGGCATCGCCTTGGTTGAGCCTGGCGCTGCTGGTGTTGGTGCCGGTGTTGTTGCTCGGCGTGCTGTTGCTGCTGCTCAAGTCGGTGGCCTATGGCTGGCTGGCCTTGCCAGTGCATTTGCTGGTGCTGATCTACGGCCTGGGGCGCGGTGATGTGCTGGCGGCGCTTGGGCCGTTCCGCGATGCCTGGCGCCGCGATGACACCGAGGCGGCCTACTTGGTGGCCGCGCGTGATCTGGGGGTGCAGGCCGACGAACCTGGCGAGCTATTGACCCGTGTGCAGGGTTATCTGCTCTGGCAGGCCTATCAGAGCTTCTTTGCGGTGATTTTTTGGTACGCGTTGCTCGGGCCGGTTGCCGTGCTGGCCTATCGACTGTTGGCATTGACCACTGAGCAGGCGCAGCAGGTTGCCCTGCGTGAGCGTGCGCAGCAGTTGCGGCATGCGTTCGACTGGCTGCCGGCGCGGGTGTTGGCCAGCAGCTTTGCCTTGGTCGGCGATTTTGTCTCGGTCAGCCGGGCGCTGTTGCATGAACTGCTGAACTGGCAGATTTCGGCTGCCCAGTTGGTCGATCATGCCGGTCGCGCGGCGGCCAATACACCGGCGTCCGCGCCAGGGGATGTTGGACTGCACAGCCTCGACTCGTTGTGGCAAATGCTGGTGCGCAGTGCCCTGCTTTGGTATGCGGGTTTTGCGGTGTGGACCCTGCTGCTGTAATCCAAGCCATTGCCCGTCGGCCGCTCAGGGCCATAACCAGGCCGCGCCGCGTACGCCGCTGGAGTCACCATGGCGGGCGGGCACGAGGCGGGTGTTGACCTGGTCAGAGAACACATGGCGACTTAACAGCACAGGCACCTGGTTGTAGAGGGCGCCGATATTCGACAGCCCGCCGCCCAGCACTATCACTTCCGGGTCCAGCAGGTTGATCACGCTGGCCAGGCTGCGGGCCAGTTGCTCGGCGTAGCGCGCCAGCGCCTGTTGCGCCGCCGGTACGCCCTGGCTGGCCGCTAGGGCAATGGCCCCAGCGTCCAGCCCCAGGCCGCTGCGCGTGGCCCAGCCCGGACCACTGAGAAACGTTTCGATGCAGTCATCCAGGCCGCAGTAGCAGCGCATTGGCAGGCCATCTGCCGGCTGGCGCCAGGGCAAGGGGTTATGCCCCCATTCGCCGGCAATGGCGTTGGGCCCGGCCAGCAGGCGGCCGTGAATGACGATGCCGCCGCCCACGCCGGTGCCGAGAATCACTCCGAATACGCTGGCGGCCCCCGCGCCTGCGCCATCGCTGGCCTCGGACAGGGCAAAGCAGTCGGCGTCATTGGCCAGGCGAATGGGCCGCTGTAAGCGCTGTTCAAGGTCTCCAGCCAAGTCCTGGCCAATCAGGCAGGTGGAGTTGGCGTTCTTGATCCGCCCGTGATCGGGGGAGCGGGTGCCCGGGATGCCAATGCCGACGCTGCCCTGCATGCCCAGCTCGCGCTCGCATTCTTCGACTAGGCTGCAAATAGCCGCAAGGGTGGCCGGATAGTCGCCTTGCGGCGTCGGACAGCGCCGCCGCAGTCTTTCCTGGCTGCCCTGCAGGGCCAATATCTCGATTTTGCTGCCACCCAGATCAATGCCCAGGCGAAGTGATGAATGCATGCTTAACCTTAAGTTACAGAGCGATGGGCCGATATCGGGTATACAGGATGCGCGGCTTGCTGAGCGTTTAAGGCACGGGTGCCTTCTGGGGCGCGACCTTGAGCGCAGGATACCGGTGTTGCCGGTCGGCTGGTGAAGGAGGCACGGGTTACTAAGCGGTATTCTTGCCCGTAAAAACGGGCAGCAGCCTATAAAAATAATGGTAACAGGAGGCGTCTAGTGAAGACCGTGTTGTATCCGGCCATCGCGCTGATGAATCGACTGAACTTCGGCATGAAATTCAGCCTGATAAGTGTCTTATTTTTTCTGCCCATGGCGGTCACTAACTACTACTTGGTGAGCGACTCCTATGACCAGTACGTGCGTACCAGTACCGAGCTGGAAAGCCTCGAACTGCTGGGCAGCACCCTGAAAATTCGCCGCGATCTGGAAGAGGTCAACGACCTTGCCCTGATCAGTCGCATGCTGGGTGAGAGCAGTTCGGCGGAAGCTGATGCGCGGATCGCCAAGCTTGAGCAGTCACTGATCGAGCAGTTTGCTGCCTTGCAGGCAGTCAGTCATGACGCTCAGCAGGTCGAGCAGTTCAATGCTCAACGTGATGAGCTGCTCAATGCCATGCGTGCCATCAAGGCTCAGGTTGCGCCGGTCAGCAAGCGTGCCCAAGGCGAAGAGTTGTTGGCCAAGGTGCAATTGTTTATCAAAGGCGTGGCCTCGGATTCCGGCCTGAGCCAGGACGACAGTCGCGATGTGCGGCAGATGGTCGAGCTGGTGATGAATGTCACCCCGCAGGTTACTGCCGTGCTCGCCACGGGGCGCTCGGTGGGTGCCTATTCCCTGGGCGTTGGTTTTCTCGACTCCGGCGCCAGCGTCAAGCTGGAAGATGCCTTGCTGCTGATGGAGAAACTGCACGCCGAGTACGGTTTGAAGATCAAGGAAACCCTGGCTGCCAGCCCTGGCGCCCAGCGCGCCTTGGGCAATCGTACCGCCGCCAGCCAGGAAACCCTCAAGGAGTTGGCCAAGGTCTTCGAAGACAAGGTCATTCTTGCCGAATCCCTGAAGGGCTCCTGGCAGGAGTTCTTTGCCGAGATCAGCGGCGAGATGGAAAAAACCTATCAGGTCAACGACGCGACCCTGGTGTTTTTGCAGGCCGAGCTGTCTGAACGCCTGCAGCAGAAAGGCTCGCAAACCATCCTCTTGGTCGTCGCGCTGCTGGTGGTGTTCCTGTCGATTGTCTACCTGTATGGCGGCTTCTACGTCTCGACCCGCACTACCCTGAAAAGCCTCGGCCTGGTCATGGATAAAGTGGCTGCCGGCGACATGACCGTCAGCTACAAGGTGCAGAGCCGCGACGAGCTGGGTGAGTTGGGGGATGTGTTCAATGGCACCGTGGTCAAGATCCACGACCTGATTGAGCGTGTCGGCCATACCGTCACTGAGGTCGAGCGTCAGGCCGATCGTGTTGAGGTGGTCTCCGGTGAGAGCAACCAGGCCGTTGCCGGGCAGCGTTCGCAGATCGAACAGGTGGCCACGGCCATGAATGAAATGTCGGCGACTGCCCAGGAAGTGGCGCGCAGTGCTGCCGCCGCTGTGGGCAGTGCCCAGAGCGTCAACGATGAGACGGTGAGTGGTCGTGAGTTGGTGGACTCCCAGGTCGGCAGCATTCAGCGCCTGGCCAGCGGCATCGACCAGTCGGTGGCGGTGATCAACCAGTTGGCGGCGGACAGTGCTTCGATCAGCCGGGTGCTGGAGGTGATCAAGGGCATTGCCGAGCAGACCAACCTGCTGGCGCTTAACGCTGCGATTGAGGCAGCGCGGGCTGGCGAGCAGGGCCGCGGTTTTGCCGTGGTAGCTGATGAAGTGCGCACCCTGGCCAAGCGTACCCAGCAGTCGACCGAAGAAATCGAGCAGATGATTTCCAAGTTGCAGGGCGGTGTGGCGGCCACGGTGAAAGCCATGAGCGGTAGCCACAAGATGGCCGACGATACCGTCAGCCAGTCGAGCAAGGTGCAGCAGGCGCTGGAAAACATTCTTGGCGCGGTCGGCATGATTGTCGACCAGAACCAGCAGATTGCCGCCGCCGCCGAGCAGCAGACGGCAGTGGCCCACGATATTGATCAGAACATCGTGGCGATCAATGAAGCCGGTGAGCGTACCGCCGAGGGTTCAAGCCAGACCGAGCAGGCCAGTCGCGAACTGTCCGATCATGTCTCGCGGCTCAAGCAGCTGATCAGCGCCTTCCGCGTGCGCGGCCAGGCCTGATCCTGGGCTGAGGTCTGCAAATAAAAACCGCCGTAAGGCGGTTTTTTTATGTCTGCTGCCAGCCAAACAGGTTGAAACTATTGGTGCTGCTGGCGCTAGCCAGTTCCTCGGGGGCGATGCCCTTGAGTGCTGCCAGGGCGGTGCAGATGTCGGGGAGAAATAGCGGGCTGTTGCGCTGGTAAGGGTGCATGGCTGGCGCCATATCCGGGCTGTCGGTTTCCAGCACGATGGCGTCTAGCGGCAGGGCGGCGAATACCTTGCGCAAGCGCAAGGCCTGCGGCCAGGTGGCGGCGCCGCCAAAACCGAGCTTGAAGCCCATTTTGAGGTATTCCTTGGCTTCTTCATGGCTGCCGGCAAAGGCGTGGATGATGCCGCCGCGTTTCAGGCGGTAGCGCTTGAGCGTGGCGATGGTTGGCCCGTGGGCACGGCGCACATGCAGCAGGGCTGGCAGCTCGAACTCGGCTGCCAGTGTCAGTTGCGCCTCGAACAGCGCTTGCTGGCGTGCGGGGTCCAGCTCCGTCAGAAAGTAGTCGAGGCCGAACTCGCCGACGGCACACAGCTTGGGATGGCCAGCCAGGCGTTGCAGCCAGTCGCGCAATTGCTCCAGGTGCTCTGGCTGATGCTGATCGAGATAAACCGGGTGCAGGCCGAAGGCGGCGTACAGGCCGTCTTCGTGTTGCACCAAGTCCCACAGGCGTTGCCAGTTGGCCTGATAGACACCGAGCACGACCAGGCGCTCGACGCCGAGCTGTCGGCTGCGCGCCAGCACCTCGCCGCGGTCCGCGTCGAAGTCGGGAAAATCCAGGTGGGTGTGGGTATCGATCAGGCGCATGGGCCAAGTGTCCGGCGCCGACAATCCGGCTGCAAGTCGAATGACCGCAGCCGGGCTCTGCTTAGTGATGCTCGCGGGTGGCGCGGAACTCGACGTCTGGCCAGCGTTCCTGCATCAGACTGAGGTTGACGCGGGTTGGCGCCAGGTAGGTGAGGTGACCGCCGCCGTCGATGGCGAGGTTTTCCACGGCCTTGTTCTTGAAGTCTTCGAGCTTCTTCTTGTCGCCGCAGTCGATCCAGCGCGCCGACCAGACGGTGATCGGCTCGTAGGCGCACTCGACCTTGTATTCCTCCTTCAGGCGGCTGGCGACCACATCGAACTGCAGCACGCCGACGGCGCCGAGAATGATGTCGTTGCTGCGCTCGGGGAAGAACACCTGGGTTGCGCCTTCTTCGGCCAGCTGTTGCAGGCCCTGGCGCAGTTGCTTGGATTTCAGCGGGTCTTTCAGGCGTACGCGGCGGAACAGCTCCGGGGCGAAGTGCGGGATACCGGTGAAACCCAGTACTTCGCCTTCGGTGAAGGTGTCGCCGATCTGGATGGTGCCGTGGTTGTGCAGGCCGATGATGTCGCCGGCGTAAGCCTCTTCAAGCATCTCGCGTTCGCTGGAGAAGAAGGTCAGCGCATCACCGATGCGGATGTCCTTGCCCAGGCGTACGTGGCGCATCTTCATGCCTTGCTCGTACTTGCCCGAGCAGATGCGCATAAAGGCGATGCGGTCGCGGTGTTTCGGGTCCATGTTCGCCTGGATCTTGAACACGAAGCCGCTGAATTTCTCCTCGTTCGGCTCCACCGTGCGCTCGTTGGCGACCCGCGCCAGTGGCTTGGGCGCCCAGTCGACGATGGCGTCGAGGACGTGGTCGACACCGAAGTTGCCCAACGCGGTGCCGAAGAACACTGGGGTCAGTTGGCCATTCATGAATTCGTCCTGGTCGAATTCATGGCAGGCACCCTGGACCAGTTCCAGTTGCTCGATAAAGCGCGCGTACTCGTCACCCAGGTGGGCGCGGGCCTCGTCGGAGTCGAGGTGCTGGATGATTTTGGTCTCGGTGCGCTCGTGGCCGTGGCCCGGGGTGTAGACGATGATGTAGTCGTCTTTGAGGTGGTACACGCCCTTGAAGTCGCGGTAGCAGCCAATCGGCCAGGTGATCGGCGCGGCCTTGATCTTGAGGACTGCTTCGATCTCGTCGAGCAACTCGATTGGGTCGCGGATGTCGCGGTCGAGTTTGTTGATAAAGCTGACAATCGGCGTGTCGCGCAAGCGACAGACTTCCATCAGGGCGATGGTGCGCGGCTCAACGCCTTTACCGCCATCCAGCACCATCAGCGCCGAGTCCACTGCGGTCAGGGTGCGGTAGGTGTCTTCCGAGAAGTCTTCGTGGCCGGGGGTGTCGAGCAGGTTAATCATCTGCTCGCGGTAGGGGAACTGCATCACCGAGGTGGTGATGGAGATGCCGCGCTGCTTTTCCATCTCCATCCAGTCCGAGGTGGCGTGGCGGTCGGATTTACGCGACTTCACCGTGCCGGCGATGGCAATCGCCTTGCCCATCAGCAGGAGTTTCTCGGTAATGGTGGTCTTACCGGCGTCCGGGTGGGAAATGATGGCGAAGGTACGGCGTTTGGCGACTTCGGTGGCCTGGATGCTCATGCTCGGGAAACCCATCGACTGATAGTCGGATTGTCAAAAAAGGCGGCGATTATAGCGGTAAAAGCGTCCCGAGCGGCGCCCGGTTGGCAGGCCGTGGCCGCAGGCGTTGTGCAGCATTTTATGACGCGTTGTTTTGAATCAAGAACAGTCAATCGATACAGCGACAAAGGACTGCGAAATGGCGGCAATTATTGATTGATCTACAGCGCTCATGGTCCTAAAGTTCGCGCCCGAACGCTCATGCTGGCAACGATCCATGCGGCTCAAGTACTGACGACGAGAGATCGATTTTCGATTCTCGGCGACAAGCCTTGGGAAGTAGGCGAACCAAAGTGGGGATACAGATACAGGCGTTCGCGGCGGCCTCACGGCGCGCCACCCCTTTACAAGCACCCTTAGCTTGCTTTGCCCATATGGAGCCCCCAGCATGTCGATCAAGGTCGAAGACTACTACTCGCGCGAAACCTTTCAGAAAATGAAGGCGTTCGCCGACAAGCAAGAAACCCCGTTTGTGGTGATCGACACCTCGATCATCAGCCAGGCCTATGACGACCTGCGCGCCGGCTTCGAATTCGCCAAGGTTTACTACGCGGTCAAGGCCAACCCGGCCGTCGAGATCATCGACCTGCTCAAGGACAAAGGCTCCAACTTCGATATCGCTTCTATCTATGAGCTGGACAAGGTCATGGAGCGCGGTGTCGGCCCGGAGCGCATCAGCTACGGCAACACCATCAAGAAAGCCCGCGACATTCGTTACTTCTTCGAGAAGGGCGTGCGCCTGTTCGCCACCGATTCGGAAGCCGACCTGCGCAACATCGCCAAGGCCGCGCCGGGCTCGAAAGTCTATGTGCGCATCCTCACCGAAGGCTCGACCACCGCCGACTGGCCGTTGTCGCGCAAATTCGGCTGCCAGACCGACATGGCCATGGACCTGCTGATCCTCGCCCGCGACCTCGGCCTGGTGCCTTATGGCTTGTCGTTCCACGTCGGCTCGCAGCAGCGCGACATCTCGGTGTGGGACGCGGCGATTGCCAAGGTCAAGGTGATCTTCGAGCGCTTGAAAGAAGAAGACGGCATTGAGCTCAAACTGATCAACATGGGCGGCGGCTTCCCGGCCAACTACATCACCCGCACCAACAGCCTGGAAACCTACGCCGAGGAAATCATCCGCTTCCTCAAGGAAGACTTCGGCGATGACTTGCCGGAAATCATCCTCGAGCCGGGCCGCTCCTTGATCGCCAACGCCGGCATCCTGGTCAGCGAAGTGGTGCTGGTCGCGCGTAAATCGCGTACCGCCGTGGAGCGCTGGGTGTATGTGGACGTGGGCAAGTTCAGTGGTTTGATCGAAACCATGGACGAGTCGATCAAGTTCCCCATCTACACCGAGAAGAAGGGCGAGATGGAAGAAGTGGTGATCGCCGGTCCGACCTGCGACAGCGCCGACATCATGTACGAGAACTATAAGTACGGCCTGCCGCTCAACCTGGCCATCGGTGACCGCCTGTACTGGCTGTCCACCGGCGCCTACACCACCAGCTACAGCGCGGTGGAATTCAATGGCTTCCCGCCGCTGAAGTCGTTCTACCTGTAACCACTGTTTCTCTCTGGTTGCGCCAAAAACCCCAGCTTGCTGGGGTTTTTGCTTTTTTGCGCCTGGCGAAAACCTGTGGACGCCTTGCTCGGCATTGAGCTGCGACGACGATCTGCCTGCGAATAGCATTATTTCTCAAAAGAGGATGATTCTTATTGCGCAAGTAAATGGTAATAATTATCATCCTCGCCGAATTGAACTTTTAGCGCTCTGCCATCGCACACTCGGCAACAGAAACCTGAGGTGCGGCAGAGATGCTCATTTGCTCTCACTGGGGAAAATATATGTCCATTCACAGCCGCAAACATCACAAGACCTGCCACCTCGCGACCCTGATCGCCGCCGCCATTCCGTCCATGTCCATGGCCGCCCAGGAGGACGCCAGCCAGGCGCAGCTGAACCTGCCCGGCACCAGCGTGACCTCCACCGCCGAGCGCGAAGTGCCGTACAAGGCCAAGCGCAGTGCCAACGCCAAGATGACCGAGGATCTGCTGAATACGCCAAAAACCGTGCAGGTGATCAAGAAGGAAGTGCTGCGCGAGCAGGGCGCCAACAGCCTGATGGAAGCCCTGCGCAACACCCCTGGCATCACCATGCAGCTGGGCGAGAACGGTAATACCTCGGCCGGCGACACCTTTATGATGCGCGGCTTCTCCACCCAGAACTCGACCTTTGTCGACGGTGTTCGCGACCTCGGCGCGGTCAGCCGCGACGTGTTCAACCTTGAGCAGGTGGAAGTGGTCAAGGGCGCGGCCGGCTCCGATATCGGCCGCGGCGCCTCGTCGGGCTATATCAACCTGGTGTCCAAGCTGCCGACCCTGGAAGACGCGATCAGCGGCACCCTCGGCTATGGCACAGCGGACAAGAGCAACCTGACCGCCGACATCAACCAGAGCATGAGTGACAACTCGGCCCTGCGCCTGAACCTGATGCGCCGCGACGGTGGCGTCGACGGCCGTGACACCGTGGAAAACAGCAGCTACGGCGTGGCTCCGGCGCTGGCCTTTGGCCTGGAGACCGATACCCGTCTGTACCTGTACTCCCAGCATGTGCGGCAGAACAACATCCCTGACGGCGGTATCTCGACCATCGGCATGGACGGTTTCTACAATGCCGATGCCCGTCTGAATGCCGGCGCCGAGGTGGACAACGACAACTTCTACGGCAGCAAAAGCGACTACGAAGATGTCGAAGCTGACATGTTCACCGTCAAATTCGAGCACGACCTCAATGACGTGACCACGCTGCGCAACACTTCGCGCATCGGCAAAACCACCACCGATCGTATCCTCACTGGCATCAACACCCTCTCGGCTAACAACTCGAGCAACCCGGCCAACTGGACCGTGACCCGTTCGCGCCAGCTGACTGACCAGGAAAACGAGATCGCCGCCAACCAGACCAACCTGAATACTGAATTCTTCACCTTTGGCCTGCGCAACACTCTGGCCACCGGTGTGGAGTTTATGCGCGAAAGCCAGCGCACCGAGTCGGGCGCCACGGCGAACCAGGTCATCGATGGCGTGACCTATGTGGCCGTTGCCGTGCCCAATGCCAACCTCTATGACCCCAATGCCTATGACGTGATGGGCAAGCCCTACAAATCGGGCGTATACAGCGATGGCACCACCGATACCGCCGCCTTCTATGCCTTCGATACCCTGCATCTGGACGAGCAATGGTCGGTCAATGCCGGCGTGCGTTTTGAGCACTACCGGACCGACAGCAAGGGTGCTTCGCTGGTGTCCATCACCAGCACCTCGGCAACCAACGATTACCTGCTGACGCCGTACGACCTGGACAGCTCGGATGACCTGACCAGCTGGAACACCGGTGTGGTGTTCAAACCGCTGGAAAACGGCAGCATCTACCTGTCCTACGCCAACTCCCTGACCCCGCCGGGCAGCGCCAACTTTGCCTTGTCGACGTCCGAGTCCAGCGACAGCCAGCCGAACCTGGACCCGCAGGAAACCGAACACGTCGAGCTGGGCACCAAGTGGGATCTGTTGGATGACCGCCTCAACCTGACCGCCGCCGTGTACCGCACCGAGAACACCAATCAGGTGTCCTACGATGCCCTGAGCGACAGCTATCAGCAGGACGGCAAGATCCGCGTCACCGGTGTCGAGTTGGGCATGGTTGGGCAGATCACCAACTTCTGGCAGGTCTCGGCCGGCATCGCCAGCATGGACACCGAGCAGCTTGATCAAGCCAGCCACAACGCCACCACTGGCGTGACCACCGAGAACAGCGGTGTGCGCTGGTCGCCAGACCTCACTGCCACCCTGTGGACCTCCTACACCCTGGGCGACTTCACCCTCGGTGGCGGGGCGCGCTATGTCGGTGACCAGGACCGTCTGATCGCCGAGGGGGCTGATCGCAGCACCACCAACATGCCGGAAATCCCGTCCTACTGGGTTGCCGACGCCATGGCGGCCTACCGGATCAACGAGAACGTCAACCTGCGCCTGAACGTCTACAACCTGTTTGACGAGGAGTACATCGCGACCCTCAACAACAGCGGTGCCCGTGCCGTATTGGGTACGCCGCGCTCGGCCATGTTGACCACCGAGTTCGATTTCTAAACCGCCTACCTGCAACCCTGAAGCCTGCGTTCTGCGCGGGCTTCTTGCGTTGTGACGAAGAGGACGCCTTGATGTTGCTGCATATCCCGCAGGTGCTGAGCAAAGCCGACGTTGCGACCTTGCGCGCCGAACTGGCGGCCCATAACTGGGTCGATGGCGCGCAGACCTCTGGTGCCCAGGCCGCCAGTCTCAAACACAATCTGCAATTCCCCGCTGCATCGCCGGCGTTTGCCGGTTTGTCGCAACGGGTCGCCGATGCCCTGGCGCGGCACCCGTTGTTTGTCTCGGCGGTGCTGCCGCGGCACATGCTGCCGCCCATGTTCAACTGCTACCAGGGCGGCGGCCTGTACGGCAATCATGTCGACAACGCTCTGCAACGTGACCGCTTCAGCGGCCTGCAGGTGCGCACCGATGTCTCGACCACGGTGTTTCTCAGCGAGCCGGAGGAATATGAGGGCGGTGAGCTGATCGTCGAAGACACCTACGGCGAGCACGAGGTCAAGCTGGCCGCCGGCGACGCCATTGTCTATCCGGCCACCAGCCTGCACCGGGTCGAGCCGGTCACGGCCGGCGCACGCATCGCCGCGTTCCTCTGGACCCAGAGCTGGGTGCGCGACGCTTGGCAACGCAAGCTGCTGTTCGATCTGGACATGAATATTCTCAAGCTGCGCGGCCAGTTGGGCGACAGCGAAGAAGTGCTCGGCCTGACCAGCACCTATCACAACCTGCTGCGCCAGTGGGGCGAGTGAACATGACCCTGCTACCGCCCCTCGATGTGATTACCGCCGATCTGGTGGCGGCTTGCGATTACCAGCGACATGCCCTGCAGCGCCTGGATGCCAATGCCCTGGCTTACCTGCAAGGCGGCGCGGCGGATGAGCTGACCTGCCAGGCCAACCTGAACGTCTGGCAGGACTGGGCGCTGCTGCCGCGTCTGCTGCGCGATCTGCGCGGCGGTCATACCCGTTGTCAGCTGCTGGGCGATACCCTGCAGCACCCGATCCTGCTGGCGCCGGTGGCCTATCAGCAGTTGTTTCATCCGGAGGGTGAGCGGGCCATGGCCCTGGCCGCCGGGGTGATGGGCGGCGCGGCGGTGCTCAGTTCCTATGCCTCGACGGCGCTGGAGGAGGTGGCCGAGGCGGGTAATGGGCCGCTGTGGTTTCAGCTGTATTGGCAAGGCGATGGCCCGCGCACCCTGGCGTTGGCCGAGCGCGCCGCCGCAGCTGGCTACAAGGCCCTGGTGCTGACAGTGGACGCGCCGGTGGCCGGTATTCGCAACCGCGAGCAACGGGCTGGCTTTCAACTGCCCGCCGGGATTGCCGCGGTGAATATTGAGGCGCCGCCCGTATTGCCGGAGCTACCTGTCGGTGGCAGTGCGGTGTTCGATGGCCTGCTGGCGCTGGCGCCGCACTGGGCCGACGTGGCCTGGTTGTGTCAGCACAGCCGGCTGCCGGTGCTGCTCAAGGGCATCCTGCATCCCCAGGACGCGCAGCTGGCCATGCAGGCCGGCGCCGCCGGGGTGATCGTCTCCAATCACGGCGGCCGAGTGCTGGACAGCCAGTTGCCGGCCGTGAAGATGCTCCCGGCCATTCGCCGGGCCGTAGGTCCAGACGCCCTGCTGTTGGTGGACGGCGGCATTCGCCGTGGCACTGATGTGCTCAAGGCCATCGCTCTGGGTGCGGATGCAGTGCTGATCGGCCGGCCCTATATCCACGCCCTGACCACGGCCGGCGCCTTGGGCGTAGCGCACCTGCTCAAGCTGCTGCGTGAGGAGCTGGAAGTGGCCATGGCGTTGTGTGGTTGTCGCGAGCTGGCGGACATCACCGCCGAACTGTTGCTGCCGGCGCACGCGCGCTGAGCGGGCGAAGGTAAAGGCTGGGTAAACCTGCATTGAATGCAAATGCTTCGCATCTAGACTGTGCTCCGCTCCGGGCATGGCCCACTGACCAAGGTGTTTTTCGTGTTCAAGAAAGTCCTGTTTCAATTGCACTGGTTTTTCGGCATCAGTGCCGGCCTGGTGCTGGCCCTGATGGGCGCGACTGGCGCGCTGTACGCCTTCGAAGGCGAGATCATGACCGCCCTCAACCCCGAAGTGCTGCGGGTCGAGGTGCGTGAGTCGGGCATCCTGGCGCCGGCCGAGTTGGTTAGCAAAATCGAGGCTGCGGCCGGCCAGACGGTCAGCGGTCTGTGGGTTGATACCCAGGCCGACAGCGCTGCGCGGGTGTTCTTCACCCCAAAACCTGGTGAACGGCGTGGGCCGATGCGCTTTTTCGACCCCTACAGCGGTGAGCTGCTGGCCGAGCCCAGCGGCAAGGCCTTCTTCGACCTGATGCTGCAGCTGCACCGCTTCCTGGCCATGGGCGAGACGGGCAAGCAGATCACCGCCGCCAGCACCCTGGCGCTGGTGTTCTTCTGTCTCTCCGGCCTGTACCTGCGCTGGCCGCGTCAGGCGCTGAACTGGCGCGCCTGGCTGACCCTCGACTGGGCGAAAAAAGGCCGCGCCTTCAACTGGGATCTGCATGCGGTGGCCGGCACCTGGTGCCTGGCGTTCTACCTGTGCGCCAGTCTCACTGGTTTGTATTGGTCCTATGGCTGGTACCGCGACGGCATGACTCAATTGCTCAGTGACGCCCCTTCCGGTCAGCAGGGCGGCAAGCCGGGCGAGCGCCGTGGTCGTCCGGGTGATGCGCCCCAGGGGCCGCCACCGAGCGTCGACTACCACGCCCTCTGGAGCAGCCTGCAATCAGCCGCCGGGCCGCAGTTGGTGGCCTGGAACCTGCGCCTGCCTCCGGTGGCTGGCCAGCCGGCCACGGTGTTCTACCTGCTCAAAGATGCCGACCATCCGCGTGCCCTCAATCAGTTGGTACTCGATCCGCTGAGCGGCCAGGTGCAGCGCCATGAGCGCTATGCCGACAAGCCTCTCGGCGCTCAGTTGCTCGCCAGTGTCTATGCCCTGCACGTGGGCGAATACTTCGGTTTGGTCGGGCGCATTCTGATGGCCCTGGCCAGCCTGAGCATGCCGCTGTTCGCCATCACTGGCTGGCTGCTGTACCTCGATCGTCGGCGCAAGACGCGCGCGATCAAGCAGGCTCGCGGTGCCCTGGGCACATCGGCTGCGGGTCAGCATTGGCTGGTGGGTTTTGCCAGCCAGAGCGGCTTGGCGGAACAACTGGCCTGGCGCACGGCCGGGCAGTTGCAGGCCGCCGGCATCGCGGTGCAGGTGCAGCCGTTAGCGCGGGTGGATGCCCAGGCGCTGCGCCAGGCCAGCCGCGCCCTGTTTGTGGTCAGCACCTTCGGTGACGGTGAGGCGCCGGACAGCGCCCGTGGTTTTGAACGCAGTCTGCTGGGGCGCGAGCTGGCCCTGGCGGACCTGAGCTACGCCGTACTGGCCCTCGGTGATCGCCAGTATCAACAGTTCTGTGGTTTTGCTCGGCGCTTGCATGGCTGGTTGCAACAGCAGGGCGCCAACAGCCTGTTCAGCCCGGTGGAAGTGGACAACGGCGACGTCGTCGCGCTGGCGCACTGGCAGCAGCAACTCAGCGGTTTAACGGGGGCGCCGCCGCAAGCCATGGCTGAGCAGCCGTTTGGCGAGTGGCGCTTGCTCGACCGCCAATGCCTGAACCCCGGCAGCAGCGGCGCGCCGACCTTTCTCCTGCGCCTACAGCCGCCGACCGCCGTCGACTGGCAGGCCGGCGACCTGCTCGAAGTGCTGCCGGGCAACCACGCCGAGGCGGCCGTGCGCGAGTATTCGATCGCCTCGCTGCTCGCTGATGGGGTACTGGAGTTGCTGGTGCGCCAGGAGCGTCACCCAGACGGCAGCCTGGGCCTGGGTTCCGGTTGGCTGACGGCCGGTGCCGCGCTGCAGCAACCGCTGCTGGCACGCCTGCGGCGGAACTCCGGCTTCCATGCACCTGAGGCAGATTGCCCGCTGATCCTGATCGGCAATGGCACCGGCCTGGCCGGCCTGCGCAGCCTGCTCAAACAGCGCATCGGCGCCGGGCAGTCGCGCAACTGGCTGTTGTTCGGTGAGCGCAATGCCGCTCACGACTTCTACTGCCGTGAGGAGCTGGACAGCTGGCTGGCCAGTGGTGAGCTGGCGCGCCTGGACCTGGCGTTTTCCCGCGATCAGGCCGCCAAGGTGTATGTGCAGGATCGCCTGCGTATGGCCGCCGAACACCTGCGCAGTTGGGTCGCCGAAGGCGCAGCAATCTACGTCTGCGGCAGCCTCGATGGCATGGCCAGCGGTGTGGATGCGGTGTTGCGCGAGGTGCTGGGCGATGCTCGGGTTGAGGCGCTGATAGAAGAAGGTCGCTACCGGCGCGATGTTTACTGAGTGAGCATCGCTGTCCAACGTCCCTCGTTCGGCGTGCATTTCGGCTAGGGGCGTTGGGCATTTATCCGGCCTGGCGCTTCCCGGCTTGGCGTTGCCCCACTAAGCTTGGCGGATGAACAGAATCCTCTTGAATTGCGACATGGGCGAAAGCTTTGGCGCCTGGCAGATGGGCGACGATGCCCATGCCATGCCGCTGGTGGATCAGGCCAACCTGGCCTGCGGTTTTCATGCTGGCGACCCGCTGACCATCCAGCGCAGCGTGGCCTTGGCCGTGCGCCATGGGGTGAGCATCGGCGCCCATCCGGCCTATCCCGATCTGCAAGGCTTCGGCCGCCGCCATCTGGCGTGTTCGGCTGAGGAGGTGCAGGCGCTGGTGCTTTATCAGCTCGGTGCGCTGGATGCTTTTTGCCGCGCGGCCGGCACCCAGCTGGCGTACGTCAAACCCCATGGCGCCCTGTACAACGACCTGCTGCGTAGCGACGAGCTGTTCGAGGCTGTGCTGGCGGCCTGTGCTCGCTATCGGCCGGGCTTGCCGCTGATGGTTCTGGCGCTGGCCGACAATCGCCGCGAACAGCGACTGGCGGCGGCGGCCGGGGTGCCGCTGTTGTTCGAAGCCTTTGCTGACCGGGCCTACCAGGCCGATGGCCAGCTGGTGTCGCGGCGTTTGGCGGGCGCGGTGTATCAGCACAGTGAGCAGATTCTCAGTCAGGCCCTGGCGATTGCCGCCGGCCAGGCGTTTGCCGATATTGATGGTCGGCCCGTACAGCTGCGTGCCGACAGCCTCTGTGTGCACGGCGACAATCCCGAGTCGCTGGCGGTGCTGCGGCGCCTGCGCGCCCTGCTGGATGCGCAGTGATCCGTATCGAGCCGGCCGGCGCCGAGGCGCTGCTGCTGGTGCTGGCCGAACAGCCGGATGCCGAACTGCCGCAACGCATCGCCCGCCTGGCTGAGCGTATCGCTCAGCAGTTGGGGCCGGTGCTGGTCGACTTGGTGCCGGCCTGGACCAGCCTGCTGGTGCATTACGACCTGTTGCGCATCAGCCATCCGCAGTTGGTGCAGCAGCTCACACCCTTGCTGGAAGCCTGGTTAGCCGAGGCGCCGCAGTTCGCGCCGGCGCCTTTGCTGGAGCTGCCGATCTGGTATGCCGGCGAGGACCTGGCCACCGTTGCCGCGGCGTGCGAGCTGAGCGTGAGTGAGGTGATCGCCTTGCACAGTGGCGTCGAATACCGAGTCGGCGCCATCGGTTTTGCTCCGGGCTTTGCTTACCTGAGTGAGTTGGATGGGCGCCTGGCATTGCCCCGCCGTAGCACCCCACGCACCCACGTGCCGGCTGGCAGTCTGGCGATTGCCGAGCGGCAAACGGCGATCTATCCGCAGGCTTCGCCCGGCGGTTGGCATCTGCTCGGGCGTTGTCCGTGGTCGTTGTTTGACTGGCAGGCCGCCCAGCCATGCCGCTTGGCGCTGGGTGATCGGGTGCGATTTGTCACCATCGATCAGCACACCTATCTGGCCGAGGGCGGCGCGCCATGAACTGCTCCGAGAACGGCTTCGAGGTGGTGCAGCCGGGGCCTCTGAGCCTGCTGCAGGACGCCGGGCGCCTGGGTTGGCAGCACCTTGGCGTGTCGCCCGCTGGGCCGTTGGATCTGCACGCCGCGGCCTGGGCCAATCACCTGCTCGGTAATGCCTGGGGCGCGCCGCTGCTGGAAGTTGCTCTGGGCGGTTTGCAGCTGCGCAGTCGGGTCGATAGTTGGGCGGCAGTGTGTGGCGCCGACGTGGTTATTGAGGTTGATGGCGTGCCCCAGGCCAACTGGTCGCGTTTCGCTGTGCATGCCGGCCAGCAATTGCAACTGGGCTATGCCCGCAGCGGTCAGCGCGCCTACCTGGCGGTGGCCGGTGGCTTTCACGGGCCGACCCAGCTGGGCAGCATCGCCACCCAGCAGCGTGATGGGTTGGGCGGTTTGCATGGCGATGGCCGGGCCCTGCAAGCGTGCGATTGGTTGCGCTGCGCGGCTGCACAATTGCCCGGCGTAGCCAGCGTGCCCTGGCCCTATGTGCCGGACTATAACTGCCGTCCCCTGTTGCGGGTGATCACTGGCGGCGACGCCTTGAGCTTTAGCGAAGATCAGCTGCAAGGCTTCTTCGCCCAACCCTGGCAACTCAGCCCGCAATCGGATCGCATGGGCGCCCGCCTGTGTGGCGCGGCGCTGACAGTGCCGGCGCTGACGCCAGCGCGGCAATGGTCGCAAGGGGTGAGTAACGGGGCTATTCAGGTACCGGCCGATGGTCAGCCGATCATCCTCCTGGCCGACCGCCAGACCATGGGCGGCTACCCGCTGCTGGGCTGGCTGCATCCGCTCGATCTCGGCCGCCTGGCACAGTGCCCGGCGCACCACGAACTGCGCTTTACTGCGGTCAGCCTGAGTGACGCGCAGGATGAATTACGCGATTTTTATCGTTTTTTCCGTGAGTGAGCGCGAGCGCCTGATCTGCGGTCGACTGGCTGCGGCAATTGGCGAACAGGTCGAGGCGGGAGTCATACGCCTGGGTGTCGACCTGCAACAAGCCGAGCATGGAGTGGAACAGGTTGTCGTGGCTCAGCGGCCGCTCATGTTCGTTCCGCAGGCACTGACTGCTGACATTGAAGTCGCGTTGGTAGCCCTTGGAGAACCAGGCAAACATGCTCACGTGGCGCTGTTGCTCCGGCGCCATCAGGTAGGGCGCACCATGCAGGAACAGGTTGTACTCGCCCAGTGATTCGCCATGGTCGGACAGATAGAGCATGCCGCTGTCGAGCTGATCCTGATTCTTGCGCAGCAGGTCGATCAGAGTCGCCAGTACGTGGTCGGTGTAGAGAATGGTGTTGTCGTAGGCGTTGACGATTTCTTCCCGGCTGCATTCGTTCAGCGCGTTGCTGGCGCACACCGGAGTGAACTTCTCGAAGGCCTTGGGATAACGCTTGAAGTATTCGGGGCCGTGGCTGCCCATCTGGTGCAGGACCAGCACGCTGTCCTGTTGCAGGTTGTCGATATAGGCCTGTAGGTTGCTGAGCAGAATTTCATCGAAGCACTCCTCGCTGTTGCACAGTGCCGGGTCGTGGCCCTGGCTCAAGTCCTCCAGGGTCACGCGGTCACAGGCGCCCTTGCAGCCGGCCTGGTTGTCGCGCCACAGCACATTCAGGCCGGCCCGTTGCAGCACATCCAGCAGGCTGTCCTGGTTCTTGGCGATGGCGCTCTTGTAGCCGTCGCGGCCCATGTTGGAAAACATGCAGGGCACCGATACCGCGGTTTCGGTGCCGCAGGAATACACGTTGTTGAAGCTGATCAAGTCATCTTCCTGGCTCAGCTCGGGGGTGGTGTTGCGGGCGTAACCGAGCAGGCCGAAGTTCTCGGCGCGGGCGCTTTCACCCACCACCAGGACGGTCAGGGATTTGCGCGGGTGGGCCTGCCAACTGGGGGATTTCAGCGCATCGCTGGCGATCACCTGGAAGGGTTGCTTGGCGCTGGCCAGTTGTTCGCGCAGGTAGCCCGAGGTAGCGCCGACGATGTTGCTCGGGGTGACCATCAGGCGCAGTTCATGGTGATTGCGAAACAGTGAGGACAGACCTTGGTAGTTGGCCAGTGCCACGCCGCCGAGCATGGCCAGGCAGCCAGTCATTACTGCCACTTTGCTTAGCAGTTCGCGGTGCCAGACGCGGTAGTTGACTGGGGTTTGCCAGACCAGCCAGCTGGGCAGCACGCCGAGCAACAGCAGGTAGGCGACGAACTTCAGCGACAGCAGGTCGAAGGCTTCGCTGGGGTTGGTTTCGGCGATGTTGCGCAGCATCTCCTTGTTGATCAGTGTGCCGTACTGGTTCATGAAGTAGGCCGCGCCGGCACCGCAGAGCAGCAGCACGGTCAGCGTCGGCTTGAGTGCCCGGCGAAACGCCAGCAGGGTCAGCGCCAGATTGAATACTGCCAGAATCAGCAGCACAAAGGCGCCGCGCAGCAGCCAGCCCTGGCCGTCGGCATGGGTGATTTGCAACAGGTGTTGCCACAGCGCCTGGTTGAAGGCGAGCAGGAAAAATCCGCTGGCCAGCAAGGTCAGCAGTTCGGGGCGAATGGCTTTGATCTTCAGCATCGGGGTTCAGTTCGGCTCTGCGCGGGCAGCTGAATAGCAGCTGCTTGATGGGGCGCGAAGTTACCCAGGCAGAACTGAATGAGTCGTGAAAAATTAGCGGACAAAGCGTTGCGGGGCCGGTTTGCAGTTGCCCCGCGGGTGACGATGCGCCGGCCTGGCGGCCGGCGCGGGGGGTCAAGGCATCAGTACTTCGATCACGCCGTCGGCGTTGACGCTGACCTGGCTGCTGCCGGCTTCGATTTCCGGCGTCGGTGCGGCATCGGCCTCTGCCATGCTTTTCATCGCGCCCATGCGCATCGGCATTGGTGCCTGGAAGCCGCCACCGTTGAGGCTCAGGCTGACCAGTTTGTAGTCCTTGCCGCCGAGGGCGTTGGTGGCCAGTTGGGCGCGGGCCTTGAAGGCGTTGATGGCGTCCTGCAGCAGGGCGTCCTCGGTCTTCTTCTGGGTGGCGCTGGCAATGCTAAAACTCATGTTGCCCATCTTCAGTTGCTGCAGCAGTTGCCCGGTGAGTTGCGACAGGGCGGCAAAGTCGGCGCTTTCCAGGCGCAGCTCGGCACGTTCGCGCCAGGCGCTGATCTTGCGGTTGTCGCCGTCGTAGATCGGGTAGCTATTACGGTTGCCCAGGCTGACGGTTACACCCTTGCTGGCGCGGGCCTGGGTCAGGGCCTGGTTGATGGTCTGGGTGATCTGGGCCGCCAGCTTGGCCGGGTCTTTGTCCTGGGCTTCGCTGTACAGGCTGACCTGCATCTGGTCGTGGGCCACTTCCTGGCTGACTTCGGCGCGCAGGGCCACCTGGTTGTAGCGGGCTTCCTCGGCGAGCAGCGGCTGGCTGATGAGGGCGGCGAGCGTCAGGCCGAGGGCGCTGGCTGTTTGGGCTTGGCTGGGCATGCGGATTCCTTATGCACGGTGGGCGCCGACAGGCGCAAAAGGGGAGCTTACGCTGCTCAGACTGCCGGGTGCGGCAGCGGGTTCCGTAGTTGACGGTTGGATCAGCTTAGCGGCTATCGTGGCTGCGGCGAGTTGCCGCAGGTTGGCGCGGGGGAGGCCCGGATAGCGGCGGCTTGGTTATACTCGCTGCGCTCTGGCGCGGAGCACTTTCGGAGAAGTCATGCACGCACCCACGCAGCTGTTGTCCGCCAGCCGACAAAACCTCTGGCGCCTGACGCTGATCCGCATTCTGGTGCTGGCCGCGCAAGCCGGCTCGGTGGGGTTCGCCTACCTGTCGGACCTGCTGCCGCTGCCCTGGCTGCCGCTGAGCATTACCCTGGGGTTCTCCGCGCTGCTCTGCGCCTTTACCGGCCTGCGCCTGAAGGGCCCGTGGCCGGTGACCGAGCAGGAGTATGCGGTACAGCTGGCCTGCGACCTGATCATTCACAGCGTGCTGCTGTTCTATGCCGGCGGCTCCACCAACCCCTTCGTGTCTTACTATCTGGTGCCGCTGACCATTGCCGCGGCGACCCTGCCGTGGCTGTATTCCATGGCCCTCAGTGGGCTGGCGCTGAGCGGCTACACCGCCTTGCTGATCTGGTATCACCCGCTGGACCTGCATGGCATCGAGCATGAGGCCACGCTGATCAGTCTGCACCTGTTCGGCATGTGGTTGAACTTCGCCCTGTCGGCGGCCTTTATCACCTTCTTCGTGGTCAAGATGGCCGGTGCGCTGCGCCGTCAGGACCAGTTGCAGGCCGAGCGCCGCGAGGAGGGCATGCGCGATCAGCAACTGCTCGCCGTGGCCACCCAGGCCGCTGGTGCCGCCCATGAGTTGGGCACGCCGCTGGCGACCATGAGCGTGCTGATCAAGGAGCTGCGCCAGGAACACCAGAACCCCTTGCTGCAGGAAGACCTGGCGGTGCTGCAGGAGCAGGTGCAGTTGTGCAAACAGAGTCTGCAACAGTTGGTGCGCGCCGCCGAGGCCGACCGCCGTCAAGCCGTGCATGAGCAGACCGCGCGCGAGTGGCTGGAGTCGGTGTTGCGCCGTTGGCACCTGATGCGGCCCGAAGCCAGTTATCGCTTTCAGGTGCTCGGCTTGGGTACGTCGCCCCGCTTGATGCCGCCCACCGACCTGACCCAGGCGCTGCTCAATCTGCTCAACAACGCGGCCGATGCCTGCCCGGACAACCTGGATATCACGCTTAACTGGGATGCCCAGTGGACGCGTCTGAGCATTCGCGACCACGGCGCCGGCGTGCCATTGGCGATTGCCGAGCAGCTTGGTCGACCGTTTTTTACTACCAAGGGCAAAGGTTTCGGCCTGGGCCTGTTTCTTAGCCAGGCCAGCGTCACCCGCGCTGGCGGCACGGTAAAACTGTATAACCATGAAGAAGGCGGCACGCTGACTGAATTGCGTTTGCCGCGCGCGTTTGGCGCCGGCTTTGGGCCGATCTGAAACACGAGGAATTGCATGAGCGACGAAGCCCCGATCGACAGCGAAGAGCTGCCCCACCTGCTGCTGGTGGATGATGACGAGACCTTTACCCGCGTGATGGCGCGGGCCATGGCGCGCCGTGGTTTCCGCGTGAGTACCGCCAGCTCGGCCGAGGCTGGCCTGGCCCTGGCCCGCGAAGATTTGCCCGAGTACGCGGTGCTCGACCTGAAGATGGAAGGTGACTCTGGCCTGGTGCTGCTGCCCAAACTGCACGAGCTGGACGCGGAAATGCGCGTGCTGATCCTCACCGGTTATTCCAGCATCGCCACCGCGGTGGAAGCGATCAAGCGCGGTGCCTGCAACTACCTGTGCAAGCCGGCGGACGCCGATGACGTGCTGACGGCGCTGCTGTCCGAACACGCCGATCTCGATACCCTGGTGCCGGAAAACCCGATGTCGGTGGACCGCCTGCAGTGGGAGCATATCCAGCGCGTGCTGGGTGAGCATGAAGGCAATATCTCCGCCACTGCCCGAGCCCTGGGCATGCACCGGCGGACCTTGCAGCGCAAACTGCAGAAGCGTCCTGTGCGGCGTTAAACGCCGTTTTGCCCCGGCAGGCTGCCGGGGTTATCTGCCTTCCTGGGTTTACTTCTCCGCCTGCTAGGGGCTCCCATGCTTGCCGTTGTCCAGCAAACCATCGGCGTTACTGCGCCGGTTTTTGCCATGCTGTTTCTCGGTGTGGTGCTCAAGCGCCTGGGGCTGATCGACGCGGGCTTTATCAATACCGCCTCGACCCTGGTGTTTCGCGGCACGCTGCCGACTTTGTTGTTTCTCGGCATCGTCCAGGCCGACCTCAGTCAGGCCCTGCAGCCGGCTTTGTTGCTGTATTTCCTGCTGGCGACCGTGGGCTGTTTTTTGTTCGCCTGGGGCTGGGCGATCTGGCGCTGCCCACAGGCCGATCGCGGCGTGTATACCCAGGGCGCGTTTCGCGGTAACAACGGCATCGTCGGCCTGGCGCTGGCCAGCAGCATGTACGGCGACTACGGCTTGTCGGTGGGCG
Source organism: Pseudomonadaceae bacterium (assembly GCA_019747075.1). Classification (GTDB taxonomy): domain Bacteria; phylum Pseudomonadota; class Gammaproteobacteria; order Pseudomonadales; family Pseudomonadaceae; genus Aquipseudomonas. The sequence goes on from JAIERF010000115.1 coordinate 36,908, forward strand.
CGGTGCTGGGTGGGCTGGTGATCCTCAGCTACAACACCTTGGCGGTGATTGTCCTGTCGATTTACAACCCGCAAGCCAAGACCACGCCCTTGGGTTTGCTCAAAGGCATTCTCGGCAATCCGCTGATCGTCGGCGTGCTGGCGGCCATTCCCTTTGCCTGGTGGCAGATCAGCTTGCCGCAGTGGTTGCTGACCTCGGCCGGCTACTTTGCCCAGATGAGCCTACCGCTGGCGCTGATCTGCATCGGCGGCACCTTGAGCCTGGCGGCGCTGCGTGAGAGCAGCGGGGTGGCGGTCAGCTCCAGCCTGATGAAGCTGGTCTGGCTGCCGGTGCTGGCCACACTGGGCGCCTGGTGCTGGGGTTTTCGTCAGGCCGATCTGGCGATCCTGTTCGTGTACTTTGCCAGTCCGACGGCCGCCGCCAGCTATGTGATGGTCAAGGCCGTCGACGGCAACCATCAACTGGCCGCGGTGATCATCGTGCTCACCACCCTAGGCTCGGTGCTGAGCATCAACCTCGGCCTGTTGGCCCTGCAGTGGTTGGGCTGGGTGTAGGTCGGACTGCGGCGCGTAGCGGCTTAGCCCAACAGCTGGGCTAAGCCTTCTGCATCTCGTCGAGCACTTCCTGAGCGGCGCGGAAGGCGTCGATGGCTGCTGGCACGCCGGCATAGACGGCGCAGTGCAGCAGGGTTTCGCGGATTTCCTCGACCGTACAGCCGTTGTTCAACGCGCCGCGGATATGACCCTTGATCTCCTGGTTGCACTTGAGTGCGGTCAGGGCCGAGATGGTGATCAGACTGCGGGTCCGGCGGTCCAGGCCTTCGCGGTTCCACACGCCGCCCCAGGCGTGTTCATTGACGAAATCCTGCAGTGGCTGGCTAAACGCCGTGGCGTTGCCCAGGGCGCGGTCGACGAAAGCGTCGCCCATGACTTCGCGGCGTACTTGCAGGCCGCTGGGTTTTTCATTGCTCATCGAATAACTCCTAGATTCAGCGCTGGCGCTGCCAGGCGCGGGCGCCAATCACCAGCAAGGTAATGGCCGTCAGCGGCAAGACGAAACTGTACATGGCCTGTTGCAGGGCGCCCAGCCAGGGTGCCGCTGTGCTGTGCAAGACCAGGTAGGCGGTGTACAGCGCGTAGTAGCCGACAAACACGGCGCCTTCCCAGCGGTTGATGCAGTAGCCATTGAAGAAGATCGGTAGGCAGGCGATGGCCACGGCGATCATCACCGGGAAGTCGAAGGCCAGGGCATTGGCGGCTACCGGGATGGCGCTTGGCGATACCAGCGAGGCCAGGCCGAGGACGCAGAGCAGGTTGAAGATATTGCTGCCGACGATGTTGCCCACGGCAATGTCGCGCTCGCCCTTGATGGCGGCCATCAGCGACGTGGCCAGTTCTGGCAGTGAGGTGCCGATGGCCACCACGGTCAGGCCGATCACCAGTTCAGACAGGCCGAGGGCGCGCGCCAGGTTGACGGCGCCCTCGACCAGGAAGTTTGAGCCGCTGACCAGCAACACCAGGCCGACCAGGATCAGCCCCAGGTTGATAAGCCCGGCGTAAGGTTTGGGCGCCTCGTTGAGGCCGAACTCGGTGGCGAACTCATCATCTGCCGCAGCGGTCTTGTCCCGGCGGCTGCTGATTATCAGAAAGGCGGTGTAGGCCAGGATGCCGGCAAACAGCAGAGCGCCATCCAGGCGACTAAGGCTGCCGTCCCAGGCCAGTGCCCAGGTCAGCAAGCTGGCGCCGATCATGATCGGTACGTCCAGGCGGATGATTTGGCGCGAGACCAGCAGTGGAGCAATCAGCGCCGTCAGACCAAGGATGAACAGCACGTTAGCAATGTTGCTGCCGACTACGTTGCCGATGGACAGGTCGCCCTTGCCATCCAGCGCGGCCTGCACGCTGACGGCAGTCTCTGGCGCGCTGGTGCCGAAGGCCACCACGGTGAGGCCGATAATCAGCGGCGGAATGCCAAACTGGGCGGCCAACTTGCCGGCGCCGCGCACCAGTACTTCTGCGCCGGCCACCAGCAGCACCAAGCCGGCGATCAGGTAGACGATGGTCATTAAGGACATGATTGCGCTCCAAAAAAGTCCGCCTAGCTTACTCAATCTGGAACGGCTCGCCAGCGCCTGCAGGTGCGCATTGTTGCCTGATGTTGCGCCTGCGTCAGTCCTCGCAAGGTGGCTGCCAGAACAACTGCACGGCGCCATCGTCGCGGTGGGCCAGGGTGACGTTATCGTTCTCGGCGATTTCGCCTAAGAGCTGTGCCCAGTCGTCATCCGAGTCATCGGGGAGCTTGCTGATCAGCGCGGCTTTGGCCTTCTGGGCGTTGGGCGAGTTGATGATTTTCTGCACCCGTTGAGCCAGCAGTTCGTAGGGGCTGGGTAGTTTTACAGCGGCAGATTTAGTGGCGGCCATACGCAGGACTCCTGAAAAATAACTGTTTATGCATACAGTATATTGTCAGGTGAATAGCTGCTGAGCAAGTCTGGGCAGATATGACGGTCGGCGCTGTATCGGGCGGTGAGGGACCCTCAGTCGACACGTTCAACCCGCACCGGAACGACGCCTGCGCGCAGCATGTCGAGTTGCTCGGCGGCTTTTTGCGAGAGGTCGATGAGACGGCTGCGGGCGTAAGGGCCGCGGTCGTTGATGCGCACCAGCACGCTTTTGTCGTTGTTGAGGTTGGTCACGCGGACTCGTGAGCCGAAGGGTAGGGTGCGGTGGGCTGCGGTCAGTTGGTGCTGGTCGAAACGCTCGCCGCTGGCGGTGCGTTTGCCATGGTGTTTGGCGCCATAGTAGGACGCCTGACCTTCGGCGCTGTAGTCCGGGTGGTCGCTGCTCTGGCCGAACGGCAGTCCGGAGCAGCCGCTCAGCAGGCCAAGCAAACTGCCGATCATCAGTGTGCGCCACATGGTGTTCGCTCCAGATAAAACAACGCCGGGCATGCCCGGCGTTGTTATGGCAAGCCATCCTTGGCTTGTATGGATGTCCGGCCCGGCCATTCATGGCCGGTCGTTCGCCGGGTCAACGCATGCGTTGACTGTTTCTGGAAAAGAAGGGGGCTCAACCTTCCAGCTTCTTCTTCAGTAGCTCGTTGACTTGGCCGGGGTTGGCCTTGCCTTTCGAGGCCTTCATGGCCTGGCCGACGAAGAAGCCGAACATCTTGCCGCGCTTGGCTTCGTCGCTGGCGCGGTATTGCTCAACCTGCTCGGCGTTGGCGGCCAGCACTTCGTCGAGCATCGACTCGATGGCGCCGCTGTCGGTGACCTGCTTGAGGCCTTTGGCCTCGATCACCTGATCGGCGCTGCCTTCGCCGTTGGCCATGGCTTCAAAGACCATCTTGGCGATCTTGCCGCTGATGGTGTTGTCTTTGATGCGCAGGATCATGCCGCCCAGTTGCTCGGCAGACACCGGCGATTGTTCGATCTCCAGGTTGCCGCTGTTGAGCAGGCTGGACAGTTCACCCATCACCCAGTTGGCGGCCAACTTGGCGTCGCCACACACCGCGTTTACGGCTTCGAAGTAGTTGGCCAGTTCGCGGCTGGCGGCCAGCACATCGGCGTCGTAGGCGGACAGGCCAAACTCGGCCTGGAAGCGCTCGCGCTTCTGCACCGGCAGCTCCGGCAGGGTGGCGCGAACTTCGTCGAGGAAGCTCTGCTCGATCACCACCGGCAACAGGTCGGGGCAAGGGAAGTAACGGTAGTCGTTGGCTTCTTCCTTGCTGCGCATGGAGCGCGTCTGGTCCTTGTTTGGGTCGTACAGACGGGTTTCCTGCACCACCTTGCCGCCGTCTTCGATCAGCTCGATCTGGCGCTGCACTTCGTGGTTGATGGCTTTTTCGATAAAGCGGAACGAGTTGACGTTCTTGATCTCGGCACGGGTGCCGAACTCGGCCTGGCCGACCGGGCGCACCGAGACGTTGCAGTCGCAGCGCAGCGAGCCTTCGGCCATGTTGCCGTCGCAGATGTCGAGGTAGCGCACCAGCGCGTGCATGGCTTTGACGTAGGCCACGGCTTCCTTGGCGGAACGGATGTCCGGCTCGGAGACGATCTCCAGCAGCGGCGTGCCGGCACGGTTGAGGTCAATGCCGCTCATGCCGTGGAAGTCTTCGTGCAGGCTCTTGCCGGCATCTTCTTCCAGGTGCGCGCGGGTGATGCCGATGCGCTTTTGGGTACCGTCTTCCAGGGTAATGTCGAGGAAGCCCTTGCCGACGATGGGGTGATCCATCTGGCTGGTCTGGTAGCCCTTGGGCAGGTCCGGATAGAAGTAGTTCTTGCGGGCAAAGATGTTCTTGCCGGCGATTTCGGCGTCAATCGCCAGGCCGAATTTGCAGGCCATGCGCACGGCTTCGGCGTTGAGCACCGGCAGGGTGCCGGGCATGCCGAGGTCGATCAGGCTGGCCTGGGTGTTGGGCTCGGCGCCAAAGGTGATGGCGCTGGCCGAAAAAATCTTCGATTGGGTGCTGAGCTGGGCGTGGATTTCCAGGCCGATTACGGTTTCCCATTGCATGTTGGTCGTCCTCAGAATCCGCTCGGGGCTTGGGTATGCCAGTCAGTCACCTGTTGGTACTGATGGGCGACGTTGAGCAAGCGGCCTTCCTGGAAGTACGGCGCGAGCAGTTGCACGCCCACTGGCAAGCCATCGACAAAACCAGCCGGCATCGACAGGCCGGGGATGCCGGCGAGGTTGGCGGTGATGGTGTAGATGTCTTCCAAGTACTGGGCGACTGGATCGTTGTTCTTCTCGCCCAGTTTCCAGGCCAGGTTCGGCGTGGTTGGGCCGAGGATCACGTCGACGTCATTAAAAGCTGCGACGAAGTCGTTCTTGATCAGGCGGCGAATCTTCTGTGCCTTAAGGTAGTAGGCGTCGTAGTAGCCGGCGGACAGCGCATAGGTGCCGACCATGATCCGGCGTTTCACTTCCGCACCGAAGCCTTCGCCACGGGAGCGCTTGTACAGGTCTTCGAGGTTGACCGGGTTCTCGCAGCGGTAGCCGAAACGCACGCCGTCGAAGCGCGACAGGTTGGAGCTGGCCTCGGCGGGGGCGATCACGTAGTAGGCGGGGATGGCGTGCTGCATATTTGGCAGCGAGATGTCCTTGACGGTGGCGCCGAGCTTTTTCAGTGCTTCGACCACCGCCATGACCTTGTCGGCGATGCGCGGGTCGAGGCCGGCACCGAAGTATTCCTTCGGCAGGCCGATGCGCAGGCCAGCCAGCGGCTGACTCAGGGCGGCCAGGTAGTCGTCGATCGGTTGATCAACGCTGGTCGAGTCTTTGGTATCGAAACCGGCCATGGCCTGCAGCAGCAAGGCGCAGTCTTCGGCGGTGCGCGCCAGTGGGCCACCCTGGTCGAGGCTGGAGGCGTAGGCAATCATGCCCCAGCGCGACACGCGGCCGTAGGTCGGTTTGAGGCCGGTGAGGTTGGTCAGCGCGGCGGGCTGGCGAATCGAACCGCCGGTGTCGGTGCCGGTAGCCGCCGGGATCAGGCGTGCAGCCACGGCAGCGGCCGAACCACCGCTGGAGCCGCCCGGTACGCGGGACAGGTCCCAGGGGTTTTTTACCGCACCGTAGTAGCTGGATTCGTTGGAGGAGCCCATGGCGAACTCGTCCATGTTCAGCTTGCCAAGGGTCACGGTACCGGCAGCAGCGAGCTTGTCGACCACGGTGGCGTCATAGGGCGCCTTGAAGTTGTCGAGAATCTTCGAGCCACAACTGGTGCGGATGCCCTGGGTGCAGAACAGGTCTTTATGGGCCAGCGGGGCGCCAAGCAGGGCGCCGCTTTCACCGGCGGCACGACGGCTGTCGGCGGCTTTGGCCTGGCTCATGGCCAGTTCTTCGGTGAGGCTGATAAAGCTGTTGAGTTGCGGGTCCAGCGCCTTGATGCGAGCCAGTAGGTGGCTGCTCAGTTCGCTGGCGGAAAACTCTTTGGCGGCCAGAGCGCGGGCGATCTCGGCGAGCGTCAGTTGCTGCATATCCATTACTCGATCACCTTGGGAACCAGGTACAGGCCGTTTTCCACAGCCGGGGCGATGGCCTGGTAGGCCTCGCGGTGGTTGCTTTCGGTCACCGTGTCGGCGCGCAGGCGCTGGGTGGCTTCCAGCGGGTGGGCGAGGGGCTCGATGCCGTTGGTGTCGACCGCCTGCATGGCGTCGATAAGGCCGAGAATGTTGTTCAGTGTGGCGGTGGTTTGCGGAATATCGGCGTCATTCAGGCCAAGACGGGCCAGGTGAGCGATTTTTTCCACGTCGGAGCGTTCAAGCGCCATCGGGGGTCTCCAATTAATAAGAGCGGCCAATCAACACGCGGTGTCAGCTGGGGTTTGACGGGCTGGCCGGGCAAAGAAAAATTCGCGGAGCGAGCACGATACGCTGCTCTGGCGGTCATAAGCCGCGATGATGGGCTACAAGACCGGGGAAAAGCGGCAATCTAACATATTGGCGCCTTGCCCAAAATCCCTGTCGTTGTTAGAGTTTGCCGCACTTTTTACCCGTGCATTTATACCAGCGCGTTGCTTAGGGTCCCTATCCCATGTTCAAGAAATTGCGTGGCATGTTTTCCAGCGATCTGTCGATCGACTTGGGTACTGCCAATACCCTGATTTACGTGCGCGAGCGCGGCATTGTGCTCAACGAGCCGTCCGTAGTGGCGATTCGTACCAGCGTCAACAACCAGAAGAGTGTGGTGGCCGTGGGTACCGAGGCCAAGCGCATGCTCGGTCGTACGCCGGGCAACATCGCCGCCATCCGCCCGATGAAAGACGGCGTGATCGCCGACTTCAGCGTCTGCGAGAAGATGCTGCAGTACTTCATCAACAAAGTTCACGAAAACAGCTTCCTGCAGCCGTCACCGCGCGTGCTGATCTGCGTGCCGTGCAAATCCACTCAGGTTGAGCGTCGCGCCATTCGTGAATCGGCCCTCGGTGCCGGTGCCCGCGAAGTGTTCCTGATCGAAGAGCCAATGGCGGCTGCCATCGGTGCCGGCCTGCCGGTTGAAGAAGCTCGCGGCTCGATGGTCGTGGATATCGGTGGTGGTACCACTGAAATCGCCCTGATCTCGCTGAACGGTGTGGTCTATGCCGAATCCGTCCGTGTGGGTGGCGACCGTTTCGACGAAGCCATCATCACTTACGTGCGCCGCAACTACGGCTCGCTGATCGGTGAGTCCACTGCCGAGCGCATCAAGCAGGAAATCGGCACGGCTTACCCAGGCGGCGAAGTGCGTGAAGTTGACGTGCGCGGCCGTAACCTGGCCGAAGGCGTGCCACGTGCCTTCACCCTGAACTCCAACGAAGTGCTGGAAGCGTTGCAGGAATCCCTGGCGACCATCGTTCAGTCGGTGAAAAGCGCTCTGGAGCAATCGCCACCGGAGCTGGCCTCCGACATCGCCGAGCGTGGTCTGGTGCTGACCGGTGGTGGCGCCCTGCTGCGTGACCTCGACAAGCTGCTGGCCCAGGAAACCGGCTTGCCGGTGATCGTCGCCGAAGACCCGCTGACCTGCGTGGCTCGTGGCGGCGGCAAGGCGCTGGAGATGATGGATCGTCACACCATGGACCTGCTGTCCAGCGAGTAAGCTGCGCGCAGCAAGACAAAACGTCAGGTCGGGTTTGCTACCTCACCTGACGTTTTGCGTCTATTCGGGGCCTCGCGCCTGACACCTGCGGCTTTGAGGAGCTCGCCATCAAACCGCTATTTGCCAAGGGACCTTCACTGGGTGTTCGCCTGCTGGTGCTGACCGTGCTGTCGGTGGCGCTGATGCTGGTGGACGCGCGTCTCGACACCCTCAAACCGGTGCGCAGCCAGCTCGGCCTGGTGTTGACGCCGGTCTATTGGTTGGCCGACTTGCCGGTGCGTCTGTGGCAAGGGGTGACCGAGCAATTCAGCAGCCATAGCGAATTGCTCGCCGAGAACGAAAAACTCAAGGCCGAAGCCCTGTTGCTGCAGCGTCGCCTGCAGAAGCTGGCGACCCTGACCGAACAGAACGTGCGCCTGCGAGAGTTGCTTAACTCCGCGGCATTGGTGGATGACAAGGTGCTGGTCGGCGAGCTGATTGGCGTCGATCCCAATCCGTTCACCCAGCGCATCCTCATCGACAAGGGTGAAAAAGACGGCGTCTTCCTCGGCCAGCCGGTGCTCGATGCGCGCGGCTTGATGGGCCAGGTGGTGGAAGTCATGCCCTATTCGTCGCGGGTGTTGCTGCTTACCGACACCACCCACAGCATTCCAATTCAGGTCAATCGCAATGGCCTGCGCGCCATTGCTGGCGGTACCGGCAACCCGGAACGCCTGGAACTGCGCCATGTCGCCGATACCGCAGATGTCAAAGAGGGTGATCTGCTGGTTAGTTCCGGCCTTGGCCAGCGCTTCCCGTCGGGCTACCCGGTGGCGACGGTGACCGAGGTGATTCATGACTCCGGCCAGCCGTTTGCCATCGTTCGCGCCATGCCCACCGCCGCCTTGAACCGCAGTCGCTATGTGCTGCTGGTGTTCACCGATGCGCGCACCCCGGAGCAGCGCGCCAGTGATGCGGCCAAGGCCCAGGAAGCGGCCGATCAGGCCGATGCTGCGGCACCGGTAGTGGCGCCATCCACACCACCGGCCAAGCCTGCGGAGGTGCACTGATGGTTGGGCCACGTTCACGCAACCTGTGGGTTATCTGGCTCAGCTTCGCCCTGGCCTTGCTGCTGAGTGTGGCGCCGATGCCCGCCTTTATGGAGACCGGTCGCCCGCTGTGGCTGGCGCTGTTTCTCACGGCCTGGACCCTGGCGCTGCCGCACCGGGTGGGCATGACCACGGCCTGGGTGCTGGGGCTGGCGGCGGATGTGCTGTACGGCACTTTGCTGGGGCAGAACGCGCTGATCCTGACCTTTATCACCTTCCTGGTGCTCAGCCTGCACCAACGCCTGCGCATGTTTCCCATGTGGCAGCAAAGCCTGGTGCTGCTGGTGGTGTTTGGCCTGGCGCAGCTGGTGCAGCTGTGGCTCAACGCCCTGACTGGCAACCGGCCGCCGACCTTGCTGTTTATCCTGCCGGCGCTGGTCAGTGCGCTGTTGTGGCCTTGGGTCTACACCGCGCTGCGGATCATCCGCCAGCGTTTGGGTGTCAACTAAGCAGCGGCCACCGCGTCTGAACAGGGAGAGGTTCATATGAGCATGCTTTATCTGGCCTCGGGTTCACCACGGCGGCGCGAGCTGCTTGGGCAGATCGGCGTGCCGTTCAGCACCTTGCCTACCGTTATCGACGAAACGCCGTTGCCCAATGAGGCTGCCGCCGCCTATGTGCAGCGCCTGGCCTGTGCCAAGGCGCAGGCCGGGCTGGCCTCGCTTGCTGTGCCGGGCACTGCGGTGGTGCTGGGTGCCGACACCAGCGTGGTGCTGGACGGGCGGATTCTCGGCAAGCCCGAGAGTCGTGCCGAGGCGCTGAGCATGCTGGCGGCCTTGTCCGGGCAAACCCATGAGGTGTTGACCGCTGTAGCCCTGGCCAACAGTCAGCGCTGCGAGGTGCGCGTGGTCAGCAGTCAGGTCAGCTTTCGCACCTTGAGTACGGCTGAGATTGAGGCTTACTGGGCCAGCGGCGAGCCCCAGGACAAGGCCGGCAGTTATGCCATTCAGGGCCTTGGCGCGGTGTTTGTGGCTGATCTGCACGGCAGTTTTTCCGCCGTGGTCGGCCTGCCATTGTGCGAAACTGCGGCATTGCTCGCCGATTTCGGCATCCCCTGTTGGCAGCGCCTAAGCGAGACCGTCCAATGAGCGAAGAGATTCTGATCAACATCACCCCCATGGAATCGCGGGTGGCGGTGGTGGAAAACGGCGTGCTGCAAGAGGTGCATGTCGAGCGCACGCAAAAGCGTGGCATCGTCGGCAATATCTACAAAGGCAAAGTCGTGCGGGTGCTGCCGGGTATGCAGGCGGCGTTCGTCGATATTGGCCTGGAGCGTGCGGCTTTTATCCATGCGGGCGAAATCTCCAGCCGTGAAGGCGCCTCCAGCGACAATATCAGTGCCCTGGTCCACGAAGGCCAGAGCTTGGTGGTGCAGGTCACCAAGGACCCGATTGGCACCAAGGGCGCACGCCTGACCACCCAGTTGTCGATTCCCTCGCGCTATCTGGTGTACATGCCGCGCACCAGTCATGTCGGCATCTCCCTGAAGATTGAAGAAGAGGCCGAGCGTGAACGCCTCAAGCGCGTGGTCGCCGAATGTGTCGCGTCAGAAGGCATCGTTGAAGTTGGTGGCTTTATCTTGCGCACGGCCGCCGAGGGTGCGGGTGCCGATGAAATCCTGATGGATATTCGCTACGTGCGCCGCCTCTGGGAGCAGATCCGCGGGCAGATGCAGACGGCCGCTACGCCTACGGTGATCTACGAAGACCTGAGCCTGGCCCTGCGCACCCTGCGCGACCTGGTCAGCCCGAAGATCGAGAAAATTCGCATCGACTCGCGGGAAACTTTCCAGAAGATCGTGCAGTTTGTCGAAGAACTGATGCCGGAAATTGCCGACCGCCTGGAGCATTACCCCGGCGAGCGGCCGATCTTCGACCTGTATGGCGTCGAAGACGAAGTGCAGAAGGCCCTGGAACGCAAGGTGCCGCTGAAGTCCGGCGGTTACCTGATTGTCGATCCGGCCGAGGCCATGAGCACCATCGACGTCAACACTGGCGCCTTTGTCGGTCATCGTAATCTTGAAGAAACCATCTTCAAGACCAACCTCGAAGCCGCCATCACTATTGCTCGCCAGCTGCGCCTGCGCAACTTGGGCGGGATCATCATCATCGACTTCATCGACATGGAAGACGAAGAGCACCAGCGCCAGGTGCTACGCACCCTGGAGAAGCAGTTGGAGCGCGATCACGCCAAGACCAATATCATCGGCATAACGGAATTGGGGTTGGTGCAGATGACCCGCAAGCGCACCCGTGAAAGCCTCGAGCAGGTGCTCTGCGAGCCGTGCAGCAGTTGTCAGGGCCGCGGCAAGCTGAAAACCCCGGAAACCATCTGCTACGAGATCTTCCGCGAGATCCTGCGTGAAGCTCGGGCCTATCAGGCCGAGGGCTATATGGTGCTGGCCCACCAGAAAGTCATCGACCGCCTGCTGGATGAGGAGTCGGGCAATGTTGCCGACCTCGAAGCCTTTATCGGCCGCACCATCAAGTTTCAGGTCGAGGGCATGTATTCCCAGGAGCAGTACGATGTCGTTCTGCTCTAAGGCTGGCACTTGATCACGCGTATGGGGTTGTGGCTGGCGCGCCTGTTGCGCATAGGCCTGACCTTGTGCGGCCTGGGCCTGGTGCTGTTGGCCCTGTATGTCAGCCTCGGTCGCGAGCTGACGCCGCTGGTGGCGGAGTATCAAACCGAGCTGGAGGTGCGCGGTCAGGCGGCGCTGGGTATGCCTTTGCGCATCGCGCGCCTGGAAGGTCGTTGGCAGGGCTTTGCCCCGGTGCTGGTGGCCCATGACGTGAGCCTCGGCGAGGCCGACAGCAGCTTACGCCTGGATCAGGTGCGGGTGATTCCGGATGTGCTCGGCAGCTTGTTGAGCATGCAGCTGAAGATTGCCGATTTGCAGATCGAAGGTCTGCAAGTGCACCTGCAGCAGGGCGAAGACGGTCAATGGACCGCTCAGGGCTTGCCGGTTCGGGCCGACGCCGAGCCGCTGGCGCCGGCGGTTATCCTCGCCAGCCTGCAGCGCATCGGCTGGCTGTCGCTGCTCAACAGTCAGGTGATTGTCCAGGCCCATGGCCAGGCGCCAGTGGCGCTCACCTATGTCAACTTCAGCCTGCGTAGCCAGGGCAGTCGCCAGCGCCTGGATGGTCGCCTGGTCTTGCCCGATGGCCAGCCGTTGGCCCTGCGGCTGAGCAGCCGTTTGCATCCCAAGGTCTGGCGCGAAGCCGAGTTGGCGCTGTACCTGAGCCTGCCGCAAAGCGACTGGGCGCGCTGGGTGCCGGCGCAGTTGACGCAGCAGTGGCGGCTTGAGCGGCTGCAGGCCGGCGGCCAGTTCTGGTTGGACTGGAGCAAGGGCAGCGTGCAACGGGCCGCCTTGCAGCTGCATGCGCCGCAGGTGGTCGGTGGCTACGCCAAGCGCCCGGCAGAGAGCCTGCAGGACCTGAGCCTGAATGCCCATTACCAGCGCACCGATACGGGCTTTCAATTGCAGGTTGATTCACTGGCCGCCACCTTGGGCGAAACGCGCTGGGGCGACGCGCGCCTGGGGCTCGAGTATCAGGCCGAAGATGCCGAGCATCAGCTGCAGTGGAAACTGCGTGCCGATCGCTTGCACCTGACCCCGCTGGTGCCGGTGGTCAAGGCGCTGGCGCCGTTGCCGGATAACCTGGTGACCTTGCTGGACGGCCTGCAGCCCCAGGGTGCCGTGCGCAATCTGCAACTGGATTACCGGCCCCAGGCCTTGGCCGATCAGCGTCTGCAATTCAGCGCCAACCTCGATCAGGTCGGCATCAGTCCGTTCCATGGCGCGCCGGGGGCCAGCAATGTCAGTGGCAGCATCAGCGGCGACCTGGGCCAGGGCCAGTTGCGCCTGGCGGCGGATAACTTCGCCCTGGAACTGGCGCCGCTGTTTGCCAAACCCTGGCAGTACCGGCGGGCCAACGCCCTGCTGCAGTGGCGGATCAGCCCGGACGGCGTGACCATCAGCAGCCCGCTGATCCAGCTGGACGGTGAGGAAGGGCAGCTGGCCGGGGATCTGATGATTCGCCTGGCGCTCGATCCGCAGGTTGAGGACTACATGGATCTGCGGGTCGGCATCCGCGATGGCGATGCGCGTTACACCGCCAAGTACTTGCCAGGCGCGCTTAGCCCACCATTACGGGAGTGGCTGAGCACGGCCATTGTCAGCGGCAAGATCAACCAGGGGTATTTTCAGTATCAGGGCTCCCTGGCGAAAAACGCCGCGCCCACGGCCAGTACCCTCAGTTTGTTTTTTCAGGTGCAGGATGCCGAGCTGGCCTATCAGCCCGGTTGGCCGACGTTGCGCGGTGGCGCTGCGCAAGTGTTTGTCGATGATCAGGGCGTGCGGGTGCAGTTGGCCAAGGGCCAGGTGCTGGACAGCGAAGTGCGCAATGTCAGCGTCACTATTCCCCCCGCCAAGAATGGTGCTCCCGTGCGCCTGGCCCTGGACGGCGAATTGCAGAGCAGCGTGGCCGATGGCCTGAAGATCCTCCGCGAGGCACCCTTGGGTGTCGAGCAGACCTTCGCCGGCTGGCAGGGCGAGGGCGCCCTGAGCGGCCGGCTGAAACTGGATATTCCCCTGGCCGCCGGGCAGACACCGCTGGTCCAGGTGGATTTTGCGACCCAGCAGGCGCGCCTGCAGATCAGCGAGCCAGCCCTGCAACTGAATCACATCAAGGGCGCCTTTCGCTTCAACAGCGCCACCGGCCTGAGTGCGCCGGATGTGCGGGCGCAGGTCTTTGGTCGTCCCGTGCGAGCGAAAATTGTCGCCGAGGGTAAGCGCGGCCAGGCGCGCACGCGCATCGAGGCCTCTGGCCTGGTGGCCCTGAAAAGTATCAGCGACTGGCTGGCCGTCAGTCAGCCATTGCCGGCCAGTGGCGAGCTGCCTTATCGCCTGGCCCTGACCTTGGACGGTGCGGACAGCCAGCTGCGGATCGAATCGACGCTCAAGGGCCTGGCCCTCGATCTGCCGGCGCCCTTCGGCAAAACCGCCGCAGAAGCGCGTTACATCGATTGGCGCATGACCCTGCAGGGCCAGGAGCGGCGTTACTGGCTGGCCTATGAAGATCTGGCCAGCCTGGCCCTGGCGGCGCCGCCGGGTGCTTGGTCGGCCGGGCGTGGCCAACTGCAGTTGGGCAAGGGGCAGGCGACGTTGCCCAGCAGCCCTGGGCTGACCGTCGGCGGCAACCTGAGTGAGCTGGACTGGGATGTCTGGCAAGCCACGCTCAAGCGCTATGCGCCGGCGCAGAGCCCGGTGAGCAGCGACTTTATCCGCCGTGTGGCGCTCAAGGTCGGGCGCTTCCAGGGCTTCGGGGTGACCCTGGCGGGGCTGGATGCGCAATTGACTCGCGCCCAGGCCGCCTGGCAATTGCAATTGGACAGCGATCTGCTGACCGGCCAGATGCGTCTCCCCGATGCGCCGGGTGCCACCCTGGTGGCTAATTTGACTCGCCTGCAACTGCCGGCCCGCCAACCTGTCGACCCGGCTGCACCGCCGGCACCCGATGCCCTGGCCAGTGTCGATCCACGGCAGATCCCGGCCGTTGATTTGACCATCGCCCAAGTGTTACAGGGCGACAGCCCGCTTGGTGCCATGTCGCTGAAAGCGCGGCCCACCGCCGCGGGGGTCAGCTTCAGTGATCTGAGCATTGATCTCAAAGGCTTGCTGGTGACCGGCGGGCTGACGTGGGAGGGCGCACCGGGCGCTACCCGCAGCAGTTATACCGGCCGTCTCAAGGGCCAGGACCTGGCAGCCGTCCTGACCGCCTGGCAATTTGCCCCGAGTGCCACCAGTAAAAGCTTCCGCGTCGGGGTGGACGGCAACTGGCCGGGTTCGCCGCTCAACTTCAACATGCGCCACCTGACCGGGCGGGTCGACATCCGCCTTAACAATGGCCAGTTCCTCGAGGTCAAGGGTGGCTCGGCGGCGACCCTGCGCATTTTCGGCCTGTTGAACATGAACTCCCTGGCTCGCCGCCTGCGCCTGGACTTTACTGACCTGACCGACAAGGGCCTGGCCTACGACAAGGTTGAAGGCGTCTTGCAGGGCACCGATGGCCAGTTCACCACGGCCGTACCCTTGACCCTCAAGGGGCCCTCGACCATCGTCGTCGATGGTCAAGTGAACATGCGTCAGCAGATGATCGACACGCGCATCCGGGTGACCTTGCCGGTGGCCAGTAACCTGCCGCTGGCAGCCCTGATCATTGGTGCGCCGGCAGTCGGCGGTGCCTGGTTTGTCGCCGACAAACTGCTGGGCGGCAAGATGTTCTCACTGACCAGCGTCGAATACCGTGCGGTAGGTCCGCTGGACAATCCGACCGTCAGTTTCGTCAAACCCTTTTGAGCCTTTGCCGGCCTGAGCCCGCTGGCGATGGGGTAGCATGCATCTGTTGCCCGTGCCGGAGATTGCCATGAGTTTTGCCGTAATCCAGATGGTTAGCCAGGACGATGTCCTGGCTAACTTGCGTGCCGCCCGCCACCTGCTGGAGCAGGCAGCGGCAGCGGGAGCCCGTCTGGCCGTATTGCCGGAAAACTTCGCCGCCATCGGCCGTCGAGACCTGCCGCAGTTGGGGCGTGCCGAAGCGTTGGGCGAAGGGCCGATCTTGCCCTGGTTGCGCCAGGCCGCCCGTGAGCTCGGTTTGTGGATTGTCGCCGGCACGCTGCCCCTGCCGCCGGATGATCAGCCCGAGGCCAAACCCCATGCCTGTTCGCTGTTGATCGACGCGCAGGGCCAGCGCGTGGCGCGCTATGACAAATTGCATCTGTTTGACGTGGATGTGGCGGACAGCCGCGGCCAGTACCGCGAGTCCGATGACTATGCCCATGGCGCCCGTCTGGTGGTGGCCGATACGCCGGTGGGTCGGCTGGGCCTTACGGTGTGCTACGACCTGCGTTTTCCAGCCTTGTACAGCGCCTTGCGCACGGCGGGTGCCGAGCTGATCAGTGCACCGTCGGCCTTTACTGCGGTCACCGGTGAGGCCCATTGGCAGGTGCTGGTGCGCGCTCGGGCGATTGAAACCCAGTGTTATCTGTTGGCGGCCAATCAGGGCGGTATCCACCCTGGCGGGCGGGCAACTTATGGCCATTCGGCGATCATTGATCCCTGGGGCCGGTCGCTGGCCGAGCAGGCGCAAGGCGAGGCGCTGCTGCTGGCCCGCCGCGATGCGACGGAGCAAGCCGCCATTCGCCAGCGCATGCCGGTGCAGAGCCATTGTCGATTTTCTGTGGAGTTAGTATGAGCAACTTGTTGTTATCGGTAAGTGAGCACCTGCTGGGCCCTGGCGGCCTGACGATCGAGCGTTTGCCGGCGGTGCTGGGCGAGCTGGCAGGGCCGGGTATCGATGCCGCCGATCTGTACTTCCATGGTCAGGTGTCGGAAACCTGGGTGCTGGAAGACGGCATCGTCAAGGAAGGCAGCTTCAACCTTGATCAGGGTGTCGGTGTACGCGCACAGTCCGGCGAGAAAACCGGTTTTGCCTACAGCAACGCCATCACTGCTGAGGCTCTAAGCCAGGCAGCGCGCGCAGCCCGTTCGATTTCTCGGGCAGGCCAGGAAGGGCGTGTGCAGGTGTTCGCCAGCCCTCAGGTCAGTGCCTTGTACGCACAGGACAACCCGCTGGATGTGCTCAGTCGGGCAGAGAAGGTTGAGCTGCTCAAGCGTGTGGACGTCGCCACCCGTGCCCTCGATCCGCGGATTCAGCAGGTGACGGTGAGCCTGGCCGGCGTCTGGGAACGCATCCTGGTGGCTGCCACCGATGGCAGCCTGGCCGCCGATGTGCGACCGCTGGTGCGTTTCAACGTCAGCGTGATCGTCGAGCAGAACGGCCGCCGTGAACGTGGTGGCCATGGCGGTGGCGGACGCACCGACTACCGCTACTTTCTCAATGAAGACCGGGCCATGGGCTATGCCCGCGAGGCGCTGCGCCAGGCCCTGGTCAATCTCGAAGCGATTCCCGCGCCGGCCGGCAGTATGCCGGTGGTGATGGGCGCGGGCTGGTCCGGGGTGCTGCTGCACGAAGCGGTCGGCCATGGCCTGGAGGGCGACTTCAATCGCAAAGGCAGCTCGGCCTACAGCGGCCGGATGGGCGAGAAGGTGGCCTCCAGCCTGTGCACCATCGTCGATGACGGCACCCTGTTCGAGCGCCGCGGCTCCCTCAGCGTCGATGACGAAGGCACGCCGACCCAGTGCACCACCCTGATCGAAAACGGCGTGCTCAAGGGCTATATGCAGGACAAGCTGAATGCCCGCCTGATGGGCGTGGCCGCCACCGGCAACGGCCGGCGTGAATCTTACGCGCACCTGCCGATGCCACGCATGACCAATACCTACATGTTGGCGGGGGAAAGCGATCCCGAAGAAATCATCGCCTCGGTGAAAAAAGGCATCTACTGCGCCAATCTGGGCGGTGGCCAGGTGGATATCACCAGCGGCAAGTTTGTCTTCTCGACCAGCGAGGCCTACCTGATCGAAAACGGCAAGATCACCGCACCGGTGAAAGGCGCCACCCTGATCGGCAACGGGCCTGAGGCCATGGGCCGGGTGTCGATGGTCGGCAACGACCTGGCCTTGGACAGCGGCGTGGGTACGTGCGGTAAGGATGGTCAGTCGGTGCCAGTCGGCGTCGGCCAGCCGACCCTGAAGATCGATGTGATCACCGTGGGCGGCACGGGGGCGTGAATTCGTAGGCCAGGTGACGCACAGCGCCACCTGGCCCGAACACGATGGCTGTGAGGCTTAACGCAGACCGCGTTTGGCTTCATCCAGCTCGCGGATGTATTTGAAGATTTTGCGGCTGGCGGCGGGTGGTTTGCTTTGTGCGGCTTCATGCTGCGCCTGACGAATCAGCTGGCGCAGGTGCTGACGGTCCGCTTCGGGGTAGTCGCCAACGAAGCTGTCCAGTACGGCGTCATCGCCACCCAGGAGGCGGTCGCGCCAGCGTTCCAGGCCGTGGAAACGTTCGTTGTACTGGCGCGTGGAAGCGTCCAGCTGGTCGATCAGGGTCAGGATGGCGTCGATGTCCTGATCACGCATCAGCTTGCCGATGAACAGGATGTGCCGCTTACGGGCGATATTGGCCGTGTGCTTGGGCGCATCGGCCAGTGCCCGGCGCAGGCCGTCGGTGAGGGGCAGGCGGTTAAGCAGGTCGGGTTTGAGGGTGGTCAGGCGTTCGCCGAGATCCACCAGCGCATGCAGTTCGCGCTTGACCTGGGTTTTACTCTTCTCTTCGGAGAAGTCGTCGAGATAGTCAGACATGGGGCTGATCCAATGGGAAACGCTGCCATGATAACCAGACAAAGGCCGGCGGTCTTGGCTGAATGTAGTGAAGAATGGACTGGAGAGAAATATGAGCGCATCTGCAACCGTTGGCCCGCAGGCCCTGCCCGAGCTGCAGGAGCAGGTCGAGCGGATTATTGCCGAGGCTGCCCGTCAGGGCGCCAGCGCCTGCGAGGTGGCGGTATCCCTGGAACAGGGGCTGTCGACCACGGTGCGCCAGGGCGAAGTGGAGACGGTGGAGTTCAACCGCGACCAGGGCTTTGGCATCACCCTGTACTTGGGCCAGTGCAAGGGCTCGGCCAGCACCTCGGCCAGTGGCGAGGCGGCCATCCGCGAAACCGTGGCCGCGGCCCTGGCGATTGCCCAGCATGCGTCTGCCGATGAATGTGCCGGCCTGGCCGATGCGGCGTTGATGGCCCGCGAGCTACCGGAGTTGGACCTTTATCACCCCTGGTCGATTACGCCGGAACAGGCTATTGAGCAGGCGCTGCGCTGTGAAGCGGCGGCGTTTGCCGCCGATCAGCGGATCAAGAATGCCGATGGCACCACCCTCAATACCCATCAGGGCTGCCGAGTCTATGGCAATAGCCATGGTTTTATCGGCGGTTACGCCAGCACCCGGCATAGCCTCAGTTGCGTGATGATTGCCGAAGCCGATGGCCTGATGCAGCGCGACTACTGGTACGACGTCAATCGCCAGGGCGAGTTGCTGGCGGATGCCGCCGGTGTCGGTCAGCGTGCGGCGTTGCGTGCAGTCAGTCGCCTGGGCGCGCGGCCCGTGCCAACCTGCGAGGTGCCGGTGCTGTTTGCTGCAGAAGTGGCCACGGGTTTGTTCAGTCACTTTCTAGCGGCGATTTCCGGCGGCAACCTGTACCGCAAGTCCTCCTTTCTGGAGGGCACCCTGGGTCAGCAGCTGTTTCCCGATTGGTTGCGTCTGGATGAGCGTCCGCATATTCCGCGGGCTCTGGGCAGCGCCACCTTCGATGGTGATGGCCTGGCCACGTACGCCAAGGCGTTTGTCGACGGCGGGATTCTGCAATCCTACATCCTCGGCACCTATGCCGGGCGCAAGCTGGTCTTGCCGAGCACGGCCAACTCCGGCGGCGTGCACAACCTGTTTGTCAGCCATGGTACGGACGATCAGGCGGCGTTGCTCAAGCGCATGGGCCGCGGCCTGCTGGTCACCGAGCTGATGGGCCAGGGCTTGAACATGGTCACCGGTGACTATTCCCGTGGCGCGGGCGGTTACTGGGTAGAAAACGGTGAAATTCAGTTCCCGGTGCAGGAAGTCACGATCGCCGGCAACCTGCGCGATATGTTTAAGCAGATTGTCGCGGTGGGCAGCGACCTGGAGCTGCGCAGCAATATCCGTACGGGTTCGGTGCTGATCGAGAAAATGATGGTGGCGGGCAGCTGAGGCGGGCGAGGGCGGACGCAGGCGAGTAGGGCTTACTCGCCTTCGTCGAAGTAGTTGTTGATCAGTTCGATCACGGCCGCAAGAGCTTCGTCTTCCTGTTCACCGCTGGTGGACAGGTGAATGCTTGTGCCTTTGCCGGCGGCCAGCATCATCACGGCCATGATGCTTTTACCGTCCACCAGGCTTTCTGGCGTGCGGCCCAGGCGTACCTGGCAGGGGAAGCGCCCGGCGACGCCAACGAACTTTGCTGCCGCACGGGCGTGCAGGCCAAGTTTGTTGATGATGGTGATTTCGCAGGCGGGCATGTCGCGTTGCATCCTTTTAGCTGAGGTCGCGGTGGCGAACCTGAAGGTTTTTCAGTTGCGGCTTGAGCGTCTGCCCCAGGCGTTCAGCCAGGTAGACCGAGCGGTGATGGCCGCCGGTACAGCCGATGGCGATGGTCACGTAGGCGCGATTGCTGGCAGCAAAGCGTGGCAGCCATTTGTACAGGTACGCGTGGATGTCGGTGTACATCTCATCCACATCGGCCTGGGACGCCAGGTAGTCGATTACCGGCTGATCCAGCCCGGAATGGGCGCGCAGTTCAGGCTTCCAATAGGGGTTGGGCAGGCAGCGCACATCGAACACCAGGTCGGCGTCTACCGGCATGCCACGCTTGAAGCCGAAGGATTCGATCAGAAAGGCGGTGCCGGGTTCAGGCTTGTTCAACAGGCGCAGTTTGAGGCTGTCGCGCAGTTGGTAAAGGTTGAGATGGGTGGTGTCGATCTTCAGGTCGGCCAGGTCGCTGATCGGCTCCAGTAGCAGAGACTCATCGCGGATGGCTTCGGCCAGGGAGCGGCTTTCGTCAGTCAGTGGGTGGCGCCGGCGCGTCTCGGAGAAGCGCTTGAGCAGGGTATCTTCGTCGGCATCCAGGTAGAGCACGTCACACTGTATATGCCGTGCCCGGACTTCGGCCAGCAGCTCGGGAAAGCGCTGCAGGTGGGTCGGCAGGTTGCGCGCGTCGATGGATACCGCCACCTGCGGTTGCAGCACTTCGGTGTGCAGCAAGGCGCGCTCGGCCAGCTCAGGCAGCAGGCCGGCCGGCAGGTTGTCGATGCAGTAGAAACCGTTGTCCTCGAGAACATCGAGGGCGGTGCTCTTGCCCGAGCCGGAGCGCCCGCTGACGATGATCAGGCGCATGCTCAGTGCCCGTTCTGCGCGTCCACTACGACCTGGTACAGAGCTTCGCTGCTCTGAGCCTGGCGCAGGCGCTCACGGACCTCGCTACGGTCAAGCATGCTGGCGATCTGCCGCAGCAGTTCCAGATGCTCATCGGTGGCGGCTTCGGGAACCAGCAAGACAAACAGCAGGTCCACTGGCGCGCCGTCAATGGCGTCGAAATCGACCGCGCTGTCCAGGCGTAGCACGGCGCTCAGTGGCGCGTGACAGCCGGGCAGGCGGCAGTGGGGAATGGCGATGCCGTTGCCGAAACCGGTCGAACCCAGTTTCTCGCGGGCAATCAGGCTTTCGAAGATGTCCTGTTCGTCCAGTTCGGTAAGCTCAATGGCTACCAGGCTGGCAATCTGTTCAAGGACGCGTTTTTTGCTGCCGCCCGGCACGCTCACCAGGGAGCGGCCGGGGGTCAGGATATTTTCAAGTCGGATCATAGGAAGGGAGAGTGTCAGCGGACGGTAGCGCCCTGCAGACGTTCTAGCTGTTTTTCCTTGTGTTTGATCAGTTGACGGTCGAGTTTGTCAGCGAGCAGGTCGATCGCTGCATACATGTCTTCGTGCTCGGCGTTGGCGACCACTTCGGCGCCCGCGACGTGCAGGGTGGCTTCGATTTTCTGCTTGAGTTTCTCGACCGCCATGGTCACCTGAACATTGGTGATTCGGTCGAAGTGACGTGACAGTCGGGCGAATTTTTCGTCGATGTAGTCACGCAGGGCGTCGGTCACATCTAGTTGGTGTCCACTGATGTTGACTTGCATACCGCATTCTCCTTGTTGCCGTGTGTAAGTGACAGCCTAGCAGGCCTGTCACCAGAATCACTGTGGCTGAGTCGGTCCACGTCAGATGAGCCGTTTGCGTTCGCTGGAAGGCGCTATCCCGAGGGATTCACGGTACTTGGCTACGGTGCGACGGGCGACTTGAATGCCTTGTGCTTCCAGTAAACCAGCGATCTTGCTGTCACTCAACGGCTTTTTCTGATTTTCCGCGGCGACTAGTTTTTTGATGATGGCGCGGATCGCGGTAGACGAGCATTCGCCGCCTTCCGAGGTGCTGACGTGGCTGGAAAAGAAGTATTTCAGCTCGTAAATACCGCGCGGGGTGTGCATGAATTTCTGCGTGGTAACCCGCGAAATGGTCGACTCGTGCATGCCCACGGCCTCGGCAATGTCGTGCAGGACCAAAGGCTTCATGGCCTCGTCGCCATACTCGAGGAAGCCGCGCTGGTGCTCGACGATCTGGGTCGCGACCTTCATCAGGGTTTCGTTGCGGCTTTGCAGGCTCTTGATGAACCAGCGCGCCTCCTGCAACTGGTTGCGCATGAAGGTGTTGTCGGCACTGGAGTCGGCGCGGCGGACGAAGCCGGCGTATTGCGGGTTGACCCGCAGGCGCGGCACGGCTTCCTGGTTGAGCTCCACCAGCCAGCGCTCGTTGTGCTTGCGTACGAGCACATCGGGGACTACGTATTCCGGTTCGTTGGCCGAGATCTGCGAGCATGGGCGCGGGTTGAGGCTCTGGATTAGTTCGATGACCTGGCGCAGGTCGTCTTCCTTGAGCTTCAGGCGGCGCATCAGCTGGCTGTAGTCACGGCTGCCGAGCAGGTCGAGGTAGTCGCCGGTCAGGCGCTTGGCTTCAGTTAGCCAGGGCGTATCGGCATCCAGTTGACGCAGTTGCAGGAGCAGGCATTCGCGCAGATCGCGGGCGCCGACGCCGGCGGGTTCGAATTGCTGGATGCGATGCAGCACAGCCTCGACTTCGTCCAGTTCGATATCTAGCTCGGGGTCGAAGGCTTCGAGCACTTCTTCGAGGCTTTCTTCCAGGTAGCCCTGGGTGTTGATGCAGTCGATCAGGGTGACTGCAATCAGGCGATCGGTATCAGACATCGGCGCCAGATTCAGCTGCCAGAGCAGGTGCGCCTGCAGGCTTTCACCGGCGGAGGTACGGGTGGTGAAGTCCCACTCGTCATCGTCGCTGTTACTTGGCAGGCTGCTGGCGCTGGTCTGGTAGATGTCTTCCCAGGAGGTGTCGACCGGTAGCTCGTTGGGAATGCGCTCGCCCCAGTCGCCTTCATCGAGGCTGTCGACTGTCGGTGCGGTTTCCTGGTGGTCGGGCTGCTCGGGGGCGCTGGCGGCTTGTACGTGCTCGACGTTATCGGCCATGGGGTCGGCGTTGTCGAAGTCTTCGCCTTCTTCCTGGCGCTCCAGCATGGGGTTGGACTCCAGCGCCTCTTGGATCTCTTGTTGCAGATCGAGGGTGGAGAGTTGCAGTAAGCGTATGGCCTGTTGCAGCTGCGGTGTCATCGTCAGCTGCTGGCCCATCTTGAGGACTAGCGATGGTTTCATGGCAGGCTAAGAACCTTATTCGCCGGCGCAAAGGCGCATTGACTACGAGGGCGCTTTAGGCGCCCGCAATAAGCAAATTATATGCCTGACCTTGAAGGATTTCCCTGTCTAGCGCAACCGATCCATGGCTGAAGGTGGGGCTGTTACAGGCGGAACTCATGGCCCAGGTAGACGTCTTTGACCAGTTGGTTGGCCAGGATGGTTTCGGCATCGCCTTCGGCGATCAGTTGACCATCGTTGACGATGTACGCGGTTTCACAGATGTCCAGGGTCTCGCGCACGTTGTGATCGGTGATCAATACGCCGATGCCTTTGGCCTTGAGCTGATAGATGATCTGCTTGATGTCGCCGACGGAAATCGGGTCGACACCGGCAAAGGGTTCGTCCAGCAAAATAAACTTCGGATCGCTGGCCAGGGCGCGGGCAATTTCTACCCGGCGGCGTTCACCGCCAGACAAACTCATGCCCAAGTTGTCGCGAATGTGGGTGATGTGGAATTCCTGCAGCAGGTTTTCCAGGTTCTGGCGGCGACCGCTGCGATCAAGGTCTTTGCGGGTTTCGAGGATGGCCATGATGTTGTCGGCCACCGTCAGTTTGCGAAAGATCGAGGCTTCCTGGGGTAGATAGCCGATGCCAGCTAGGGCGCGGCCGTGCATGGGCAGGAAGGTCACGTCTTGCTGGTCGATCAGCACGCGGCCCTGATCGGCGGCCACCAGGCCGACGATCATATAAAAGCAGGTGGTTTTGCCGGCGCCATTGGGGCCCAGCAGGCCGACGATCTGACCGCTGTTGATGGACAGGCTGACGTCGCGTACGACTTGGCGGCCTTTGTAGCTCTTGGCCAGGTGTTGGGCTTTAAGAGTGGCCATTTACTGCGCCTGCTGTTCGGCGGGTTTGCTCTTGGGCTGGATCACCATGTCGATGCGTGGGCGCGGCGAGGTAATCGAGGTGCCATTGGCGCGCCCGGCGTTGACGATCTGGCGTTTGGTGTCATAGACGATCTTCTCGCCTTCGAAGGTGTTGCCTTCCTGAATCACCTTGGCCTGGTCGATCAGCACGATGCGCTCATTGCTGGCGTAGTACTGGATGGTCAGGCCGTAGGCCTGCACCAGCTGCTTGTCGGCGGCTGGTTTTTGTTCGTAGTACGCCGGCTTGCCGACGGCGGTAAACACGTCGATATCGCCTTGTGGGGTTTGCGTGATGGTCACGGTGTCGCCAGTGATCTTCAGGCTGCCCTGGGTAATCACTACGCCGCCGCGATAGACCGCCACGCCTTGCTTGTCGTCGAGTTCGGCGCTGTCGGCCTGCACGCGAATCGGTTGCTCACGGTCAGTGGGCAATGCCCAGGTGCCTGCGCTGGTGAAGGCAGCGCTCAGGCTGAGCAGCAGGGAGAAGGTTTTAACGAATCTCATGTTGGCCTCTTACGTTGGACAGCAGGAGCATCCTGCCGTCATTCAAGTACGCTTTCATTCCTTGTGCCGTGGTCACTCCGTTGGCGGCCTCGATTCTAACGGCTTGCTGGGTCTGCGCATATTCTTTGTCCGGGAATACGGTCAGGCGGCTGCTGGTCAGGATGGTCGGTCGGCCTTTGGCGTCGGTGCGTGCCACGCGCACGTTATCAATCAATTCAACTTCTTTGCCGTTGGGGGCAACTTCGCCACGGCTGCTTTGCACGTGCCAGGGTTGCACGTTGCCGCGGTACAGCAGCAGGTCAGGATTGCTCAGCAGGGTAATGTCGCTGGCTTTGATGTGTTCCAGTTTGTCGCTGGTCATCACGTGGTCGAGCGAGCCGTCGGCCTGGAACTGGGTGCTCTTGGCATTGATCACGTAGAAGTCGATGGCGCTGGCATCGCTGGCGCTCGGCTGGTTGCGGTTGAAGCTTTCTGGGCGAATGTTCCAGTAGCCCACTGCCGCGAGTAGGGCGGCAATGAGGGTAAGGATCAGCGGGCGGCGCAGTTTGCTCAGCATGGTTGACTCTACAGGTAGGCGTCGAGGGCGGCGTCGAGGCTGCCTTGGGCGCGCATGATCAGTTCGCAGAATTCGCGGGCGGCACCTTCGCCACCGCGGGCTGCGGTCACGCCATGGGCATGCTGGCGGACAAAGCCTGCGGCATTGGCCACAGCCATGCCCAGGCCGACGCGGCGGATCACGGGCAGGTCGGGCAGGTCGTCGCCCAAGTAGGCCACTTGAGCGTAGTCGAGCCCGAGTTCGCCAAGCAGCTCATCGAGCACCACCAGCTTGTCTTCGCGGCCTTGATACAGGTGCTGGATGCCCAGGCTGTTGGCGCGTTTTTCCACCACGGGCGTGCTGCGGCCGCTGATGATGGCGGTGCGCACCCCTGAGTTGATCAGCATCTTGATGCCTTGACCGTCGAGGGTGTTGAAGGTCTTGAACTCGCTGCCGTCGGTCAGAAAATACAGGCGGCCGTCGGTGAGGACACCGTCGACGTCGAAGATCGCCAGTTTGATTGCCTTGGCGCGTTGCTGCAGGTCTTGGTTCATTACATCACTCCGGCGCGTAGCAGGTCGTGCATGTTCAGGGCGCCCACCGGGCGGTCCTGGTCGTCGACCACTACCAGCGAGTTGATCTTGTGGTCTTCCATGATTTTCAGGGCTTCGGCGGCGAGCATGTCTGGCCGCGCGGTTTTGCCGTGGACGGTCATGACCTCATCAATGCTGGCCTTGAGCACGTCGACGCCGCGATCCAGGGTGCGGCGCAGATCGCCATCGGTAAACACTCCGGCCAGGTTGCCATCGGCCTGCAGGACTACGGTCATGCCCAGGCCTTTCTGGGTCATTTCCAGCAACGCATCGCGCAGCGAGGTGCCGCACAGCACCCGTGGCAGGCTGTCGCCGCTGTGCATCACGTGCTCGACTTTCAGCAGCAGGCGACGGCCTAGGGCGCCACCAGGGTGGGAGAACGCAAAGTCTTCGGCGGTAAAGCCGCGGGCTTCCAGCAGGGCGATGGCCAGGGCGTCGCCCAGCACCAGCGAGGCGGTGGTCGAGGAGGTGGGTGCCAGGTTCAGGGGGCAGGCTTCCTGGCTTATGCGTGCGTCCAGGTTGACCTCGGCGGCTTTGGCCAGTGGCGATTCCGGGTTGCCGGTCATGCTGATCAGGGTAATGCCGAGGCGCTTGATCAGTGGCAGCAGGGTGACGATCTCGGCCGTGGAGCCTGAGTTGGATAGGGCCAGGACCACGTCGTCGCGGGTGATCATGCCCATGTCGCCGTGGCTGGCTTCGGCCGGGTGGACAAAGAAAGCCGTGGTGCCGGTACTGGCCAGGGTGGCGGCGATCTTGTTGCCGATATGCCCGGATTTGCCCATGCCGACCACTACGACTCGGCCTTTGCTGGCCAGGATCAGTTCGCAGGCGCGGACGAAATTCGCGTCGATGCGCGGCAGCAGGCCCTCCACTGCTTCGATTTCGAGGCGGATGGTGCGCTGGGCGGACTGGATCAGGTCGCTGGACTGGCTCATGGATTAAGACTGACT
>JAIERF010000009.1 GCA_019747075.1 Pseudomonadaceae bacterium
TTCAACACCTTCCTGAGCAAGCTGCAGGTGATGATCAGCCAGGTGGTGACCTCGGTACAGAAGGTCAGCGACTCCTCAGAGCACACCGCCGACATCGCCATTCGTACCGACCAGGGCATGCAGAAGCAGATGCAGGAGATCGAGTTGGTCGCCACTGCCGTGCATGAAATGACCGCCACCGCTCAGGATGTAGCGCGCAACGCGACCCATGCCGCCGAAGCCGCCAACCATGCCGACCAGGCCGCCAACAACGGCAAGAGCATCGTGCACAGCACCTCGCAGGCGATTGCCGCCCTGGCCAGTGAAATCGGCCGTGCGGTGACCGTGGTGCAAACCCTGGCCAAAGACAGCGAAAACATCAACGCCATCCTGGTGGCCATCCGCGGGATTGCCGAGCAAACCAACCTGCTGGCCCTCAACGCGGCCATCGAGGCGGCACGCGCTGGCGAACAGGGCCGAGGCTTTGCCGTGGTCGCCGACGAGGTGCGCAACCTGGCGCAGAAAACCCAGCAAGCCACCGAAGAAATCCAGGCCATGATCCAGCAGCTGCAACACGGTACCCGTGAAGTGGTGAAGGTGATGGAAGACAGCCAGGCGAAAACCGACGACAGCGTCAAACATGCGGCCGAAGCGGCTCAGGCTCTGGAGTCCATCACCCAGGCGGTATCGGTGATCAACGACATGAACACCCAGATCGCCAGTGCCGCCGAGGAGCAAAGCGCGGTGGCCGAAGACATCAACCGCAACGTCACCAATATCGGCCAAGTGGCCAATGAAGTGGCCAGCGGTGCCGACGAAGCCAGCCAGGCCAGCGCCGAGCTGACCAAACTGGCCGAGCAACAACGGCGCCTGATCAACCAGTTCCGCGTCTGATCGAGCGCAGCGCAAAGCAAAAAAAGGAGCCCAACTGGGCTCCTTTTTTTATCTGGGCAACGCTGTCAGCACCCCATCACGCCGGGGTCAGGCACTCCGGCGCATCCAGCTTGGGGTCGTTGACCAGGTTGGCCAGCACCCGCTCGCGCATTGCCAGTGGCGGCTTGGCCAGCAACGCCTGCAGCTCAGCAGGTGACGTGTCGGCGGCCAACCAGGCCTCCTGCCCAGCCTCATCCAGCAACAGCGGACGCCGCTGATCGGCGGCCGCCTGGGTCACCACGGCCACGCTCAGGTAGGTATGCCCCTCCACTGGATACGCTTCCCAGATCGCGGCGAAATACAGCGGCGACGTCTCATGGGTCAGCCAATAAGGGCGCTTGCGCACCGCTCCGCGCCACTCATAAAAACCGTTGGCAGGCAGCAGACAACGGCGCTGGTGGAAGGCTTCACGAAACATCGGTTGTTCGGCCAGGGTTTCCGCCCGTGCCTGGGCCGGGGTGCGCGACCAATCAGTCAGCCAGGGCGGCGTCAGCCCCCAGCGAGCCGAAGCGGCATGACGCTGGCCGGCCTCATGGCGAACCATCAGCACATGAGCGCCGGGGGCGATATTCCAGTGCGGCTGCTGGTCGGCCGGAAAGCCGGGCAAGGCGGTCAGCGCTGGCGGCCAGCGAAACAGGGCATAGCGTCCACACATAAGGGGTGACAACACTCAACAAGCAAGAAGATTCAGCAGAGCAGGACGCCGGTAACCTCGACCGATTCATCAGCGTCCAGCGGTTGCGCGGCATTGTACGCAGTGATCAGCAGCCGCGCGCGCTCGGCCTGCTCATTGTCTACTTGCAGACCGAGCAAGCCACTGACCGGCAACTCACCCATGGCACCCAGCAGGTGGCGGCCACTGAGGTGGGCAGTGACCCCTTCGCTGGCGAGCATGGCCAGCAACAGCTCAGCTTCGAGCAAGTCGGCCGGCTCGTAGACCCGCTGCATCAGTCATCCTCCCGGCGTACCTGCAGGTCCCAACTGTCGCCATCAGTCTGCAACTCAAACTGGATCGGCCGGCAACAGACCGGGCAATCCTCGATGTACTGCTGATCGCCGCCCGACAGATCCAGCAACGCCTCCACTGGCTCGCCGCAATAAGGGCACTGATAGTCCTGAGATTCCAGCATCGCAGCCTCCGTGTGACTTGCGGGTATACTTCGTGGTCTATGTGCAGCCTTAACAGCAGATCAAACTGCTGAAGACTTGTTCGAGATCATCGCCAACCTAAGCGTTCACGAACACACTCTCCCCCTGTCGACACCACAACAAGAGAACATGATGGGCGAATTCGATGCCATCCGACCTTACGCCGACGCCGAAGTCCCGGCGGTGCTGGAACGCCTGCTGGGCGACTCCGCATTTCTATCGATCCTCACCCACTTTCGCTTTCCGCGCCTGGCCAACTCCTTCGGCTGGCTGCTCAGACCTCTTATAGCCTATCGGCTGCGCCATGAGTTGCGCGGCATCCACTCGGTGGCGCAATTACAGGACCGGGTCGAGCCCTATGTCGACCGCACCATCGAGCGCGCCACCGACGGCGTGACCTACAGCGGCGTGGAGCGCCTGCAGAAAGGCAGTGCCTACCTGCTGCTGGCCAACCACCGCGACATCGTCATGGACCCGGCATTCGTCAACTACGCGGTCTACCACGCGGGCATCCCGACACCACGCATCGCGATTGGCGACAACCTGCTGCAAAAACCCTTTGTCAGCGACCTAATGCGCCTGAACAAAAGCTTTATCGTGCACCGCTCCCTGAGTGGCCGGCGGGAGAAGCTGGCGGCGTTCCAGTTGCTGTCGGCCTATATCAACCACTCGATTCGCCATGATTGCCAATCGATCTGGATCGCCCAGGCCGAGGGCCGTGCCAAGGACGGTAATGACCGTACCGATTCGGCGATCCTCAAGATGTTCCACATGAGCCGCAAAGACGAGCCGTTCGCCGAGGTGATCCGCAGCCTCAAGCTGACGCCGGTGTCGATCAGCTACGAATACGACCCCTGCGACCAGGCCAAGGCCCGCGAGCTGTATATCCGCGCCAGCAGCGGCAGCTACGAGAAGAGCCAGGGCGAAGACGACCTCAGCATTGCCCAGGGCATCACCGGCTACAAAGGCCGCGTGCATATCAACTTTGCCGAGCACATCAGTCAGGACTTTGCCGACACCAAGCAATTGGCGGCGGAGATGGACCGGCAGATCCTCGCTGGCTATCGCCTGTTCCCCGTGCATTACCTGGCCTACGCCATGTGGCAGGAACGCGATCAGCAGTTGCAGGTGCCGACCGCCGCCGAGCTGTTTGCCCCGGCCGAACTGGCCAAGGCCGAGGCCGAATGGCAGAAACGCCTGAACGCCTGCCCGCCCGAGCAGCAGCCTTACCTGGTGATGCAGTACGCCAACCCGGTGCGCAACCAGTACCGCATCAAGGCCGGCCTGGCGCTGTAAGTAGGCCCGCAGACACGACAACGGCGACCCTAGGGTCGCCGTTGTTTTTTCAAGCCTGGAGGTTTACAGCCGGGTGCTGTCCCAGGACAACAGCAGGGCAATGGCCAGGCAAGCAAAACCAAACTGATAGAAGAATCGATTCAGGCGCAGGGTCGGCTCGGTGCCCAGCACGGCTTCGCCATGGCCAGCGCTCGGGCCATGCACCTGCGCCTCGGCGCGCAACTCACGCTGACGGGTGGCCAGCAGCAGCCAGGCGCCCGCACAGGCAAAAAACAGCGCCAGCAGATTCAGACAACGCCCTGGGTGGGCGGTAATTACCGCGTAAAGCGCCTGCAACGACATGCTTGATCTCCGCCTCAGTGGCCACGCCCAGCGGGCGTTGCCCCTACACCACAGTCTAGTGCCCAGCCCAGGGAACGGGCGGGTCAATACGGCGGCGGAGTCTACCTAAGGCCTGCGCTTATGACGCTTGTTTCCGACGAGTTGTCGCCCTATCACCAATCCGTCTGAATACTGTCAACTTCATGACCTAGAGTTGAAAACTCGTCGCGATAGCTTGAGTCGTATATCGAGACGGCTACTCATCACTCATGGAGGAACCACTACATGCTGCATGCGCAACCGCAAGACCGCGACTACCTGATTGACTCGCTCGATGATGTGGAAACAGTGGTCGATGAACTGTCCATCAATGTTCAGGATCATCATTGGCTGGTGTACTGCGCCATGGGCGGCCACGAGCACTACGACCTACCGGATATCGACCCACACACCGGTTTCAGCATTCCCGAGTTGTATATGGCTGCGGCCTGAATTTCCCGCATAAAAAAGCCCCGACCTTGGCCGGGGCTTTTTTGTGTGCGGGCTTTACTGACCGAGCACTTGGCCGATGGTCGGGTCCTTGAAGACCCGGCTCAGGGCATCACTCAACACCTCGGTCACCAACTTGGTGTTGGTCTGCTGGTTGGGTGCCATGCCAAAACGCTGATCCATGGACGCCCCGTAGCGACCGTTGTAACGGCGCCCGCCATTTTGCGCATCGACCCGGAAGGTGGCGCTGATGGTGGCTTCAGTCACGTACAGCCCTTCTTTGGGCGATTGATACTTGAGTTCGCTGAGGGTCAGGGTCAATTGCGGCGCGTTGTAGGCATTCGCCGTCGGGGTGAAGCCCAACAGGCGAACGGCCGCTTCTGCCTGAGTCTGCAGCTGTGGCAGCAATTGCGCGCCGGCAACCGTGATGGTGCTGGTTTCCGGGTACATGCCACCACGGGTGCCGAGCACCGGCGACGGACGACCATCCACCACCCGCACTACCACCGGCTGACCACGACCAACGGCCGCCAGCTGGGTATTGAGAACGGGTTGCGGGCTGAGCTGTTGCGGGCTGTGGACACAACCGGCAAGGGTCAAACTGGCCATGGCCAGCAAACCGAGTAACAAGCGATGCAGCATGTTCATCATCTCCAAGGGTGGGCACGCGATGGCCGGCAGTATAACCATGGCGGTTGCAGGCTTACAGCCGCGCAGTGCTGTGACCCGCGCAAACTCCCGGGGTTCCGCCCAGCGCCTGGGCAGAAAACGACAGGAATAAAAAAACCGCCCCGGAGGGCGGCTTTTGCTCATGCACTAAGCGATCAAACGTCGCTAACCAGCCCCAGCAGCTCGTTGGAGCGGGCCTGCACGCTGCGATACAGCTCGGCATCGGTTTCCAGCACCTTGCCGGTGGCCTTGAAGATCGCCTGCAAGCGGCTCTGCCATTGCTCCGAGCGCACTTGCTCGGGGAAGCAGCGCTGGATCAGATCGAGCATGATCGAGACCGTCACCGAGGCGCCTGGCGAAGCACCCAACAAAGCAGCCAGGGAACCATCAGCGGAAGACACCAGCTCGGTACCGAACTGCAGGATACCGCCGGACTTGGCGTCCTTCTTGATGATCTGCACGCGCTGGCCGGCTGTTTCCAGGCGCCAGTCTTCGGCCTTGGCTTCCGGGTAAAACTTGCGCAGGGCTTCCAGGCGCTGTTCCTGGGACTGCATAACCTCGCCAACCAAATACTTGGTCAGGTCGAAGTTGTCCCGTGCCACGGCCAGCATCGGCAGGATGTTGCTCGGGCGAATCGACAGCGGCAGGTCGAGGAACGAACCGTGCTTGAGGAACTTGGTGGTGAAGCCGGCATAAGGTCCGAACAACAGGGACTTCTTGCCTTCTACTACGCGAGTGTCGAGGTGCGGCACGGACATCGGCGGTGCGCCGACATCGGCCTGGCTGTAGACCTTGGCCTGGTGCTGACTGACCACTTCAGGATTGTCGCAGCGCAGCCACTGGCCGCTGA
Organism: Pseudomonadaceae bacterium; assembly: GCA_019747075.1. Taxonomy (GTDB): domain Bacteria; phylum Pseudomonadota; class Gammaproteobacteria; order Pseudomonadales; family Pseudomonadaceae; genus Aquipseudomonas. The sequence continues at coordinate 5,687 of JAIERF010000009.1, forward strand.
CCGGGAAGCCGCCGAAGCCCTTGCCTTCCGGAATACCGGACATCTGCAGCAACGGCAAAGCCGCGCCGCCGGCGCCGAGGAAGACAAAGCGCGAGGTGACCTTGCGGGTCTCGCCACTGAGCATGTCCTTGATGCTGACACACCAGCCGGCGTCGCTACGCTCCAGACCCACCACACGCTGGTTGTACTGAACGTCGGTGTGATCCTGCTCGGCCAGGAAGCGCAGCAGCTGGTTGGTCAGGGCGCCGAAGTTGACGTCACTGCCGCCGACGGCACGGGTCGCCGCGACGCGCTCATCAGCCTCACGGCCGGGCATCATCAGCGGCATCCAGTCGGCCAGGGTGGCCTTGTCTTCGGAGTACTGCATGCCGGCGAAGCAGTGATGCTTGCTCAGCTGGGCAAAGCGGGTTTGCAGGAAGCCGATGTCTTTCTCGCCACGCACAAAGCTCAGGTGCGGCACGGGATTGATGAAGCTCTGCGCGGAACCGAAGGTGCCCTTTTCGATCAGGTGGGCCCAGAACTGCTTGGACACCTCGAACATGGCATTGATGCTGACGGCCTTCTTGATATCGACCGAACCATCGGCGGCTTGCGGGGTGTAGTTCAGCTCACACAACCCGGCATGGCCGGTGCCTGCGTTGTTCCAGGGGTTGGAACTTTCGATAGCACCTGCATCCATCAACTCAACGACTTCCAGCTTAATCGCCGGATCCAGCTCTTTGAGCAGCACGGCGAGCGTTGCGCTCATGATGCCGGCCCCAACCAACACCACATCCACTGCTTCGTTTTCGTTTCGCGCCATTACCGCATCTCCACAATCAAAATCTGCAGCACCCAACTGCTGTCACTCGGCCTCATGAGCAAACACCAATTGCTTATTACTGTCCGCCAGATGGCCTTGGAGCCAGGAAGAGGTAACTTCCAGATTACTAATGGCTCCCTGTATGCACCTTGACCACTCTCAACCGGAGATAAACAGGAGAGGATCTCAGCTCAACAGTTCATTGGCACACATCAGGATATCTCCCGACGCCGCCAGCTCTGCACAGGACAGGCCCCTATAAGGGCGTTATTTTTTCGGCGCGAACAATACCATTAATGACGCATTGCTTAACGCAAAAAAATGCACAGGCCGTGGCCACTGATCTTTTTTTCGCCAAGCAGGGCCCGCAAAGCGCGCCAACCCCAGTGTTTACGCTGGCCACAGGGGCAACCGCGGGGCAGTAACCGGGGCCTAGACGTTGGTAGGCTTGACCCCGCTCGCGGCTAGAGCCAACCACTGTCCAGCTGCGCCTTGCAACTGCGGTACTGCATGGCGTAACGCTTGGCGCGGGCATCGACCTTGGCGGCCACAGGCAGTAACCAGGCCTTCTGCAGATGGCTGCCGCGACTGAAGCCGCCCCAGCCCTCGTGGTAGTTGAGGTACTGGTTGTAGGCATCCCATTTGGAAATGCCATTCACCTTCTGGCTTTTGCTGGTGTACCAGCCCATGAAGTCCAAGGCATCGGCAAAATCATCGCGACTGGCCCAGCTGTTGCCGGTTTCGCGCTGATAATCGGCCCAAGTTTCGTCTTTGACCTGAGCGTAGCCGTAGGCCGTGCTGGGCCGACCGTAGGGGATGACGCCAAGGAAATAGCGCATCGGCGGCCGCGCATCTTCTCGAAAGCTCGATTCCTGATACATCATCGCCATGGTCACGAACGACGGCGTGCCCCAGCGCTGGGTCATGCCTTGCGCCGCCTGGTGCCAGGCCGATTTTTCCGCAAAGATCTGGCACAGGTCTTCCGGCTGTGCCGGCGGGCGGGTGCTGCAGGCGCCAAGCAGATAAATGCTCAGCAGCAAGGTCGCCCGGCACAGCACCGGCGATTCAAGCACGGGCGGCATGGATGACATCGATATAGGGCGCAGCCTGACGCTGGTCCTGAATCAGGGCGACAAAGTCATGGCCCTGGGCATCGGTGGCACTCAGGTCGTAACCAGCAGCCTGGAAGAAGCCGACAAAACGGGCGAAATCATCCACCCGCAGCCCGCGATAGGCCTTGACCAGCTTGTGCAGCGACGGCGAAGTGCCATCGACCGGCTCGAAAGCGAGGAACAGCTTGATCGGATCGTCACCGATTTCATCGCCAATCACCTGTTTCTTGTCTTTACGCATGATCCACTCCAACGGGCCGGTTTTTCAGGGCCGGCAGTTTACCCCAGGGGCCGACGCCCAGGCGACCACCTACCGCGAAGACCGCACAAGCCTGGGCAGCCAACCGCAGTTGGCCCCGCAAGAGGGCGACCGAGCCTTTAAACAGGGCGTTTTCACCGCCAAATACAACTATCGGAGGCCTGCGCCGACACGCCTGCGGCCCTTATACTCAGGGCATTGCCGAAGGAATCCGCCATGTCGCTGCCCTTGCTTCCCGTGTTCGCCGCCTGGCGCCAGACCCTCAAGGCAGGGTATTCATTCAAGGCCCTGCGTGGCGACCTGGCGGCGGGCCTGACGGTAGGCATCATCGCCATTCCCTTGGCCATGGCCCTGGCCATTGCCGTCGGCGTCGCCCCGCAATACGGCCTGTACACGGTGCTGGTGGCTGCGCCGCTGATCGCCCTCACCGGCGGCTCGCGCTTCAACGTGTCTGGGCCGACCGCCGCCTTTGTGGTGATCCTGTTGCCGATCACCCAGCAATTCGGCCTCGGCGGTCTGCTGCTATGCACCATGCTTGCCGGCCTGATCATGATCGCCATGGGCCTGGGCCGCGCCGGCCGCCTGATCGAATTCGTGCCCTACCCGGTAACCCTGGGCTTCACCGCCGGCATAGGCATCGTGATTGCCACTCTGCAGCTCAAGGATTTGTTCGGCCTCAGCCTAAGCAGCCAGCCCCTGCACTACCTGGAGCAAGTACAGGTCCTGCTGCTAGCCCTGCCCAGCGCCCATCTCGGCGATGCCCTGGTGGCGGCACTGAGCCTGGCGGTGCTGATTCTCTGGCCGCGCTGGGTGCCGAAAGTACCCGGCCACCTGGCGGCCTTGGCCGTGGGCACGCTTGCCGGCCTGGCCCTGGAAGCGTTGGGCATCCCCCTGGCAACCCTGGGCGAGCGTTTCAGCTACAGCCTCGACGGTGTGCTGCATGCCGGGATTCCACCCTTTCTGCCGGATTTCACCTGGCCCTGGCAATTGCCGGCGGCCAATGGCCAGCCCCTGGGCCTGTCGTTTGAGCTGATTCGCCAATTGCTGGCGCCCGCGTTTGCCATCGCCATGCTCGGCGCCATCGAGTCGCTGCTCTGCGCTGTGGTGGCCGACGGCATGACCGGCAGCAAGCACGACCCTAATGCCGAGCTGGTCGGCCAGGGCCTGGGCAACCTGATTGCACCGCTGTTTGGTGGCATCACCGCCACCGCCGCCATCGCCCGCAGCGCCGCCAACGTGCGCGCCGGTGCCTTCTCGCCGCTGGCGGCGATCATCCATGCCGGCGTGGTGCTGGTGGCGATTCTGCTGCTGGCGCCGCTGTTCAGTTACCTGCCGATGGCGGCCCTGGCGGCCTTGCTGCTGATGGTGGCGTGGAACATGAGTGAGGCCGGCCATGTGCTGCACACCCTGCGCATCGCCCCGCGCAGTGACGTGCTGGTGCTGCTGACCTGCCTGATCCTGACCGTGCTGTTCGACATGGTGCTGGCCGTCGGCGTCGGCCTGCTGCTGGCTGCCGGCCTGTTTATCAAGCGCATGAGCGACCTCACCGACACCGCCGCCCTGCCCCGGCACTTCCATCAGGCCCTCAAGGATTTACCCGAGCACGTGCTGGTGTACGCCATTCGCGGGCCGCTGTTCTTCGGCGCGGCGGAAAAAGCCCTGAGCGTGCTGCGCCGCTTCAATAACGACGTCAAGGTGGTGATTGTCGATATCAGCGCCGTGCCGCTGCTGGACATGACCGCCCTGGCGGCGCTGGACAACGTGCTGCGCGACTATCGCAAGCAACACGTCGGCCTGGTGCTGGTCGGCACCTCATCGCGGGTACGCTTGAAACTGCGCCGCGCCGGCATCCTGCGTGAAGAAGGCCACCTGGCCTATGTGCAAAACCTCGAACAAGCCAGGGCCAAGGCCCTGAGCTGGCTCGAACCGGCAGTGGCCTGCGCAAACAACTAAAACTGCGCGACCATCCAGGCCTGATAGGCCTCGACCTCAGCGTCACCTTCGCGCGGCGCCCAGGGGGCCAGCTCGCCGTCGCCAATCGGCCGGTAAGGTCCGGCCTTGCACTCGAACAGCACGCTGTCGGCCTCCAGCACCACCAGGGCGTGAAACACCCCAGGCGGCAAGTCGACACCGACACAGTCACTGCCCGCCACCAGCAACCGCTGCGCCAGCACCTCACCACTGTCGCTGAAAATCAGCAGGCCCAGACGGCCCTTAAGCACCAGCAGCGTCTCAGCCTTGTCGGCGGCCAGGTGCCGGTGCGGTGGGATATAGGTGCCCGGCTGCAGGCCCACTGCCATGCGATGACAGGACTCATCCATCTGATGGAAATTATGGTGCTGACGCAGGCGCGGGCTGGCCGACGCCTGCGCGCTCAACTGGGCAAACAGTGCCTGATCGAGAAAGCGCGGCTCAGCCATGGCCGTTACAGGCCTTTGACCGCGTAGATGCCCGGCGCATTGCGCCAGTAACCCTTGTAGTCCATGCCATAACCGAAGATGAAACGGTCGATGCACGGCAGGCCAACGTAATCGGCTTTCAGGTCCGGGCGCGCCTTGCGATCGTGGTCCTTGTCGATCAGCACGGCGGTGTGCACCGCGCTGGCACCGGCATGCCGGCAGAAATCGATGATCGCGCCCAGGGTGTGCCCCTCGTCGAGGATGTCATCGATGATCAGCACATCGCGGTCCATAAAGGAGATTTCCGGCTTGGCCTTCCAGAACAGCTCGCCGCCGCTGGTTTCGCTGCGGTAGCGGGTGGCGTGCAGGTAGGACAATTCCAGCGGGAAATTCAGCTTGGGCAGCAGCTTGCCGGAGAAGATCAGGCCGCCATTCATCACGCAGAACACCACCGGGTTGCGCTCGGCCAGCTCGCTGTTGATCACCACGGCCATTCTCTCGATGGCCGCTTCCACCTCGGCTTCGTGGTACAGGCAATCGGCTTCCTGCATGACTTGGCGGATATGGGCGAGATCGACAGACATGGCATTTCCTCGAAGTAGACAGGCTCTGCGCGCAGACAACCTGATCAATGTGTCAAAATAAAAGCCGGCAAAGGTACTCACCTGCTGATCTGCGGGCAAGCCCTGGCAGACCAACGCAGAGCCACAGGATAAACGCTAAGCCCGCAAAACACCCAGCCGCCGCCTGCCCGGCGAATGCTTTACTCTAACCTTGTTAATCGCCCGCCCCGCCGGAGAGCCCCGTCATGCCTACCTTCGAGATCCGCCATCCGCTGATCCGCCATAAACTCGGCCTGCTGCGCCGCGCCGATATCAGCACGAAAAACTTCCGCGAACTGGCCCAGGAAGTTGGCGCCCTGCTGACCTATGAAGCGACCAAGGACCTGCCCCTGGAAAATATCCAGATCGACGGCTGGTGCGGTCCGGTGCAGGTGGAAAAAATCTCCGGCAAGAAGATCACCGTGGTACCAATCCTGCGCGCCGGCATCGGCATGCTCGACGGCGTACTCAGCCTGATCCCCGGCGCCAAGGTCAGCGCCGTCGGCGTTGCGCGCAATGAGCAAACCCTGGAAGCGCACACCTACCTGGAAAAACTGGTGCCGGAAATCGACGAGCGCCTGGCCCTGATCATCGACCCGATGCTGGCCACCGGCGGTTCCATGGTCGCCACCATCGACCTGCTGAAAAAAGCCGGCTGCAAGGAAATCCGCGCCATGGTGCTGGTGGCTGCTCCCGAAGGCATCCAGGCGGTCGAAGCGGCGCACCCGGACGTGGTGATCTTCACCGCCTCCATCGACCAGTGCCTGAACGAACACGGCTACATCATTCCGGGCCTGGGCGATGCCGGCGACAAGATCTTCGGCACCAAGCAAAAGGACGCCTAAATGCAGGATGAATTCAACGATCCACTCTGGCGCACGGTGCTGTCCGGCGCGCAGATGCTCTTCGTGGCCTTCGGCGCCCTGGTGCTGATGCCGCTGATTACCGGCCTGGACCCTAACGTCGCGCTGTTTACTGCAGGCCTTGGCACCCTCCTGTTTCAGGTGGTCACCGGCCGCCAGGTGCCGGTATTCCTGGCCTCCAGCTTTGCGTTTATCACCCCGATTATTCTCGCCAAAGGCCAGTTCGGCCTGGCCGCGACCATGGGCGGGGTGATGGCCGCCGGCTTCGTGTACACCTTCCTCGGCCTGGCAGTGAAGATCAAAGGCACCGGTTTTATCGACCGCATGCTGCCGCCAGTGGTCATCGGCCCGGTGATCATTTCCATCGGCCTGGCCATGGCACCGATTGCCGCCAATATGGCCATGGGCAAGAGTGGCGACGGCGCGGAACTGATCCCTTACCGCACCGCCATGCTGATTTCCATGCCAGCGCTGCTCACCACCCTGATCGTCGCAGTGTTCGGCAAAGGCATCTTCCGCCTGGTGCCGATCATCTCCGGGGTGCTGGTGGGCTTTGCTCTGTAGTTCTATTTCGGCGTGGTCGACACGGCCAAGATTGCCGCCGCACCCTGGCTGGCACTGCCGAACTTCACCGCCCCGGAATTCAACTGGCAAGCGATCCTGTTTATCGTGCCCGTGGCCCTGGCACCGGCCATCGAACACATCGGCGGAGTGATCGCGGTAGGCAGCGTCACCGGCCGTGACTACCTGAAGAAACCCGGCCTACACCGCACCCTGCTCGGTGACGGCATCGCCACCACCGCCGCCGGCCTGTTTGGCGGCCCGCCCAACACCACCTACGCCGAAGTCACCGGCGCGGTGATGCTGACCAAGAACTACAACCCGAAGATCATGACCTGGGCGGCGATTTTCGCCATCAGCCTGGCCTTTATCGGCAAGTTCGGCGCCCTGCTGCAGAGCATTCCAGTGCCGGTCATGGGCGGCATCCTGTGCCTGCTGTTCGGCTCGATTGCCGCCGTGGGGATGAACACCCTGATCCGCCACAAAGTCGATCTGGCCGAAGCACGCAACCTGGTGATCGTCTCCGTGACCCTGGTGTTCGGTATCGGTGGCGTGCTGGTCGGCACCGGCACCGGCCCGGACGATGTCGGCCTGAAGGGCATTGCCCTGTGCGCCATCGTCGCCATCGCCCTCAACCTGCTGTTGCCGGGCAATGACAGCTGGAAGAACAAAGCCCTGGACGACCACCCAGACATCTAACCCAGATGCCCTGTGGGTCAATTTGAGAGAATAAAAAAAGCCCCGCGAGGGGCTTTTTTGCGTCTGCGCTTAACCGCTCAACTGCGTCCCGGCTGCGCTGCCCACTGCTGCAAATGCAGCACGCTCTCGCGATAGGGCTGCAAGCCTTTAGCCAGCAGAAACAGCGAACTCGCTACCGCCAGGGTGCTGACGATCAGCAGCGAATAGCGCAGCGCTTGGTCATCGGCAAACAGGTAGTCGGTCACCAGCGCCACCGCCGTCGGGCCGATACCCAGGCCGATCAGGGTAATCACAAACAGGTAGATGGCCGACGCCTGGCCCCGCATGGCGCTGGGCATGATTTCCTGAATCGCCGCCGGGGCCACGCCAAACGGCATGCTCAGGCAGAACACCGTGGGCGCCATCAGCACCGCCGCCCACAGGGCATTGTCCATCAGCGGAAAACTCGCCACACACGGCAACGCAGCCATCGCCGCATACAGGCCGACACGCATATTGGCGTCCGTGCGCCCGCGCTTGGCCATCCAGTCCGCCAGGCGCCCGCCAAAGACGATACCCAGACAGCCAAAGACCGCCACGATGCTGCCATACACCACGCCCACATGACCGGCATCCCAGCCATAGGTGCGAATAAAAAAGGTCGGAATCCACGCCGCACTGCCGTAGCCAGCAAAGGCCAGGCCGGCAAAGCCGAAGTTGTGGTACAGCACCGTGCGCCGATTGGCACGCAGGTAGCGCCCAACCTCAATCAACGGCACCGCCACCCCGGCCCCCACACCACGCCGCGCTGGCTCCCGCACGGCCAGCAGCAACAGGGTAAACAACACGCCGGCGGCACCGAGAATGAGGAAGATCAACTGCCACGGGCGCACCTCGCCCAGCACCGGCAGCAACACATCGCCCTGGGCCGAGGCGAACTTGATCACCAAGCCACCCAGCAGGAACGCCAGCCCGGAGCCCAGGTACACGCCCATGGAATAGACACTGATGGCCGTGGCCCGGCGTTCGGCCGGGAAGCTGTCGGCAATCAGCGAATAGGCGGCCGGCGACAAGGCCGCCTCGCCGACGCCGACACCAATCCGACAAAGCAGAAATTGCCAGTACAGCCGCGCCATACCGCAGGCTGCGGTCATCGCACTCCAGAACAGCACGCCGATGGCAATCAAGCCGCGCCGGCTCTTGGTATCAGCCAGACGCCCCAGCGGAATGCCGCACACGGTATAGAACAGCGCGAAGGACAAGCCCATCAACAGGCTCATCTGGGTATCGCTGATCACCAGGTCACGACGGATAGGCCCAACCAGCAGATTGAGAATCTGCCGGTCAATAAACGACAGCACATAGGCCAGCATGAGGATGGCCACGGTGCTCCAGGCACGCAGGCTGGAGGGGTAAGCAGAATTATTATTGTTGTTCGCCACGCACGTTCTCCTGGGCCACGTTGCACGCGACCCGACGGTTGAAAGTGCGCCCAGCTTAGCCGTAGCGAACGCGGCGCTAATACCGTTCGCCGGCCTTATCCAGCCGGCGAATACAGCACGCGCCCTTGCGCGAATGACTCGCAGGTCACAAGGCTTGCGGCGCGCGCTCGCAGAGGCTGTTAAGCGCCGGGCCCCAGGCCGGGTGATCGTTCAGGCAGGGCACCAGCAGCAGCTCTTCACCGCCGGCGGCGAGGAACTCTTCACGGCCGCGAATACCGATTTCCTCCAGGGTTTCGATGCAATCGGCGACAAACGCCGGGCACATCACCAGCAGTTTTTTCACCCCCTGGCCGGCCAGCTCGTGCAAACGTGCCTCGGTGTAGGGCTCGATCCACTTGGCCCGGCCCAGGCGTGACTGGAAGGACACCGACCATTGCTCAGGCTTGAGCCCTAGTTGCGCGGCAAACAGCTCGGCGCTGCGCAGGCACTGGGCGCGGTAACACACAGCGAGCAGCTCAGGCGTTGCATTACGGCAGCAGTCTGGGCCTTTCAAACATTGCCCACCCGTGGGGTCGAGCTTGTGCAGGTGACGCTCGGGCAAGCCGTGAAAGCTCAGCAGCAGGTGATCGAAGCCCTCCTGCAGATGGGGCTTGGCGCTCTCGGCCAGGGCGGCAATGTATTCCGGCTGCTGGTAGAACGGCTGGAGAATGGCAAATTGCATCGCCAGTTGGTGCTCGCGCACCACCCGCTTGGCCTCTTCAATCACCGTGGTCACGGTGCTGTCGGCAAACTGCGGATACAGCGGTGCTAGCGTGACCTGGCGGATGCCCTGACTGGCCAGGCGCAGCAGTACGCTCTCGATCGACGGCTCGCCGTAACGCATCGCCAGCTCCACCGGACCATGGCGCCACTGCCCCTGCATCTGGGTTTGCAGGCGGCGGCTGAGGGCCACCAGCGGCGAGCCTTCATCCCACCAGATCGAGGCATAGGCATGGGCCGACGCCGCAGGACGCTTCCACAGGATCAGCGACACCAGCAACCGGCGCACCGGCCATGGCAGGTCGATGACATAGGGGTCCATGAGAAACTGATTGAGGTAGCGACGCACATCCGCCACCTCAGTCGAGGCCGGCGAACCCAGGTTGACCAGCAACAGCGCGTGATCGGTCATGCAGCATCCTTATGGCCAAGAAGATCGTTCAAGGCCTCATCCAAGTCGGTAAAACGGAAAGTGAAACCGGCCGCCGTCAGTCGTTCCGGCAATGCTCGCTGGCCGCCGAGCAACAGGCCACTTAATTCGCCCAGGCCCAGGCGCAACACCCAGGCCGGCATCGGCAGCAGCGCCGGACGATGCCAGGCGCGGCCCAAGGCCCGCGAAAAATCCAGATTGCGGGCCGGTGCCGGCGCGCAGGCATTATAAGGACCGCGAGCAGCGTCGTGCTGCAAGAGAAAATCGATCAGGGCAATTTGGTCCTGCAAGTGAATCCACGGCATCCATTGCCGACCATCGCCCAGCGGCCCACCCAGGCCCAGCTTGAACGGCAGGCGCAAACGGCCGAGAAAACCACCCTCGGCCGCCAATACCAGCCCCGTGCGCAGCAACACCACGCGCATGCCCAGGGCCTCACCCGCCAACGCCGCCGCCTCCCAAGCCGCACACAGCTGGCTGGCGAAGTCATTGCCGACCGGCGCCATCGTCTCGTTCAAGGTTTGCTCGCCGCCATCGCCGTACCAGCCCACTGCCGAGCCGGAGAGCAACACTCGCGGCCGATCGGCGCGAGTGCCGAGCCAAGCCAGCAACTGCTCCGTCAGGGCCACGCGACTGGCCAGCAGAACGGCCTTGCGCTTGTTCGTCCAGGGCCGATCGGCAATCGGCGCGCCGGCCAGATTAACCACCGCATCCAGGTGTTCGTCGGCCAACTCCTCAAGCCGGGCAATGGCCCGCACCCCGGCGCCGCACAGACGCGCGACCTGCTCGGGCTGACGACTCCACACCACCAGCTGATGGCCCTGGGCATGCCAGTGACGGCACAGCGCGCGACCAATCAGGCCCGTACCACCGGTCAGCAATATCTGCATGGCATCTTCCTCCCACAAGCTAAAGCACTGACTAGTCTGATGAGTAGACAGGTAAGCGCAGCGCACATACTTATACAAAAATAGCAGATTGTATAATTACCGTCCAAGACTTAACCTGCAGCTACAGCTACGAGGTAAACCATGAACATACCCATCGCCATCATCGGCACCGGCATCGCCGGTTTGTCGGCGGCCCATACCCTGCAGGCCGCCGGCCATGCCGTGCAGCTATTCGACAAGAGCCGTGGCAGCGGCGGGCGGATGGCCAGCAAGCGCAGTGATGCCGGTGCCCTGGACCTGGGCGCGCAATACTTCACCGCCCGCGACCGGCACTTCGTCGAGGCCGTACAACAGTGGAAGGCCCACGGCTGGGTCGGCCAGTGGAGCCCCAGGCTGTATCACAGCCACCAGGGCCAACTGAGCGTGTCGCCAGATGAGCAGGAGCGCTGGGTCGGGGTTCCACGCATGAGCTCCATCTGCCGGGCGATGCTCGCTGGCCTGCCGGTACAGTTTTCCTGCCGCATCACCGAGGTGTTCCGCGGCGAACAGCACTGGAGCCTGCTGGATGCCGAGGGCAACAGCCATGGCCCGTTCAGCCATGTCATCGTCGCCACCCCGGCGCCACAGGCCACTGCCCTGCTCAGCGCCGCCCCCAAGCTGGCCAGCGCGGCTGCCAGCGTGGTGATGGAGCCGACCTGGGCAGTGGCCTTGGCGTTCGCTGCGCCGCTGCAGACCGAGGTCGAAGGCTGCTTTGTGCATGACAGCCCGCTCGACTGGCTGGCGCGCAACCGCAGCAAGCCCGGCCGCGATACGGCCGTCGATACCTGGGTTCTGCACGCCAGCAGTCACTGGAGCAAACAGCACCTGGACCTGCCCAAAGAGGCGGTGATCGAACAGCTGCAGGGCGCCTTTGCCGAACTGATCGGCTGCGCCGTGCCTGCCGCCAGCTTCACCCTCGCCCACCGCTGGCTGTATGCGCGCCCCGCCGCGGCGCACCAATGGAGCGTGCTGGCCGATGCCGACCTGGGCCTGTATGCCTGCGGTGACTGGTGCCTGTCCGGCCGCGTGGAAGGCGCCTGGCTCAGCGGCCAGGAAGCGGCCCGCCGCATCCTTGAGCAGCTCTGATGCGGCGCCTGAATCCCAACAAGCTGATGCTATCGAAATGGACGGCAGCCCGCCCGCAGAACCGCGAAAAACACTTTCTGGTCAACGAACTGTTATGCGATGAAGCCGGCACCGTGCTGCAGGTCGAACTGCAGGCGGTGCTGACCCGGCGCAGCGAACAGATCGACTGGCGTCAACTGCAAGACGACGAGGTCTGGTTAAGCGGCTGGCAGTAACGCCAGCCGCTCAGCTGCTAGCGGCGCTTGCCGCCCAGCAACGACCCCAGCAAGCCACGCACCAGCTCGCGACCGACCTGATTGGCCACCTGCCGCACGGCCGTCTTCAGGGCCTGGCTGGCGAGACTGCCGAGCATGCCGCCGGCCATTTCGGTCAGGCTGTCACCGGCCTCGGCCGGTTTGGCGGGTGGCGCCGTTGGGGTTTGCGCCGCCCGCTCCAGCAGCAACTCATAGGCCGACTCGCGATCAATCGCCCGATCATAACGACCGGCTTGCGGCGACTGACGGACCAATTGCGCACGCTCGGCCTCGCTCAACGGACCGATGCGCGACTGCGGCGGCGCAATGGCCACGCGCTGAACCATGGCCGGCGTACCTTTGTCTTCCAGGGTGCCAACCAAGGCTTCACCGATACCCAGCTCAGTCAGCACCGCCAGAGTGTCGAAGGCAGGATTGGGGCGAAACCCATCGGCCACCGCGCGCAAGGATTTCTGCTCCTTGGCGGTAAAGGCGCGCAAGCCATGCTGGATGCGCAAGCCCAGCTGGGCCAGCACTTCATCGGGCAAATCGGCCGGTGACTGGGTGACGAAAAACACCCCCACGCCCTTGGAGCGAATCAACCGCACCACCTGCTGCAAACGCTCCTGCAAGACCTTGGGCGTGTCGGCAAAGAGCAGGTGAGCCTCATCAAAAAACAGCGCCAGCAGCGGCTTGTCAGCATCGCCGCGCTCGGGCAACTGCTCGAACAGCTCGGCCAGCAGCCACAACAGGAAGGTCGCATAAACCTTCGGCGCCTCATGCACCAGGCGACTGGCGTCGAGCAAGTGAATGCGTCCACGGCCATCGGCCTCGGTGCGCAGAATGTCTTCCAGCTGCAACGCCGGCTCGCCAAACAACGCTTCCACGCCCTGCTGCTCCAGGGTCGCCAGACGCCGTAGCAAGGCCTGGCCGGATGCGCCGGTAAACAGCGGTTTGTCCTCGCCGAGCATTTCAGGGTGGGTCGCCAGGTGATTGAGCAGCGCCTTCAAATCCTTCAGGTCGAGCAACAACAGGCCTTCGCGATCCGCCACCTTGAAAGTTGCATACAGTGCCGCCTGCTGGCTGTCGCTCAGCTCCAACAAGTTGCCCAACAACAGCGGGCCCAGCTCGCTCAGGGTGGTGCGCAGGGGATGACCACTCTCGCCATTGACGTCCCACAAGGTCACCGGATAACCGTGAGGCTGGTGCTTCAGCCAGGGCATGCTGGCAATCCGCTCGGCGATCTTGCCTTGCGGGTTGCCGCTGGCGCCCAGCCCACACAAGTCGCCTTTGACGTCGGCGGCAAACACTGCCACGCCGGCGTCGCTGAACGCCTCGGCGAGGCGCTGTAGGGTCACGGTCTTGCCGGTGCCGGTGGCACCGGCAATCAGACCATGGCGGTTGCACAAGCGCAGGGACTGAGCCACCGGCTGCCCCGCCAGATCGCCACCGAGTACAAATGCGACATTTTCAGTCATCTTGCCTTCCCTTGGGTTAAAGCTTTACTGGATATATGCCGAGACATACAGCATAGCCGTAGTGCCTGCCCGCCTGAACAGGCCGTCTTCTAACAAACATAACCGCGGTCATTGCCATGAACCTGAAATTTCGCCAGAAAATCTTGCTTGCAGCCTCCCTGGTGGTCGCTGCTGCCTTCTCGCTGTTCACCTTGTTCGGCGACTATCAACAACGCAACGCCATCAGCAGTGACCTGGACAGCTACATGACGGAAATGGGTACGGTGACTGCCCACAACATTGAAAGCTGGTTGTCGGGACGCATCCTCCTGGTGGAAAGTGCCTCGCAAACCATCGCCGGCAACCCGGCGGCGGATGCTGTTGGCCGCCTGCTGGAACAAAAAGCCCTGGCCTCGACCTTTATCTACAGCTACCTGGGCAGCGCCGACGGCAGCTTCACCATGCGCCCCAACGACGACATGCCGGCCGACTACGACCCGCGCACCCGCCCTTGGTACAAGGACGCCATGACCGCCGGCGGCACCACCCTGACCGAACCCTATATCGATGCCGCCACCAAGCAACTGATCATCACCATTGCCACCCCTGCCCAGGCGACAGGCGTGGTCGGCGGTGACCTGAGCCTGCAGACCCTGGTGCAGATCATCAATTCCCTGGACTTCGACGGCATGGGCTATGCCTTCCTAGTCAGCTCCGACGGCAAGATTCTGGTGCACCCGAACCAGGATCTGGTGATGAAAAGCCTGCGTGATGTGTTCCCCAAAGACACCCCGCGCATCACCCAGGAGCTCAGCGAAGTCGAACTGGACGGCGTGACCCGCCTGCTGACCTTCGCCCCGGTCAAAGGCCTGCCAGGCGTGACCTGGCATGTCGGCCTGAGCATCGACAAGGCCAAGGCCTACGCCATGCTCAGCACCTTCCGCACCTCGGCCATCATCGCCATGGTCATCGCAGTGGTCAGCATCATCTTCCTGCTGAGCCTGTTGATTCAGGTGCTGATGCGTCCCTTGCGCATCATGGGTAAAGCCATGCAGGACATCGCCCAGGGCGAAGGCGATCTGACCAAGCGCCTGGAGATTCATTCGCAAGATGAGTTCGGCCAGATGGCCGGCTCCTTCAACCAGTTCGTCGAGCGGATTCACAGCTCGATCCGCGAAGTGTCCTCGACCACCGGCCGCCTCAACGAAGTGGCCAAACTGGTGGTCAACGCCTCGACGTCATCGATGGCCAACTCCGATGAGCAGGCCAACCGCACCCACAGCGTGGCCGCCGCCATCAATGAGCTGGGCGCTGCCGCCCAGGAGATCGCCCGCAACGCGGCGCAAGCCTCGAACCAGGCCTCCGATGCCCGCCATCTGGCCGAAGATGGCCGTCAGGTGGTGCAGAAGACCATCGTCGCCATGAGCGAACTGTCGAGCAAGATCAGCGCCTCGTGCAGCAACATCGAGACCCTCAACGGTAAGACGGTGAATATCGGTCAGATCCTCGAAGTGATCAAAAGCATTTCCCAGCAAACCAACCTGCTGGCCCTCAACGCCGCCATCGAGGCAGCCCGCGCCGGCGAAGCCGGCCGTGGTTTTGCCGTGGTTGCCGACGAAGTGCGCAACCTCGCCCACCGCACCCAGGAATCGGCACAAGAAATCCAGCAGATGATCGAAGAGCTGCAGGTTGGCTCGCGCGACTCGGTCATCACCATGACCGAAAGCCAGCGCTACAGCGAAGAGAGTGTGGAGATCGCCAACCAGGCCGGCGAACGCCTGAGCAGCGTCACCGAGCGGATCGGCGAAATCGATGGGATGAACCAGTCGGTGGCCACCGCCACCGAAGAACAGACCTCGGTGGTGGAATCGCTGAACGTCGATATCACCGAGATCAACACCCTCAACCAGCATGGGGTGGAAAACCTGCAAGCCACCCTGCGCGCCTGTGATGACCTGCAACAGCAGGCCACTCGCCTCAAGCAGCTGGTGGACAGCTTCCGGATCTGACTCCGGCCTCAGCCCGCCTCGCCCGTATCGGGTGTGGCGGGCGGCGGCACCGGCAGTCCGGGCGGCTGCTGCAATTGCTGCCACAGCGCCGCCGCCTCGGCGAACTCGGCGCCATCTTCCTCAGTCAACGCATCCGGATCGTAGCGACGCGTACAGCCCTCGCCAATCATTTGCGGTGCATGTGCCGCACCGCGGGCCAATGGATCGCTCATCAAGCGCTACTCCGCGTCAGCCAAACAACCCAACCCTAACGCCCATCGCGCTGGGCGAAAGCCTTGATTGCGCGCAGCACATCATTGCGGCTGACCAGCCCCAGCAAACGGCCATCCTCGACCACCGGCAGTCGATGTCGACCGCCGTCGATAAAGCGTTCCGCCACTTCGATGATATCCGCTTCCGGACCGACGCTTTCTACGGCAGTGTCCATATAGGCTGCCACGGTGCCGCCCACGGAATCGTAATAAGACCCCGAGAGCATACCGCGCAGGCAGTCGCCTTCAGACAGCAGACCGATCAGCACGCCGTGTTCATCAACCACCGCTGCCGCCGACAAGCGATGCTCCAGCAACAGCTCTATCGCACGCATAAGATCCGTATCGGCACGGAAACTCAGCGGATGGCGCGGCATGCAATCGCGCACCTTGATTGACTTCAGCATTGCCAATTCCTTGAACTACAGCCCGGTTGTCGATCAGTCGAACAACACGGTCTTGTTGTTATGGACCAATACCCGATCTTCCAAGTGGAAGCGTAGACCACGGGCCAACACCCTTTTTTCCACATCCTTGCCCAGGCGCACCATGTCTTCGATGCTGTCGCGGTGCGTTACCCGCGCCACGTCCTGCTCGATGATCGGACCGGCATCCAGCTCTTCGGTGACGTAGTGGCAGGTGGCACCGATCAGCTTGACCCCGCGCAAGGAGGCCTGATGGTAAGGCTTGGCGCCGACAAATGAGGGCAAGAAGCTGTGGTGGATATTGATCACCCGGTGGGCGAACGCCTGGCACAGCTGCGGCGGAAGGATTTGCATGTAGCGCGCCAGCACCACGGCATCGGCCTCGCAGGCCTCAACCAGGCGCGACACTTCGGCAAACGCCGGCTGCTTGTCCTGCGGATCGACCGGCACATGGTGAAACGGAATGCCGTGCCACTCGACCATGCTGCGCAAATCATCGTGATTGGAAATCACGCAGGGAATCTCGCAGTCCAGCTCGCCACTGTGCCAACGGTGCAGCAGGTCCGCCAGGCAGTGCGACTCACGGCTGGCCATCAGCACCACGCGCTTCTTCTGCGCCGAATCGGTGACCCGCCAATCCATCGAGAACTCACGGGCAATCGGGGCAAAGGCCTGACGAAACGCGGGCAAATCAAATGGCAGAGAGTCGGCGCGAATTTCATGGCGCATAAAGAACCAGCCACTGTGGCTGTCTGAATGATGGCTCGCCTCGGTAATCCAGCCGTTATAGGTGGCCAGAAAGTTACTGACCTTGGCGACGATACCTACGCCGTCCGGGCAGGCTATAACCAGGCGAAAAGTGCGCATGCAGAAAACTCCGGAACGTGTGCAAAGGGGGGCATTCTAGCCAGAGCAGCAGAAAACTGCAGTATTACTGAACGCCACATAACCCAGGGAAAACCCACACTCATTGGTAGTTTGGCAATCACCACAGGCGCCTCGAAGCAACTCGCCAAACCCCATCTCCGGCATATTTGAAGTTTTACTGGCAGGGCTATCGCGAGCAATAAGTAGCCCCCCAGGCGCCGAACAACTTAGTTTGAGCAACTACCTCACTGCTGCCTGCGGTCATATTGGCTTGCCACAATGTTGCTTTACGGCGTCATTTGTATTTTTTGACATACATTTAACCGCGCCAATTGCATATAAAAATCAGCAACTATGTTTACTTGCCCAACATGCCTGTCTACTATTGCCCAACGAGCACTGCTCCCCACCCGGAATTTTAGGAAAGCCCAATGTCCCTGATTAACGAATACCGCGCCACAGAAGAAGCCATCAAAGAACTTCAAGCTCGCCTGCAAAGCCTGTCGGCTGACGACAAACTGCAGAAAGAACTGGAATTCGAAGGCAAACTGCGCGCACTGATGGCGGAATATCAAAAATCCCTGCCGAGCATCATTGCCATTCTCGACCCGGAAGCAAAAAGCGGCAAAATCACCCGTGCCAGCAAAACCACTGGCACCAAGCGCGCTCGTAAGATCAAGCAATACAAGAACCCTAACAGCGGCGAAGTGATTGAAACCAAAGGCGGCAATCACAAGGTGCTGAAAGAGTGGAAAGCCAAGTGGGGCTCCGATGTAGTTGAAAGCTGGGTTACCCTGCTCGACTAATCGCACCACCCGCACAATAAAAAACGCCAGCTTGCTGGCGTTTTTTATTGCCTGAAGAATGACCCTATCTACAGCTGCAAGCGTTGCTGCAATTGCTGCCCATAGGCTTGCCAAGCCAACAGAATGGTTTGCTCACTGGCAGACGCATTGATCAGTGCATCACTCAAGGCGCTATTGAAGTCCGCCAGGGTATTGGGCGCCCCGTACTGAGGATCAGCCAAACGCTGCTGGCAAAACTGTAACCATTGCTGTGCTTCAGCATTTGACAGGGTGTCGGCAAAGTTGCGCGCACGGTAACGAAACAGTAATTCACTCAGGCGCTGATCATCAAACGGCCACACCGCCCGCGCCAATTCTTGCGGATCGGCCCGGCGAACTTGCTCGCATAAACGCCGGTCACGCTCACCGAAAAAGCCGTCATACAGTTGCTGCTCCGGGTCTTGACTGGGAACAAATGCCTCTTCGGCATAAACCGCCGGCAGCTTGTCGCGCCAGAGTGTTTGACTATCGCGCAGCACTGTCGCGCGTTGTTGCATCAGTGGCATATCCAGTTGCAAACGCTGTTTATCTTCCTCGCGTAATACGCTTAACGGCGCCAATACCGGGCAGCGATTAACGTGCAATAACTTCAGGGGAATTGGCAGTTCATCGGCAGCCAACTCGTCGCGCCGGGTGTACAAGCGCTGGCGCAGGGTTTCGCTGTCCAGATCGAGCAATACCGCCGGATCGAGGTGCAAATCACAGACGATCAGGGCATTGCGATTGCGCGGGTGCCAGGCCAGTGGCAGCACCACCGCCAGATAATGCCGCGCCCCAGCAAAGCGCCCGGACACATGCAGCAGCGGTTTGAGCAATTCGATCTGCTCCAACACCCGCGGCTTACTGCGCTGTTTATAAAGAAACTCGTAGAGCTTCGGCTGCTGGCTGCGCACCAACCGCGCTAGAGCAATGGTTGCCCGCACATCCGCCAGCGCATCGTGGGCCTGGCCATGGTCGATGCCATTGGCGGCGGTCAGGCGCTCCAGCTTGAGGCTGACGCGCCCGTCTTCTTGCGGCCAGTTGATGCCTTCGGGGCGCAAGGCGTAGGCGGTACGCAGCAGATCAATCAGATCCCAGCGGGTGTTGCCGCCCTGCCACTCGCGACCATAGGGGTCGAAGAAGTTGCGATACAGGCTGTAGCGGGTCACTTCGTCATCGAAGCGCAAACTGTTGTAACCCGCGCCACAGGTGCCAGGCACACTCATCTCGGCATGCAGGCGGGTCATAAACTCGCCCTCAGACAACCCCCGCTCAGCCAGGCGCTGCGGGGTGATGCCAGTAATCAGGCAAGCCATGGGATGGGGCAGGATATCGTCGCTGGGCTGGCAATACAGATTGAGCGGTTCGCCGATTTCATTCAGCGCCTCGTCGGTGCGAATGCCGGCCACCTGTAACGGCCGATCACAGCGCGGGTTGATGCCGGTGGTTTCGTAGTCATACCAGAAGATGCTGGGCGTCACGGCGAAGTCCTGAAGAGATGAACCGCGCCAGTCTAGCAGGCGCAAAAGCCTTGCAAACGCACAGTCCAGAGCACGCGGCTTGCCGGCGTGTTGCCGATACCGCTAGCATCGCGGTTTATCTGACGCAGTCTGCCGATGCCCTCCACAGCCACCCCCTCCCGATTCCAGGCCAGCCCCGCGCCCAGCGAGCTGCTGGACACCCGCTATAAAGTGGAAACCCCGGAAGGCATCGACCTGATTTTGCGCCCCGCCAGCCTGCTGCCACGCGCGCTAGCGTTTGCCGTCGACCTGGCCATTCGCGGCCTGCTGCTGGGCCTACTGTTTGTCGCCTTTGCCCTGCTCGGCAAGCTGGGCATGGGCCTGGGTGCGATCGTCACCTTTCTGCTGACCTGGTGGTACATGGTGTTGTTCGAGGTACTCAACCAGGGCCGCTCGCCAGGCAAACAACTGCTGGGCCTGCGCGTGGTGCATGACGACGGCACGCCCGTCGGCTGGGCCGCTTCCCTGACTCGTAACCTGCTGCGTTTTGTCGACTTTTTACCGTTCGCCTATGGCCTGGGCATTCTCAGCTGCCTCAATCACCCAGCCTTCAAGCGCCTCGGCGATCTGGCCGCCGGCACCCTGGTGGTTTACCAGGAAACGCCGAGCCCGCGCCCACCGCTGCCGCCAGCCGAGCCACTGCCTGCACCTTTCGCCCTGAGCCTGGATGAGCAACGGGCGATCCTGGCCTTTGCCGAGCGCCAAGGCAGCTTGTCCGATGAGCGTCGCCAGGAAGTCGCCGTGCTGCTGGCTGAGCCGTTGCAGGTCGCACCCGAGCAGGCGCAAGCCCGGCTCAACGGTATCGCCCGCGGCCTATTGGGGCCGACATGAAGCAGAGCCAGTTTGAAAACCGCCATCAAAGCGACTGGCACGTATTTGCCCAGCAGCTGCAAGCCCTGGAACGGGGCAAAAGCAAACCCCAACACGTGGACGAATTTGCCGGCCGTTATCGCCACCTCTGCCAACACCTAGCCCTGGCCGAAGCACGCGGTTACAGCAGCCTGTTGGTGGAGCAACTGCAGCAACTGGTGATGCGCGGCCATCAGCAGCTGTACCGCCATCGCAGTCCCTTGGGCGCCAACCTGATTCGCTTCGTGCTCGGCGGCTTTGCCCAGTTGGTCCGCCGCGAATGGCGCAGCCTGCTGACCGCCAGCCTGTTGTTCTACGGCAGCCTGCTGGGCATGGGCTTGTTGGTCTACCTGTTCCCCGAGCTGGTCTACAGCGTGGTCGACCCCGAGCAGGTCAACCAGATGGAAGCCATGTACGACCGCGACGCCTCACGCCTGGGGCGCTTTGGCGAACGGGACTCCGGCGATGACTGGGTGATGTTCGGCTACTACATCATGAACAACATCGGCATCGCCTTTCAGACCTTTGCCAGCGGCCTGCTGTTTGGCCTGGGCAGCCTGTTCTTCCTGTTTTTCAACGGCCTGATGATCGGCGCAGTGGCCGGCCACCTGACCCAGATCGGCTCGGGACAGACGTTCTGGTCGTTCGTCATCGGCCACGGTGCCTTCGAGCTGACCGCCATTACCCTGGCCGGTGCAGCCGGTCTCAAACTCGGCTGGGCGCTGCTCGCCCCCGGTCGCTGGCCACGCAGCGAAGCCTTGCGCCTGGCCGCACGGCAAAGCGTGCAGCTGGTGGCCGGGGCCATTCTGTTACTGCTGCTGGCCGCGTTTGTCGAAGCCTACTGGTCGTCAATGACCAGCATCGGCAGCAACATCAAATTTGCCGTTGGCGGCGGCCTGTGGCTGCTGTTGGCGAGTTACTTTGCCCTCGCCGGACGAGGTCGTCATGCGCCTGACTGACGCCAGCGTAACCATCCGTCCGCGCAGCGCCTGGGAGGCCTGCGACCTCGGCGTGCTGCTGGCGCGCCGGCATGCCGGGCTGCTGACCGCCAGTTGGGCGCTGCTGACCCTGCCGGTGTTTGTCCTCTGCAGCGCGCTGCTCTGGCAACAACCGAGCCTGGCCATGCTGCTGTTCTGGTGGCTCAAGCCGTTGTACGAACGCCTGCCGTTGCACATTCTCTCGCGTGCCCTGTTTGGCGCCACCCCCACCCTCAAGCAGGCATTCCAGGCCTTGCCCGGCCTGCTCAAGCCGCAACTGCTGGCCAGCCTGACATGGCGACGGCTGAGCCTGACCCGCAGCTTCGACCTGCCGGTGCTGCAGCTCGAAGGCCTCAACGGCCAGGCCCGCAGCCAACGCTTGATCGTCCTCAGCCAGCGCGACGCGCGCCCGGCCACCTGGCTGACCATCATCGGTAGCCATGTGGAAATGGCCCTGTGGCTGGGCATGCTCAGCCTGCTGTACCTGTTGTTGCCGCAACAGTGGGAGCTGGACTGGAGCTGGAGCAACCTGATCGAACCGGACAGCGGCAGCTGGCTGTGGCTGGAGCACCTGTCCAACCTGCTGTACGCCCTGCTGCTGATCATCTGGGAGCCGGTTTATGTGGCCTGTGGTTTCAGCCTCTACCTGAACCGCCGCAGTGCCCTCGAAGCCTGGGACATCGAACTGGCCTTCCGTCGTCTGCGCCAGCGCCTGAGTGGCATTGCGACAGTCGCACTGCTGGTCTGCGGCCTGTTTCTGCTGCCACCGGCACCCTCAGCCTGGGCCGCCAGCGACGAGGTCAGCGTCAGTTGCCCGCTGCCCCTGCCTGAGGCACCCGGCCCCGAGACCCCACGCCTGCTCCAGCAACCCCTGAACAGCCAAGCCGCGCAGAGCGCGATCAAACAACTGCTTGAGCAACCGCCCTTCGAACACAGCGAAAGCGTGACCCGCTGGCGCTTTGCCGAGGAAGCCAGCGACAAGCCGGACGACGCGGCCAACGCCAGCAGCCTGGGCGAAGCGCTTAAGAAGCTGCTCGAACTGATGGGCCTGATGGACGGCTTCAAAACGCTGGCCCTGGCCCTCGAAGTGCTGCTGTGGACCGCCTTGTTCAGCCTGCTGCTAACCCTTATCTGGCGTTACCGCGACTGGTTGCGCACCTTCGGCGCCCGCCTGCAACGCCCGGTCAAAACCCCAGCGCCCGCACCCACTCAACTGTTTGGCCTGCAACTGGCGCCACAGAGCCTACCCGACGACATCGCTGGCAGCGTCGAAGCGCTGTGGGCCGAACAACCGCGCGAAGCCCTCGGCCTGCTTTACCGCGCCCTGCTCAGCCGCCTGCTGCATGACCACCAGTTACCGCTGAAGAGCTCCCACACCGAGGCCGAGGTCTTGCAGCTCACCCTGCAATTGCAACACGCCGAGCTCAGCCGCTTCGCCCAAGTGTTGACCCGCCACTGGCAGAACCTGGCCTACGGTCACCAACTGCCACCGGACAACCTCAAGCGCGGCCTCTGCGAAGCCTGGCGCCGGCTGTGCACTCAACAGGTGCCGACATGAACCGGCGCCTGGGCTTCTTTCTCTGCGCCGGCCTGGTGCTGCTGCTCGGCTTGCTCGCCAGCTATGTGCTGTCACAAGCCACGCCCTATCAGGAGGTGGTCAAACACGGCCCAGCGCCCGAGGCGCGCGCTAATCCGTATTTGGCTGCCGAACACTTTCTGCGTAATCAGGGCCGTAAAGTGCAGCGCGCCGACAGCCTGCAAAGCCTGGCGCAACTGCCCGCCGCCGGACAGGTCCTGCTGATCCTGGGCTCACGGGAGCAGATGACACCCAAGCAGAGCGAACGTTTGCTGGCCTGGACGCGCCGCGGCGGACACCTGCTGGTGGTGGCCGAAACCCTCTGGGACGAAGACAAAAACAGCAGCGGTGACCTGCTGCTCGACCCACTGGGCATTCAGCAATATATGAGTGACGAACTGGACGAGGACAGCGAGTCGAAGTCGGAGGCAAACGCCGACACCGACGAGAACGACAAGGCGGCCGAGACTGCGCCCAGCGACCAACCGGCTGCCGCTGCCAGTCCAAAAAAAGACACCAAGCAAGAGCCAACCCCTGCCGTCGACCTGACCCAGCTGTACCTGGAAAACGAAGACGCCCCGGCCTATATCGACTTCGATACCGACTACCACCTGTTCGACTCCAAAGACCTGGCCCACGCCTGGGCCAACTCCGCCGACACCACCCATATGCTGCAACTCAGCCAGGGCGACGGCCTACTGACCGTGGTCACCGACAGCTGGATCTGGCAGAACGCGCATATCGGCGATTATGACCACGCCTGGCTGCTCTGGTACCTGACCCAGGACCGCGAAGTCACCCTGCTCTACCGCGCCGACCGCGATGACCTGTTCAGCCTGCTGCTGCGGCATTTCCCCGAAGCCTTGCTGGCCTTGAGCCTGCTGCTGGCGGCCGGCCTGTGGGCCGCTGGCATGCGCCAGGGCCCGCTGCAACCGGTGCCTGAGCGCCAGCGCCGGCAGTTGCAGGAACACCTGCGCAGCAGTGCCGATTTCCTCCTCCGTCATGCCGGCCAGCGCCATCTGCTGCAAGCCCTGCAGCGCGATATCCAGCGCCGCGCCCGCCTGCGCCACCCCGGCTTCGACCGCCTCGGCGTGGCCGAACAGTGGCAAGTACTCGGCCGCATGACTCGCCTGACGCCCAGCGCGATCAGCCAGGCCATGCGCCCCATCACCGACAGACGTCTGTCGGCCAGCGAATTCACCCGTCAGGTCGCCCACCTGCAAACCCTCAGGAATGTCCTATGAGCGAAGACCGCATCGAGCAACCGAGCGACGCCAGTGCAGCCATCCCGGTAGCGCCAGCAGCGCCCGCCGCCAGCCCTGCCAACGTCCAGCGCCAGCGCGCCAGCCAGTTGGCCCAGGCCCTGCGCCAGGAACTGCAACGGGCGGTGCTCGGCCAGGACGCGGTGATCGACGATCTGCTCACCGCCCTGCTCGCCGGCGGCCACGTGCTGGTCGAAGGCGTACCAGGTTTGGGCAAGACCCTGCTGGTACGCGCCCTGGCCAGCTGCTTTGGCGGCGAATTCTCGCGCATCCAGTTCACCCCCGACCTAATGCCCAGCGATGTCACCGGCCATGCGGTCTACGACCTACAGTCCGAGCAATTCAAGCTGCGCAAGGGCCCGGTGTTCACCAACTTGCTGCTGGCCGACGAGATCAACCGCGCGCCGGCAAAAACCCAGGCGGCCCTGCTGGAAGTCATGCAGGAACGCCAGGTGACCCTGGAAGGCCGCGCCCTGCCGGTGCCACAACCGTTCCTGGTGCTGGCCACCCAGAACCCGATCGAGCAGGAAGGCACTTACCCGCTGCCGGAAGCTGAACTCGACCGTTTTATGCTCAAGCTGCGCATGGATTACCCCCAGGCCGCCGAGGAAATCAACCTGGTGCGCCAGGTAACCCGCTCAGCCAAGGCCGACATGCTCGAAGTGACGCCGCTGCGCACCTTGCTGCAGGCCAAGGACATCCTCGCCCTACAGAAAATCGCCAGCGACCTGGCCCTCGACGAGCAAGTACTCGACTACGCCGTGCGCATCGCCCGCGCCACCCGCAACTGGCCAGGCCTGAGCATCGGCGCCGGGCCGCGTGCCTCAATTGCCCTGGTGCGCTGCGGCCGCGCCCGCGCCCTGCTGCGCGGCGGCGACTTCGTCCTCCCGGATGACATCAAGGGTTGCGCCCTGGCAGTGCTGCGTCACCGCGTACGCCTGGCCCCGGAGCTGGATATCGAAGGCATCAGCGTCGACCAGCTGCTCCAGCAGTTGCTCGATCAGGTGCCTGCACCGCGCCTATGAAACCGTCCCGTGCGCTGCTCGCCCTCCTGGCCGCGCTGCTGAGCGCAGCCATTCTGCTCGGCGCCTTGCCGGCCCTGGGCCTGCCGCTGCCTGCGAGCCTGACGCCACTGTGGTGGGGCCTGCTGCTGACCCTGCTGCTGGTCGCCGGTTGCGATGCCCTGTGGCTGCACCGCCTGCCATCGCCACGCCTGCAACGCAGTCTGCCGGGCAACCTGCCGCTGGGACGCTGGAGCGACGTGCAGCTGCATATCGAGCACGATTACTCACAGGCCATGCATCTGGAGCTGTTCGATCACCTGCCGGCGGCCATGGCCTGCGAGCAGTTGCCCCTGCACATCGAGCTACAGCCGCAGCGTCACACCGAATGCAGCTACCGGGTGCGTCCGTTGCAACGCGGGCACTTCCACTTCCCCCGCTGCGAACTGCTGCTACCCAGCCCCCTGGGCCTGTGGTGCGGTCGGCGGCTACTCGAATTACCCGGCGAAACCCGCGTCTACCCCGACTTCGCCCGTCTGCAAGGCGGGCAGATGATGGCCGTCGATAACTGGCTCAGCCAGCTCGGCGTGCGCCAGCACCAACGCCGCGGCCTGGGTATGGAGTTTCACCAGCTGCGCGATTTTCGCGATGGCGACACCCTGCGCCAAATCGACTGGAAAGCCACCGCGCGCAAGCGCACGCCGATTGCCCGCGAGTACCAGGACGAACGCGACCAGCAGATTGTTTTCCTGCTCGATTGCGGCCGGCGCATGCGCAGCCAGGACGGCGAACTGGCGCACTTCGACCACGCCCTCAACGCCTGCCTGCTGCTCAGTTATGTGGCCCTGCGCCAGGGCGATGCCGTGGGCCTGGCGACCTTTGCCAGCGCGCAGCAACGCTTCCTCGCGCCGGTCAAAGGTCAGGCTCAGCTCAGTGCCCTGCTCAACAGCGTTTACGATTTGCAGAGCAGCCAGCAACCGGCGGACTACAGCGCCGCCATCAACCAGCTGCTGGCACGCCAGCGCCGCCGCGCCCTGGTGGTACTGGTGACCAACCTGCGCGATGAAGATGACGAAGAGCTGCTCGGTGCGCTCAAGCGCCTCGGGCGCCAGCACCGCGTCCTGCTGGTCAGCCTGCGCGAGGAGGTGCTGGACAGCCTGCGCCAGGCACCGGTGCAGGATTACGAATCGGCCTTGGCCTATTGCGGCAGCGTGGCCTACCTGAATGCCCGCGCCAGCCTGCACGAACGCCTGGCGGCCCACGGCGTGCCAGTGCTGGATGCCCGGCCAAGCGAACTGGGGCCGGAGTTGGTCGGCCAATATCTGGCCTGGAAGAAGGCTGGGGTGCTGTAACAAGTCGCAGAAAAGGGTCATGCGTAGATTAAGTACTGCGCACCTGGCCACTACCGGTTTCGCCTTTACGGCGAGTCACTTTCTCTTTGCTTGCGCGAAAGAGAAAGTAACCAAAGAGAAAGCGCACCCGGCATCCGGGTTTCGCTGCGCGAAACTCCCCTCGCTCCGGCACTGCTCCGAGGGTCGTCACGGTGGGCCATCCCTGGCCCATCGTTCCTCGTTTGGCATCCATGCCAAACGCCCCTCTACACAGCACCTCCACTCGGCCTCCTGACGGGACCGGGGGACCGAGGCGCCTGCATAATTTGTGGGAGCGGTTTTAACCGCGAAGCTTTTAAGTCGTAGCCAGGCGCTAGGACAAATACTTCATATCAGTAAGTAGGCACATAACCTAAAAGAACAGCCCGCCTCAGGCCGAAGCGGCGTGGGTGCGAAAGCTGAAGTAATAACGCAACGCGTCGATCATCTCGACAAACTCGCCGGGCGGCGCCACCAGGGCGAAGCCCGAGTCGAAGCTGCCGGGGGTGACGTCTTCGCGGCACCACTGGCAGGTGGCGAAGAAGTCGATGCAATGTACCTGGCCATCCTTGCCGGGGATTTTCAGGCGCATGTCAAAACGCGCATTGACCAGCATCGGCAGCTGGCTGATCAGCATCAGGCCGTCCACGGATACGTTGCCGATGTAGCCCATCGGTTTGTCGGTGATGCGATTGAACACCTTCAGGTAATACGGCAACTGATGGCGCTCAATGCGGCGTTGAATGCGCATGCTGGCAGATCGCTATACAGGGGGAGCTGAGTATGGTCACACAATTGACCGATACGCCAGTTTCAGCGACACCGTTCGGCCACTTGCGCGCTGAGCCGGCGACGAGCGGCGTCAATTTCCTCGTCGCTGTAATAGCTGCGCCCGCCTTTGCCATCATCCTTGTAAAAGGTTCCGCCTTGGCCCAACTGCGCCTGGCTGTCGCGCAGACGCTGGCAGTCCTGAGCTTGCTTGGCCTGCTCTTGGCGATTGACGGCGGCGGCCTGTTGTTGCTCTTCGCGGCGCGCGGCAAAGAAGCGTTCGGTGCGCGCTTCACGCTCCACGGTAGCCGCATCGCGCTGGATCACCTGGGGCTTGACCTCGACCTGCACCGCCCCGGCCTGCGGCGTTTCGCCAAAATGCACGCGGCCATTGGCGTCGGTCCAGCGGTACACCTCGGCCAACGCCAGGCTTGGTAATAACAGGGTGCATAACCACAATTGCCGCATGCTGTCGCTCTCCATGACTGCTTCCCAGGGTCTGTTCCCGCTTCATTCGCGGCCGCGCCGGAGCCGGTTTTTGCGCGAGGCAAGGCGCGAGGAGCGCGATTTGGTTATTCCAAATAAGCGACGAGTAACGCCGCCTCGCACAAAAACAGGCCCGGCCCTTCGGGTTGCGCGAGAAATGGCCCCCGCTGTTGTTGCAGGGCTTGATAAGGGAATGACCATTATCTGCGCCCTGCGCCTAACCGGGGACCATTTCTCGCAACAACGCGGCTCGCAATGAAACGGGAACAGCCCCTGGCTTATCCCTGACACTGGCGCCACGTCGCCAGTACGACCAACGGCCTGTGGTTTTACAGCGCCCGCGACACCTTGGCCGGCTCCGCATCACGCAGTTGCCCCAACTGCTCAAGGGTACTCAGGCGCGCCTTGGCCCGGTAGGCATACTCGGTCTGCGGGTAATGCGAAACAATAAACTGGTAGGTCTGCTGGGCGTCGACAAAAAAGTGCTCACGCTCCAGGCATTGCCCGCGCAACAGGGAAATTTCCGGCTGCAGGTAGGGCCGCGAACGAATCTGCCGCTGCGCCTGGGACAACTCCAGGGCCACGGCCGCACAGTCGCCGGCGGCGTATTGGCGGTAGGCATTGTCCAGATGGAAATCTGCCGACATACGGGTACAGGCGCCCAGTACCAGCATCAGGCTTATGACTAACAGGCTGCGCATAACGGTGTCCTCCTCGGCTCTGCAGTGTATCGACCGCCCGCAGCAAATCTCCAGCCCCGTCAGCCGCGCACTTGCGCCCCGAGCATAACCTCCGTTGGGTCGTGGGGCCTGGGGCGCCTGCCGGCACGGGTGCGCTGCTAGACTGGCGGGCATCGTCGTCTGGCTCTGGAGTTCTCATGCGTTCACTGTGTCTTGGCCTGTTGGGCCTGAGCCTGCTGGCGGGCTGCTCGCCCACCACCCCGCTGTTTATCGCCCAGATCGGCACCCAGGAAGTGGTCGAATACAAGACCCTGAAGACCAACCGCATGACCGCCGCCATCGAAGAAGACGGCGATCTGCTGACCTACAGCGCCCAGGCCATCCGCGACAACAAGAGCGCCCAAGCCGAAACCCTGTACCTCAGCGGCTACCAGGACAAGAAGCTCGGCGACCAGGTACGCGCCATCGCCCTGTACCAGATCGGCCTGATCTACATGTGCCGCTATAACGATGATCGCGACGACAACAAGGCACTCAACTATTTCTATCAGGTGCACAACGAGTTCCCCGCCACCCTCGCCGCCCAGCGCGCCGAGGCACGCATCCAGATGATCCGCCAGCGTGCCCAGGAACCGGTGCAGCAGAACGCCCGCGAACTGCTCAAGCACTGGAAGCCCAACGACAACCTCGACCTCAACAAATCCAGCCTGGACCCGGACCTGACCCTGCTGTCGCGCCGCGCCATCCTCAAGGACCGCGTCAGCGAAGCGGAAACCCTCTACAGCCTGGCCCTGGCCGACAGCGGCGTGGCCGCCGACATCAAGGCCAAGGCCCTGTACCAGATGGCCCTGATGCACATGGCCGCCGACAACCCCCAGCCTGATCGCGCCAAGGCCATCGACTACCTGCGCCAACTGCTGGCCCAGTACCCGCACAATGAGCTGGCCGGCAAGGCCGCCCGCCACCTGGATGCGGCGCTGAACAACGGCATGCCTTAACCAGGCCAGTCCCTTACACTAGGCTGATGCACATCAAGCGCCGTCTGTGGCGTTTGCGGTGCAATAGCGCATCAGCCAAGTCAAGGTGAGCCCCATGCAACTGCGCCAGCTTCTGGTCGTGATCGACCCGTCCCAACCCAGCCAACCCGCACTGCAACGCGCCCACTGGCTGGCCCGCGCGACCTCGGCCAAGGTCGAGCTGCTGCTCTGCGAATACAACTCGGCCCTTAGCCACAGCCTGATTTTCGACAGCGACACCCTGACCAGTGCCCGCGAAGCGCTGCTCGCCAGCCTGCACGCCGAATTGGAAGCCATGGCCGCACCGCTGCGCGAGGAAGGCCTGCAGGTCAGCGTGCAAGTGCGCTGGGGCAAACCGCTGGAACAGGTGATTCTGCAACTGGTAGCGGAACTGCAGCCCGACCTGCTGCTCAAGTCGACCCATCACCATCACTCGCTCAAACAGCGGCTATTGGGCAACAGCTGCTGGCAACTGCTGCGTCACTGCCCGGTGCCGCTGTGGCTGGTGCAGCACGGCGAGTGGCAATGCCGCCAGTTGTGCGCCGCC
Source organism: Pseudomonadaceae bacterium (assembly GCA_019747075.1). Classification (GTDB taxonomy): domain Bacteria; phylum Pseudomonadota; class Gammaproteobacteria; order Pseudomonadales; family Pseudomonadaceae; genus Aquipseudomonas. The sequence goes on from JAIERF010000009.1 coordinate 35,727, forward strand.
CTCGACCCGCTGCACGCCGACGACAAACCGGCGGCCCTCGACCAGCAACTGATCGCCGCCGCCCAACTGCTCAGCGACACCCTCGGCATCCAGCCGCACTACCTGCACAGCTACGCCCCGGTGCCGCAATCGCTGCTGTTCGATAGCGCCCTGGTCAACGACTACGAGCACTACCGCCAGCTCTGCGCCACCCAACACCGCGAGGCGTTCGAGCAACTGCTGGCGGATGCCGGCGTGCCGCGCAACCAGGCCCAGCTGCGCGAAGGCTTTGCCGAAGAGGAAATTGCCCGCTTCGTCCACGAAGAGAAAATCGACCTGCTGCTGATTGGCGCCATCGCCCGCGGCCATCTGGCCAACGCCCTGATCGGCAACACCGCCGAGCGCGTGCTGGAGAGTGTCGAGTGCGATTTGCTGATCCTCAAGACGGCCACCGCCAACGTCTGAACAATGCCCAGGAAAGTAGTGCCGCGGAAAAATGACTACAGGGTTGCGGCATAGTAGCCTCGTGCTCTGTCTGAGAAATGGAGCCTTTGCATGACCCTTCGCCGTACCAAAATCGTCGCCACCCTGGGCCCGGCCAGCAACTCGCCGGAAGTGCTGGAGCAACTGATTCTTGCCGGCCTGGATGTGGCCCGTCTGAACTTCTCCCACGGCAGCCCCGACGAACACAAAGCCCGCGCCAAGCTGGTACGTGAGATCGCCGCCAAGCACGGCCGCTTTGTCGCCCTGCTCGGCGACCTGCAAGGGCCGAAGATTCGCATCGCCAAGTTCGCCAACAAGCGTATTGAGCTGAAAGTTGGTGACCCCTTCCGCTTCTCCATCAGCCACCCGCGCGACGCCGGCAACCAAGACGTGGTGTGCATCGACTACCCGGACCTGATCACCGACTGCAAGGCCGGCGACGAGCTGCTGCTCGACGATGGCCGGGTGGAAATGCGCGTCGACTCGGTGGGCAGCGATGAGCTGCGTTGCACCGTGCTGATCGGCGGCCCGCTGTCCGACCACAAGGGCATCAACCGCCGTGGCGGCGGCCTGACTGCGCCGGCCCTGACCGACAAGGATCGCGCCGACATCAAACTGGCGGCCGAGATGGAGCTGGACTACCTGGCCGTGTCCTTCCCCCGTGATGCTGCCGATATGCACGAAGCCCGCCGCCTGCGCGACGAAGCCGGCGGCACGGCCTGGCTGATCGCCAAGGTCGAGCGCGCCGAAGCGGTGGCCGACGACGAAACCCTCGACGGCCTGATCCGCGCCAGCGACGGCGTGATGGTCGCCCGTGGTGACCTGGCGGTGGAAATCGGCGATGCCGAGCTGGTCGGCATCCAGAAGAAGATCATTGCCCACGCCCGCCACCTGAACAAAGTGGTGATCACCGCCACCCAGATGATGGAGTCGATGATCAGCAGCCCGATGCCGACCCGCGCCGAAGTCTCGGACGTGGCCAACGCCGCCTTTGACTACACCGACGCCGTGATGCTCTCGGCCGAAAGCGCCGCCGGCGCCTACCCGGTAGAAGCGGTCAAGGCCATGGCCCGCGTGTGCCTGGGCGCGGAAAAGCACCCGATCAACAAGGTTTCGCGTCACCGCCTGGAAGAAAGTTTTGAGCGCTGCGACGAAAGCATCGCCCTGGCCGCTATGTACACCGCTAACCACTTCCCCGGCGTCAAGGCGATCATCTGCCTGACCGAAAGTGGCTACACCCCGCTGATCATGTCGCGCATCCGCTCCTCGATGCCGATCTTCGCCTTCTCCCCGCACCGCGAAACCCAGGCCCGCGTGGCCCTGTTCCGCGGCGTGCAGACGGTGCCGTTCGATGCCGCCGCCCTGCCGGCCGACAAGGTCAGCCAGGCGGCCATCGACGAACTGCTCAAGCGCGGCGTGGTGCAACAAGGTGACTGGGTGATCCTGACCAAGGGCGACAGCTACCACACCATCGGTGGCACCAACACCATGAAGATCCTCCACGTCGGCGACGTCATGGTTTAAGCCTGTGGGTTAAACCAAAAGGCCGCTCATTGAGCGGCCTTTTGCGTTGCGGGCGCGTCCCGTCAGCCCATGCAAGTCACGGCTACTTCGGTTGCGCCAGCATGGCCGCGTGCTGATCCAGCATTTTCATCATCATGTCCATCATCGGCATGCCCATGTCCGCACCGTGCATGGCGCCGGGCATGGCCATGCCCGCGCCCATGCCGGAACCCGAGCCCATCATGCCCATGCAGCCGCCACCCGGCTGGCTGTGCATCATGGTCATGCTGGCTTTCATCGTCTGCAGGCTTTCCTGCATGGCCACCTGGCGCTCGGCCGGGGTTTTCGCCGCGGCCAGCTTGTCGTGGGCGGCCTGCATCTTGTGCATCTGTTCCTGCATGGCCTGGGAATGCATCGGTTTAGCCGCGACCGGCGCCTGGGCCGGGCTGCCGAGCGGATGGTGTTCATTGACCGCGCAGGCGCTCAGGCTACTGGCCAACAGCACAGCGGTGAGAAGGGTTTTTACTGAAGTGTGCATGGCAATCTCCTGGTTACGGGGGGGTGACGCTTTGGTAGCTGATGCCATTCGGGCCTGCGCCCACCGGATAGGTGGCGATCACGCGACGAGTGGCGGTGTCGATCACAGCAACGCTGTCGGCCTGCATATTGCTGACGAACACATAGGCGCCGTCATTGCTGATGGCCACCCCATGGGCGCCCTTGCCGGTGACCAGGCTGGCAAGCACCTGGCGACTGTGCGGATCGACCACCGAAACACGCTCATCCGGCGCCGTGGCGCTGCCCTGATTGGCCACGTAGACCTCACGACCATCGGCGCTGGCATACAACTGCACCGGCGTGCGACCCACCGCGACTTTGGCGCTGAGCGTGCGGCTGGCGGTATCGATGATGCCCAGGGCATTCTCGCCACTCAGCGAGACATAGGCCTGGCGCCCGTCCGCAGCGAAACCCACCTGCACCGGCGCCTTGCCGACGACGATCTGTGCGGTTTGTGCAAGCGTAGCCGTGTCGATCAGCGACACACTGTCGCCGCCCATATTGGCCACATACAGGCTGCGGCCATCCGGGCTCAGACGCAGGCCATGGGGGAAAGTGCCGGTCGCCACCGTGGCGATCTGCTTGCGCTGAGCCAGGTCGAACACCCGCAGCAGATTGGCGGCCGAATCACTGACAAACGCCCGCTGCCCGCTCAGATCAGTGACCACATGGGCCGGATGCTCACCCGCAGGCAGGCTGAACGCCGCGTGCGCCAGCGTCGCCGTGCTGAACACCAGCAGCTGCCCGGCCGCCGCACTGCCCGCCTGATGGTCGGCGTGCGCCGGCATGCCGACCACCAGCAACCAGCGCCCATCGGGGCTGACCTGCACATTGTGCGGGGCCAGATCGAGCGCAAAAGTCTTGACCACACCGCTGGCCAGGTCGATCTGGCTGAGCGAGTGGCCCTGCTCATTGGCGGTATACAGCGTGCCGCTGGGAGCCGCCTGGGCCAGGTTCAAGGTCAGCGCCAGCGCGCTGGCCAACAGCCATTGCATAGGGTTCATGCTGATCGATCCTCCAGGCCGCTCACGGCAAGACAAACCGGTAGTGTTCGGCGTTCTGCCCCGGCAGCGTCAGCTTGAGCATCGCCTTGCTGCCCGCCACGGCACTGAAGGCCTCGGCCGCCATCAGCGAGTTGCCGCCGGAAGGCTGCAGGGCCAGCACCTGCTTCTTGCCGCCGCTGAGCACGGTCACTTCCGCCGTCGCCCCCTGGCTGGCAATGTCCACGCCGTCATGGTTGCGCAGGTAGACCATCAGCATGCCGCCCGCTGCACTCAGCTCGGCATTATTGCCGGAGGCTGCCTCCGTCACCACACCAGCATGCTGGGCCGGCATCGGCGCATCCTCATGGGCACTCGCCAGCCCCGCCACCACGCTGAGCGTGGCAATCCATAGCAACTTGATCATGTCTGTTCCTCTGTAAGGGTATGAACGTTAAAAGGCGTTTTCACTCTGTTGCTCCAGCAAGCGCTGCAAAGGCGCCCGGCCAAACAGCCAGAACAGCAACGGCGTCAGCAGGCTGTCCATCAGGGTCGAGCTGACCAGCCCGCCGAAGATCACCACCGCCACCGGATGAAGGATTTCCTTACCGGCGGCATCGGCGGCAAACAGCAACGGCAGCAGCGCCAGGGCGGCGGTCAGGGCGGTCATCAGCACCGGCGTCAGGCGTTCCAGCGAGCCGCGCACAATCAGCGCCTGGCCGAAGCATTCGCCCTCGAATTTGCACAGGTTGATGTAGTGGCTGACCTTGAGAATGCCGTTGCGGGTGGCAATGCCGGTGAGGGTAATAAAGCCCACCAGGGAGGCCACCGACAGCGAGACGCCCGCCAGCCACATGGCGATCACGCTACCGATCAGCGCCATGGGGATATTGCCCATGATCAGCAGCGCCAGCCGCGCCGACTGGTAGCGGCTGTAGAGCACCATAAAGATCAGCGCCAGAGACACCAGCGCCAACCCGGCAATCAGCCGACTGGCCGCCTCCTGAGCCTGGAACTGGCCCTCCAGGCTGACAAAGTAACCCTCCGGCAGGGACTGCGCGGCCAGCAGCGTGCGGATCTGCGCGATGATCGTGGCCATGTCCGAGCCATCGCTGTTGGCGGCAATCACCAGGCGCCGGCGGCTGTTTTCCCGGCCGACCTGATTGGGTCCATCGGCCTCCTCGATGCTCGCCACTTGCGCCAGCGGCACCTTGCCGTGGGGCGTATCGATAAGGATATTGCCCAGGCCCATGGGGTCACGGGCCGAGTCCGGCAGGCGCACCACCAGGTCGAAGCGTTTGTTGTTGTCGATAATCTGCGTCAGCGTATCGCCTTCGGCCAGGGTCTCCAGGGTTTGCAACAGAGTGCCCGGCGCCACGCCCAACTGGGCGGCGCGGTCATAGTCGAGGCGCACCTTGATCTGTGGGATCAGCACCTGCTTCTCCACCTGCAGGTCAGTCAGGCCGGGGATCTGCGCCAGCTGCGCGTGCAGCCCGGCGGCCGTGGCGCGCAGGGTATCGAGGTCATCACCATAGATTTTCAGGGCGATCTGCGCGCGTACCCCGGACAGCAGATGGTCCAGGCGATGGGAGATCGGCTGGCCCACCGTCACCGTGGCCGGCAGCAACGCCAGACGCTGGCGGATGTCGGCCATGATCGCCTCGCGCGAGCGCGCGGACGCCCGCAGGTCGACGTCGATCTCGCTGGAATGCACCCCTTCGGCATGCTCGTCCAGCTCGGCGCGGCCAGTGCGGCGACCCACGCTTTTGACCTCGGGCACTTGCAGCAGCAGGTTCTCCGCCAGGCTGCCGATGCGGTTGGACTCACTCAACGAGGTGCCGGGGTTAAGCAGCACACCGATGGTCAGGGTGCCTTCGTTGAACGCCGGCAAAAAAGCCCTGGGCAAAGACCCCACGCTGGCCACCGCCGCGAGCAGCAACAGCACGGCCGCGATCAGGATGCTGTGGGCATGGGCAAACGCGGCCAGCAGAATCCGCCGCTGCGCACGCTTGAGCCAGGTCACCAACGGCGAGTCGCCGTGAGCGATCTGCTGCATCCGTGGCAGCAGGTAATAACAGAGCACCGGCGTCACTGTCAGGGCCACCGCCAGGCTGGCCAGAATCGAGGTGATATAGGCCACGCCCAACGGCGCGAACAGCCGCCCTTCGATCCCCGGCAAGGCAAACAGCGGGACAAACACCAGCACCACCACCAGAGTCGCGACGACCACCCCAGAACGCACCTCGTTGCAGGCTGCGGCGATCACCTTGAGGATGCTGAGCGCATTGCTCGGGCGCTGTTCCTTGAGGCGGCGCAGGACGTTTTCGACATCCACCAACGCATCGTCCACCAGCTCGCCAATGGCAATCGCCAGGCCGCCGAGGGTCATCACATTGACCGACAAGCCCAGGGCCTTGAACACCAGGAAGGTGATCGCCAGCGAGAGCGGGATGGCGGTCAGGGAGATCAGCGTGGTGCGCACGTTGAGCAGGAACAGCAGCAGGATGATCGCCACCATGATCGCCCCGTCGCGCAGGGCCTCCTGCACGTTGGCGATCGAGGCATCGATAAAATCGGCCTGGCGAAAGGACACCTGCGGCGTGCTGATGCCCGGCGGCAAGCGCGTGGCCAGGCTGTCCAGGGCCTGCTCGATCTGCCGGGTCAGGGCGATCGAGTCGGCGTTCGGCTGCTTCTGCACGCTGACGATCACCGCCGGTTTACCGGCAAAGCCGCCATCGCCACGTTTGAACGCCGGGGCGAACTTCACCACTGCCACCTGTTTAAGCAGGATCGGCTGGCCGTTGACCACCTTCACCGCCAGGCTCTGCAAATCCGCCAGGCGGGTGGTGCGGCCCATATGGCGAATCAGGTACTCGCGCGCATTCTGCTCCAGGTAGCCGCCGCTGGTGTTGCTGGAAAAGCCCTGCAGCGCGCTGCTCAGTTCGGCATAGCTGACGTCCAGCTGGGCCATCATGGCCGAGTCCGGCTCGACCCGGAATTGGCGCACTTCGCCGCCGATGGGGATCACCTGGGCCACGCCCGGAATCGACAGCAAGCGCGGGCGCAGGACGAAATCCACATACTCGCGCACGGCCATCGGGCTGACCTGGGCCGGGTCGGCCGGCAAGGCGATCAGCATGATCTCGCCCATCACCGAGGAGATCGGCCCCATCGCCGGTTTGACCCCCTCCGGCAACTGCTCGCGGACCTCGGCCAGGCGTTCGGCGATCAACTGGCGGTTGCGGTAGATATCCGAACCCCAGGCAAATTCGGCGTAGACAATCGACAAACCGATACCGGACACCGAGCGCACGCGGGTGACGCCGGGCATGCCGTTGAGGGCAGTTTCCAGCGGGAAGCTGACCAGCTGCTCGACCTCTTCCGGGGCCATGCCGCCGGCTTCGCTCATGATCGTGACGGTGGGCTTGTTCAGGTCCGGGAACACATCCACCGGCATCTGCTGCGCCGTCAGGCCGCCATAGAGCAGGACGATCACCGCAAACGCCAGGACAAACAGGCGGTTGTGCAGGCTGTGCGTGACGATCCAGTTAAACATTCGCCCTCTCCAGGCAGGCCGCGCGGGCAGTGATGGGGTCAAAATGGTGCATGGCTAGCGAATCTGATTGAGCAGGCTGGCGCCGTCGCTGACCACCCGGCTGCCGGCGGGCAACTGACGGACCAGCACCCGCGCACCGTCCAGCGCCTGGGGCTGCACGGTGACCGCGCGAAACACCAGGGCCTGTTCGTGCAGCCAGACCACCGACTCATTGGCGCTATTCTTCACCACGCTGCTGACCGGCAGCGCCACCCCGCTGAGCGGCTCACCGGTTTGCGCCAGCACCCGCACCGTCTGCCCAAGGGCCAGGGCCATGGGTTGCTCGGGGGCAAAGCGCAGGGGCAAGGCGCCATCGCGCAGCACCAGCGCACCGCCCAGGTAACGCAGCTTGACCCCGTGCAAGGAGGCGCCGCGCAAGCTGCCCACCAGCGCCGGGTCATAGGCCAGGGCTTCGATCTGCAAACCCGCGGGGTCGATGATGCTGAACAGCACATCGCGGGGCTCGACCACCTGGCCATTGAGCACATTGCTGGCGGCCACCACCCCGGCCACCGGCGCACGCAACGCCTCGCCCTGGCTCACCGCCGCCAACGCCGCACTGCGACCGCGCAGCGCGGCCAGCTCCGCCGCGGCCGCCTGCAGGTCTTTGCGCGGCACGCTGTTGGCCAGGGCCTGCAAGCGCTGCAGGTTTTGCCCGGCCAGGGTCAACTGGCTGCGCGTGGCTGCCAGCTCGGCCTGCTGCTGGGCCTGCTCATAGGCACTCACCGTGGGCACCAGCCAGGCCAGCAACTGGCCCTGACTAACGCGGCTGCCGAGGCTCGGCAAACCACTGGCCGGCGCGCGGATACGGCCGGCGCTGCTGGCTTGCAGCTGGCCGCCACGATTGGGGTCCATGACCACATGGCCATTCAACTCGATCACCCGCGATTGACTCGTGGCCTGCGCCACCAGGGTACGAATCCCCAGCCGGCGCTGGGCTTCCTTGGGCAGCAGCACGCGGCCATCGGCCAGGCGCTGCGGGCTGTTGCCCGGGCTGACCACGCTGGCTGCCTCGGCATGCACCTCATCGCCATGGGCCAGGACCGCCGGACTGGCCAGTGCCGCGAGCACCAGCAACAACAGGCCGCCAGGCCGCACTTTGTGGCTCATGCTCGTACTCCTTGTGGCTGCCGGCGCCAGGCCAACCAGCCGCACAGCGGTACGGCCAGCAGCGCCACGGCGGCGCCCAGCCAGCCGCTGCTGAGCTTGCCGGTCAGCGGCTCGGCCGCCGGCGCCGGGCTGACGCTGAGCCGGGCATCGAGCAAGTCGGACTGCTCGCCCGCCAGCACAGTGAACAGCAGCTCGTGCTGGCCCGGATGATTCAACGGCGCCGCGCTGGCCTGATAGGTACCAGGCGCAACGGCGGCGAGGGTGGCACTGAACGCAGCGCTTGCCACCTCGATGCTGGCCTCGGTCACCGGCTGGTTGTCGCTGTAGCGATCGAGGTACACCGTCAGGGTGTCGCCCTGCAGTTGCGCGACCAGCTCAAAATCCAGCGAGTGCGCCTCGGCACTGGGCAGGCTGTGGCTGCTGGCCGGCAACGGCGGCGCCTCGCCATGCACTTCGTCGCCATGGGCCAGGACCAGGCCGGGCAGCAGGCCCAGCAGCGCCAGGAAAGTTTGTGGGGCATTCATGGCAACACTCCGGCGGCCTGATTGAAACGGGAAATGGCGCGCCCAAGCCCATGCTCGGCGCGCTGCACCTGGGCCTCGGCGTCCAGCTGCTCCTGCTGGCTACGCAGTTGCGCCAGCAGGTCGAACTGGCCAAGCCGAAAACCCTTGTCGATCCAGGCGCTGCGCTGTGTAACCAGGGCCAGCTCGGCACTGGCCAGGGTGCGCTGCTCGCGGCTCTGGCGCAGTTCAAGCTCGGCACCCGCCAGCTCGGTGGCGATCCGCTCACGCTCCAGCTGGCGGCGGCTTTGCGCCTCAATCCAGTCGGCATTGGCGGCGCTGATGCGCGCCTGATTGCGCGACTCGGTGCCAAACGGAATGCTGATGCCGAGCTTGACCCGGTCGCGGTAGGCGGCGCCCTGCTCATCGCGCTCCGAGCTGTAGGTCAGGGCCAGTTCCGGCGCCGTATCGCTGGCGCTGCTGGCCTGTTCCAGACGCGCCTGAGCGCTGTGGCTGCGCGCCTGCAAACTGTTTAACAGCGGGTGCTGCTCCAGGGCCACGGGCGCCGTCAGCACTTCATCCTGATCCGGCACGGCGGCGCCACGCGCAAGCAAGGCAAAGCCCTGGTCGGCCCGCTGCCAGGCCAGCGTCGCCAGGCTCTGCTGGCGCTTGGCGCGCTGCACGCCGATGCTCGCCTGGTTGCCATCCAGGGCGGCCAACTCACCGGCCGCCACCCGCCGCTCGACCTCCTCCGCCAGTTGCTGGGCCGCCGCCAGCTGGCGCCGGGCCGTGGCCAGGTCCACCTCGGCCAAGCGCAGCGCCCACCAGCTTTCGCGCAGTTGCCCGGCCAGTTGCAGACGCTGCAGGCTGCTGTTGCCATTGAATGCCGTGCGCTGCGCCTCGGCCACCGCCACCGCCTTGGCGCGCTGCCCCGGCAACCAGATCGGCGCAGCCAGCTCGACCTCCCATTCGCGATGGCCGAGGTCGTCATTCAACTGATCAGTGCTATTGGACAGGCCGATGGTCGGCGGTTGCGGCGTCCAGGCCTGACTGGCAACCAACTGCGCGCTGTATTGCGCCTGCCGCGCCGTCAGCGGCTCGGCCTGCGCCGCCCAGGCCTGCTCCAGCGCCTCGCGCAAAGTAGCCGCCTGAGCATTGCCGAACAGGCAAACACTGCAGAGCAGGCCAACAGGCAACACCTGGAAAACGTTCACCACAGACAACCCCATCCCCTCAGCGCTTGGCGTTGATCGCCCGGGCCACGCACAGGGCCCACTGAGGCGTACGGTGGCATATCGGCCGGCGCCGGGTGATTACATTTCTGTCAGCTGCTGGCTGGCCCAAGGGATTAGCGGCACACTGCGCCCACCCTCCCCATGAGTAGCGCGGATGACGATTCTGGTGGTCGAAGACGAGCCGAAAACCGGCGTCTTCCTGCAGCAAGGCCTGAGCGAAGCCGGCTTTGCGGTCGAGCGCGTAACCGACGGCACGGCAGCCCTGCAACGGGCCCTGACGACGCCCTATGAATTGCTGATTCTCGACATCATGCTGCCCGGCCTGGATGGCTGGCAGGTGCTTAGCCAGATGCGCGCGGCCGGCCAGCAAACCCCGGTGCTGTTCCTCAGCGCCCGTGACCGCATCGAGGACCGGGTTCGCGGCTTGGAGCTGGGCGCCGACGACTACCTGATCAAGCCCTTCGCCTTCGCCGAACTGCTCGCTCGGGTCAGAACCCTGCTGCGCCGCGGCAGCAGCAACACCGCCACGCTGCTGCAGATTGCCGACCTGGAAGTCGACCTGCTGTCACGCCGTGCGGTGCGCGCCGGCCAGCGCATCGAGCTGACCAGCAAGGAGTTTGCCCTGCTGGAGCTGCTGCTGCGCCGGCGCGGCGAAGTGCTGCCCAAGGCGCTGATCGCCGCCGAGGTCTGGGACATGCATTTCGACAGCGACACCAATGTGATCGAAGTGGCCATCCGCCGCCTGCGCGCCAAGATCGACGACGATTTCAGCCCCAAGCTGATCCACACCGCCCGCGGCATGGGCTATCGCCTGGACCTGCTGGAGCTGGCCTCAACATGATGCGGATTTCCCTGACGGCGCGCCTGAGCCTGCTCTTCATGCTCGCGGTGACCGCCGTGCTGGTGCTGGCCGGGCTGAGCTTCAACCACCTCAGCCAGCACCACTTCCTGCAGCTCGACCGCCAGACCCTGGCCGAAAAACTCAGCGCCACCCGCAACATTCTCGGCCAGCTAGACGACCTCCAGCAGTTCGACCGCCTGCGCCCGCAACTGCGCGCCCTGCTCGGGGCGCACCGCGACATTACCGCACTGATCCTCGACACGGCCGGCCAGCCGCTGTTTGCCGAACCGGGCCAGCTGCCGGTGCCGGCCGCCTTGGCCAACAGCACTAGCACCGAGGTCTGGCAATGGCAGCACCACGACCACTACTTTCGCGGCCTCAGTGCGGCGGTCACGGTGCCCGCAGACAACGCACCGCTGCGGGTGATCCTGCTGCTGGACAGCACCCCGCACATGCACTTTTTCAGCGCCGTGCAACGCTGGTTCTGGATGGCCCTGGTGCTGAGCGCCCTGTTCAGCGCCGGGCTCGGCTGGCTGGTGGCGCGCCGCGGCTTGCTGCCCCTGCGCCAGGTCACGGCGGTGGCCGCGTCGATCTCCGCCGCCTCGCTGCAAGAGCGCATCCCGTTGGCTGCCGTGCCCTTGGAGCTGCAGCAACTGGCGGCCTCGTTCAACGCCATGCTGGCGCGCCTGGACGACGCCTTTATGCGCCTGTCGAACTTCTCCGCCGACATTGCCCACGAACTGCGCACGCCGCTAAGCAACCTGATGACGCAAACCGAGGTGGTGCTGGCGCAACCACGGGACAGCGAGGCCTATCAGGAAACCCTGTACGCCAACCTGGATGACTGCAAGCGCATGGCGCGGATGATCGATGACATGCTGTTCCTGGCCAAAGCCGATAACGGCCTGATCGTCCCCGAACAACAGCCGGTGGCCCTCGACGTCGAGGTGGAAAAGCTCTTCGAGTATTACCGCCTGCTGGCCGATGAGCGCGGCATCCGCTTGCAGCTGCGCGGCCACGCCGTGGTGCGTGGCGACGTGCTGATGCTGCACCGGGCGCTTTCCAATCTGCTCTCCAATGCCCTGCGCTACACCCCGGCCGGCGCCAGCATCCAGGTCGAACTGGAGCAAAACGCCAACGGCAGCGAGCTGCGCCTGAGTAATCCGGGGCCGACCATTGCCGGCGAACACCTGGAGCGGCTGTTCGACCGTTTCTACCGTGCCGATCCGGCCCGCCGCGAAGGCAGCCCGCACAACGCCGGCCTGGGCCTGGCGATCACCCGCTCGATCATCCACGCCCACCAGGGGCAGATCCACTGCACCTCGGTCGCCGGGAAAACCACCTTCTGTGTGCAGTTTCCAGCCGCAGCGCAGTGATCAGAGAAACTTGGAGAAGTCCGGCTGACGGCGCTGCATAAAGGCCGACAGGGCTTCGATGGCCTCCGGCGAGCGCAGGCGCTGGCCGAACAGCTCGCCTTCGGCAGTGATCACCTGGCGCAACTCTTCACGCCCCGGCGCTTGCATCAGTTGTTTGCTCACCGCCACCGCTGACGGTGCCAGTTGCTGGAAGCGCCGGGCCATGGCCGCGGCTTTTTCCAGGGTGGCCACGCCATCGTCGAGCACGCCGTTGGCAATGCCCCAACTGGCGGCCTGCTCACCGGTGAAGGACTCGCCCAGCAGCAACAGCTCGGCCGCCTTGGCATGGCCGAGCAGGCGCGGCAGGATCAGGCTGGAGCCGAACTCCGGGCACAGGCCGAGGCTGACAAAGGGCATCTTCAACTTGGCGCAGCGGCTGACGTAGACCAGATCGCAATGCAGCAACAGGGTGGTGCCAATCCCCACGGCAGCACCGGCCACGGCGGCGACAATCGGTTTTTTTAGTTCGAACAGCGCGCGCATAAAGTGGAACACCGGGCTGTCCTGGCTGACCGGCGGCGCCTGGAGAAAATCCGCCACATCGTTGCCGCTGGTAAAGCACTCGGCGCCACCGGTGATCAGCACCGCGCGCACCTCGGGCTCGGCATCCGCGGCCAGCAAGGCCTCGGCCATGGCGCTGTACATGGCGCGGGTCAGGGCATTCTTCTTCTCGGGGCGATTGATGCGCAAGGTCAACAGACCGTCGGCGCGCGTCACAACTACATGCTCACTCATGACCTTCCTCGCGGCGCGGGCGCCTGCAAGTCAGGCGCGCGGCAAAAACACGTCGGCCAACACTTGATTGCGCGGCAGACCTAACAGATAGAGCCGGCGCGCGAATGCTTCGACGCTGGCGGGGCCGCCGCAGAGTAAGGCCTGGGTTTGCCGGGAAACAAGGCGCAGTTCGGCCAAAGCAGCCGGCAACTCGGCCGCCGTCACCAGGCGGATGTGCAGCTGCGGATGCTGCGCCGCCAACGCGTGCAGCGGCGCAGCCAGGTAATGCGCGGCAGGCTCGCTGGCCAGGTGCAGCAGCTGAATCGGCCCGCGGTGCCCCTGGCGCAAAGCCTCGCGCAGGATGCCCCAGAGCGGCGCCAGGCCCGTGCCGGCCGCCAGCAAGCACAGCGGCCGTGCCTGCCAGTCTGGGTCGTAATGCAGGGCACCGCCGCGCAACTCGCCCAGGCGCAGGCTCTGGCCGAGCTGAAAACGGCGCGCCGCGGTGCTAAAGGCGCCGGGCTTGGCGCAATCGATGTGCAACTCCAGCCAGTCGTCGGCATCTGGCAGGCTGGCAAGGGAGTATGGCCGGGCAATACTCGCGTCGGCCCACAGCAGCAGATGCTGGCCGGCCTGATAGGCCAGGCGCCGCTCTGGTTGCAGGCGCAAGCGCAGTACGTCGCTGGTCAGCCAGTCGCAACCGACGATGCTCGCCGCGCGGCCGTCGCGCAGGGGATCGAAGACTTGCACAGTTAAATCGTCGGCCACCCGGCACTGGCAGGCCAGGCGCCAGCCTTGTTGGCGCTGCGCCGCACTCAAGGCGTCGGGCTGGGCATCCTCAGGTTCGCCCTGCAGACAACGCACCAGGCAGGCGTGACAACTGCCGGCGCGGCAGCTGTTGGGCACGGCAATACCGGCAGCGAGCAAGGCGTCGAGCAGGTTGCTGGCTTGCGCTACCTGGATATTCTTATCGCCGACCTTGAGCTCAGGCATCGCTGGCCTGCCAGGCGGCGGCACAGCGATTGCGCCCATCGCGCTTGGCCCGGTACAGGGCCTGATCGGCACGCTGCAAGGCATCGTCCAGCTCATCGTCGCAGTGCAGCAACGTCATGCCTGCCGACAGGCTGATGCCCTTGACGTGCACGCCCACCGGCTCGGCCGCCGCAAACGCCTCGCGCAGGCGTTCACAACAGGCACTGAACTGGTCAATGCTGGTGTCCGGCAACAGCAGCACGAACTCCTCACCACCGTAACGGGCGAGGATATCGCCATCCCGCAGGCAGGCTCGCGCCACCGCGGCAAAGGTCTGCAGCACCCGGTCACCGACGGCATGGCCGTAGCTGTCGTTGACCTGCTTGAAATGGTCGAGGTCGATCAAGGCCAAGCCATGCACCTGCCCTGGCGCCAGCATGGCCAACTCATTGGCCGCCAGGGCCAGAAAGTGGCGGCGATTGAACAGCCCGGTCAGCTCATCGGTGGCGGCCAGGCTTTCCAGCTGGCGCATCATCCCGCGCAGGGTGTCCTGGTGCGCCTGCAGGGCGAAGCGGCGCTTGCGCATGCGCTGGCTCAGGGCCTGCAGGTAGCTAGCGAATAGGTACAGCCAGCAGAGTACGAAGAACAACGCCGCCACCTGCAGCAAGACCAGCGCTGGATCTTGCAACTTCTGCTGCGAGGCTTCCCACAGGTTGAGGCCGAGAAAACTGCAGAAGGCAAAGGCCGCGCAACGGGCGAAGACCCGCGGCGGCAACTGGAACACGCCGAACAACAGGATCAGCACATAGAACATCAGCAGGGTGCCACGGCCGCTGTCGAGCAGAGCCAGCAGATAGGTCAGCCAGCTACAGCCGACCAATACCTGTGCTTCAGTCATGCTCGGATCACGAAAGCGCAGGTTGTAGTCGCTGCGCAGCAAGGCAAAGAACAGCAGCTGACTGAGCACCACCAGCACGCTACTGACCAGCGCCACGTTCAGCGGCGCCGGCAGCAGGTCGAAACTCACGGCCAGCCAGAACAGCGTCATGGCAATGCCGTAAGTGGCCACAGCCATGGCAAAACGGCGTAACAGCAAGTGCTGTAACGAACGCCTGTTCACTGGTTGCTTGCTGGCACTCATGGGGATCCGTCCCGTGGGGGCAATTAGCCAGCACTGTACCCTGGCGCCTGGAGAAAACCCAGCATCGGCAGCAGCAACCGCAGAGACTGACCAGTCTACTTTTGCACGCTGTGCCAGCCCTCTGCTGCAGGTTATACTGCGCCGCCATTTTTGCTCTAACGCGCGCCGGGTCGTGGCCCTGCGCCCCTCCAAGTTCCTGCCCAAATAAAGGAGCGCGCCCCATGACCGTGATCAAACAGGACGACCTGATTCAGAGCGTCGCCGACGCCCTGCAGTTCATCTCCTACTACCACCCCGTGGACTTTATCCAGGCCATGCACGAGGCCTACCTGCGTGAAGAGTCGCCCGCCGCACGCGACTCCATGGCGCAGATCCTGATCAACTCGCGCATGTGCGCCACCGGCCACCGGCCGATCTGCCAGGACACCGGCATCGTCACCGTGTTCGTCCGCGTCGGCATGGATGTGCGCTGGGATGGCGCGACCATGAGCGTCGACGACATGATCAACGAAGGCGTACGCCGCGCTTACAACCTGCCGGAAAACGTCCTGCGCGCCTCGATCCTCGCCGACCCAGCGGGCGCACGGAAAAACACCAAGGACAACACCCCGGCCGTTATTCACTACTCCGTGGTGCCCGGTGACAAGCTGGAAGTGGACGTCGCAGCCAAAGGCGGCGGCTCGGAAAACAAATCCAAGATGGCGATGCTCAACCCGTCCGACTCGATCGTCGACTGGGTACTGAAAACCGTGCCGGAAATGGGCGCTGGCTGGTGCCCACCGGGCATGCTCGGCATCGGCATCGGCGGCACCGCCGAAAAAGCGGCGGTAATGGCCAAGGAAGTGTTGATGGACTCCATCGACATCCATGAGCTGAAAGCCCGCGGCCCGCAGAACAAGCTGGAAGAAATGCGTCTGGAGCTGTTCGACAAGGTCAACCAGCTGGGCATCGGCGCCCAAGGCCTCGGCGGTCTGACCACCGTGCTCGACGTCAAGATCATGGACTACCCGACCCACGCCGCCAGCCTGCCGGTGTGCATGATCCCCAACTGCGCCGCCACCCGTCACGCTCACTTCGTGCTGGATGGCTCAGGCCCGGCCGAGCTGGAAGCACCGGATCTGGACGCCTACCCGGAAATCGTCTGGGAAGCCGGCCCGAGCGCCCGCCGCGTCAACCTCGACACCCTCACCCCGGAAGACGTGCAGAGCTGGAAGCCGGGCGAGACTGTACTGCTCAACGGCAAGATGCTCACCGGCCGGGATGCTGCGCACAAGCGCATGGTCGACATGCTGAACAAGGGCGAAACCCTGCCGTTCGACCTCAAGGGCCGCTTTATCTACTACGTTGGCCCGGTCGATCCGGTGCGTGACGAAGTGGTTGGCCCAGCCGGCCCGACCACCGCTACGCGGATGGACAAGTTCACCCGGCAGATCCTGGAAAGCACCGGTCTCTTGGGCATGATCGGCAAGTCCGAGCGCGGCCCGATCGCCATCGAAGCAATCAAGGACAACAAGGCCGTGTACCTGATGGCTGTCGGCGGCGCCGCTTACCTGGTCGCCCAGGCGATCAAAAAATCGCGCGTGGTGGCCTTTGCCGAACTGGGCATGGAAGCCATCTACGAGTTCGAGGTCAAAGACATGCCAGTGACCGTGGCCGTCGACACCAAGGGCGAGTCGGTACACATCACCGGCCCGGCCATCTGGCAGAAAAAGATTCACGACAGCCTGGCCGTCGAAATCAAGTAAGTCGTGTAGCCGTGCCCGCGGTCTGCATGGACCGCCCAGACAATCCCCGCCACGTGCGGGGATTGTCGTTTCTGCAGCAGCCAATCGCACCAACCCGCGGCCGGCAAGGCAATAAGGCTATGTACCCGTTACGTGTTGCAAGGTATTCGTCCAGTTGCGTTTGACACAGCAGTGAGCTGGCGCGGTTAAAAGCTTCGCGGTCAAGACCGCTCCCACGGATTTGCAGACGCCTCTGTCCCTGGTCCCGTCAGGAGGCCGAGTGCAGGTGCTGTGCAGAGGGGCATTTGGCCGGGATGCCAAATGAGGAACGATGGGCCATGGATGGCCCACCGTGACGACCCTCGGAGCAGTGCCGGAGCGAGGGAAGTTTCGCGCAGCGAAACCCGGATGCCGGGTGCGCTTTCTCTTTGGTTACTTTCTCTTTCGCGCAAGCAAAGAGAAAGTGACTCGGCGTAAAGCCGAAACCGGTAGTGGCCAAGCGCGCAATACATAACTGATACAGCACCAAAACAAAAACGCCAACGCCCCATCACTGGGGCGTTGGCGTTTGTTCTGCCGTGCTCAGGCCATGGCGCTGTGCCAGGCCTGCGGCACATCAGGCTTACAGGCTGCTGGCGTTCTCGCTCAGGTAAGCCGCAACACCTTCCGGCGAAGCGGTCATGCCTTTGTCGCCCTTCTTCCAGTTGGCCGGGCAGACTTCACCGTGCTCTTCGGTGAACTGCAGGGCATCCACCAGACGCAGCAGTTCGTCCATGCTGCGACCCAGCGGCAGGTCGTTGACGATCTGCGCCCGCACCACGCCATTCAGGTCGATCAGGAACGCACCGCGGTAAGCCACGCCGCCTGCAGCTTCAACGTCGTAAGCCTTGCAGATTTCGTGGGTGATGTCGGCCGCCAGAGTGTATTTGACCTGGCCGATACCGCCGGCATTGATCGGGGTGTTGCGCCAGGCGTTGTGGGTGAAGTGCGAGTCGATCGACACGCCGATCACTTCCACGTTGCGCGCCTGGAAGTCAGGAATGCGGTGATCCAACGCGATCAGCTCGGACGGGCAGACAAAGGTGAAGTCCAGCGGGTAGAAGAACACCAAGCCGTATTTGCCCTTGATCGCCGACGCCAGGTTGAAGTCTTCAACGATTTCGCCATTGCCCAGCACGGCCGCAACGGTGAAATCCGGGGCTTGTTTACCGACGAGTACGCTCATTTATATCTCCTTGAAAAATGGGGGGATGTGGCCCTGTTCAGGCACGCCAACGGCAGGCACCTGCTCCACAAGACAAGTCATCATACACCGCGTTTTTCACCCTCGCCCATCGCTTTTTAGCCGCGGCGAAATGAGCCTAAGCGATTGTAATTATTGGCTATTTACAGTCTGTAGAAAGAATCGGAATCCAGATCATTTGACAATCATTATCATTACTATTACGATCCATTCCAGCTAATCACAACCTGCAGCGAAGCCCAGCCCATGTATGTCTGCCTCTGCCAAGGTGTCACCGACAGCCACATCCGCGACGCCATCTACGAAGGGTGCTGCAGCTACCGCGACGTGCGCGAAAGCCTCGGCGTCGGCAGCCAGTGCGGCAAGTGCGCCTGCCTGGCCAAGCAGGTGGTGCGTGAAACCCTGAGTGACCTGCAAGGCGCGCAAGCCAGTCAGGCGGCGCAGTTGTTTAGCCCAGCCTAAATAGCGCACGCAGCCGCGGCCAAACGAAACCGGACCTTGTCCGGTTTTTTTGTGCCTGCAAATCAACAGCTTGGCACTGGCATGCACGTCAATGCGTCCAGAGGCGCAAACAATATCCTTTTGCATCAATGGCTTGAGTTTGACAGTCAGGAGCCCTGAAGCCAGACTCGATGATCTCTCAACACCCCACGCGGACGAGGCGACTTATGAAAGGCGACAAGAAAGTCATCCAGCACCTGAACAAGATCCTCGGCAATGAACTGGTCGCGATCAACCAGTACTTTTTGCATGCACGGATGTATGAAGACTGGGGTCTGAAAAAGCTCGGCGAGCACGAATATCACGAGTCGATCGACGAGATGAAGCACGCCGACAAACTGATCAAGCGCATCCTGTTTCTCGAAGGCCTGCCCAACGTGCAGGACCTGGGCAAGCTGCATATCGGCGAAAACACCGCAGAAATGCTCGCCTGCGACCTGAAGATCGAACACAAGGCCCACGTCGACCTGAAAGAAGCCATCGCCTATTGCGAGAGCATCGCCGACTACGCCTCGCGGGATTTGCTGCGCGAAATCCTCTGCTCCGAAGAAGAGCATATCGACTGGTTGGAAACCCAGCTGGGCCTGATCGACAAGGTCGGCCTACAGAACTACCTGCAATCGCAGATGGACGAATAAGGCCTCACCGGCGCAATAAAAAACCCGCACTCGGCGGGTTTTTTATTGCAGGTACGACGACTCAGGCGTTGGCCTTGCTGGTCGCGTCCTTGATCATGGTTTGCAGCTCGCCGCTTTCATACAGCTCAACCATGATGTCGCTGCCGCCAACCAGCTCACCGGCTACCCACAGCTGCGGGAAGGTCGGCCAGTTGGCGTACTTCGGCAGGTTGGCGCGGATTTCCGGGTTTTGCAGGATGTCGACGAAGGCAAACTTCTCGCCGCAGCCCATCACTACCTGCGCGGCCTTAGCCGAGAAACCGCACTGCGGCGCGTTCGGCGAACCCTTCATGTACAGCAGAACGGTGTTCTTGCTGATCTGGTCTTTGATCGTTTCGATGATATCCATGGAGCACCTCGCTTGAGCTTTCCCGGACTCTCACCGGGCACGATGGCGGCGATTCTAACCCAAACCCGAGCATATTTCTCGGTCATTGGGCGGGCAAAAAACCCTTAAAAAGTCTGTCCAAGGGCGGCCTTGGTCGTGCCTATCCACACCAGCGCCTGCAACTTGAACAACGCCCAACGGTCACCACTTTGCAGTTCTGGCTCGCCACAGCGGGGGTCGGAGCGCTGCAGGGCGCCGGTCATTTGCCGACTGACGGGGATGGCCTCGCAGCCATGGCTGTCTTCGCAGACGAAGTCCCAGGGCTGACGCGCCGGCGCATGGCAGGCAAAGCAATTGCCGCCAAAACGGTTGTTAACCTCGGCAAAACCACGGGCGCGGATGGTGGTTTGCTTGCCATCGACCGCCAACTCAAAGAATTCCCAATCACCCGTGGCCGGGCTGAAGCCGGCCTCGCGCTTGACCATCGCCTCGGTGGGCACCAACTGGATCACCGAACCCGGCGGGTACACCGCGCCGCCCGGCGCATTCGCCGCCGCCAGGGTGGCGGGCAAATTGCCGAGGACGTTGTCGACGTAAAAGTGCCGAACTGGGGTCATCTCACGGATGCAGCGAAAGCTCTGCGCATCGATGGCCAACGCACCTGACGGCACCTCGGCAGCGGTCAACACACCGGGCAACGCAGCCGGTAACAACAGCGCCGACAGGACGAGGGCTTTGGGCAGATGAGAAATACGCATTGGCAACCACTACTCCAGGAACAATTAAGCAGAAAGGACTTCAACCGGCACACCATTGAGCGCCGCATTGCCGGACAGCGCGTCCAGCAGGCGTTCATCAGTCAGGTCGTTGGCACTGGCGCCGGGCTGGGCGCGGGCAATGGCCAGCTGCACCCCCTGGCGACCATGGCCCCAACCGTGGGGCAGGCTGACGACGCCGGGCATCATATCGCTGCTGCTGGCGACCTCCACCTTAAGGCTGCCGACGCGCGAGCGCACGCGTACCCGCTGACCATCGGCCAGGCCACGGGCGACCAGGTCATCCGGGTGCATCAGCAACTGGTGACGCGGCTTGCCCTTCACCAGGCGGTGGTAGTTGTGCATCCAGGAATTGTTGCTGCGCACATGGCGGCGGCCGATCAGCAACAGCTGCTCGGGGTTGCCCACCGGCGCGTCGGCCAAACGCTGCAGGTCGGCCAACAACAAGGCCGGCGCCGCCTCGATGGTTTTACTCGCGGTCTTCAGGCGTGCCGCCAAGTTGGCCTTGAGCGGCCCCAGGTCCAGGCCATGGGGCTGCTCGCGCAGGGCGGCCAGGGAGAGTTTGTGCGCAGATTTGTCGCCATAGGGGCCAAAACGCAGGCCCATGTCGATCATCTGCTCCGGGGCTATGGTCGACTTCAGCTCAGCACCGGTGTGCGCGGCAAACGCCTTGGCCAAGCCGACAAAAATCTCCCAGTCGTGCAGCGTACCCTCGGGTTTGGCCAACACCGCCTCGTTGAAGCGGGTGACGTTGCGCACCGCGAAGGCATTAAAAGTGGTGTCGTAGTGATCGTGTTCCAGGGGCCCGGTGGGCGGCAGGATCAGGTCGGCGAAGCGGCTGGTCTCGTTGATGTAAAAATCCAAGCTGAGCATAAACTCCAGACCGCCCAACGCCTGCTCCAACTGCCGACCATTGGGCGTCGACAGCACCGGGTTGCCGGCCACGGTGACTAGGGCGCGAATCTGCCCCTCACCCGGAGTGAGCATTTCTTCCGCGAGGGCCGCCACCGGCAGTTCGCCGCTGTATTCCGGCAGGCCGGACACACGGCTTTGCCAACGGTTGAAATGGCCGCCCGAGGTGGCCGCGACGATATCCACCGCCGGCTCGGTGCAGAGCACGCCACCCACCCGATCGAGGTTGCCGCTGACCAGGTTGATCAGCTGCACCAGCCACTGGCACAAGGTACCGAAGGCCTGGGTGGAAACCCCCATACGGCCGTAGCACACCGCCTTATCGGCGCTGGCGAAATCCCGCGCCAGTTGGCGAATGGTCGCCGCTGGCACGCCACAGCGGGCGCTCATGGCCTCGGCGGTAAAGCCGGCAATGGCGCTGCGTACGGCGTCCAGATCACTGACCGGCAAATGGCTGGCGCGGGTCAGGCCCTCGTCAAACAGGGTATTGAGCAACCCGCAGAGCAGCGCAGCATCTTCGCCGGGGCGGACAAACACGTGCTGGTCGGCAATAGCCGCCGTCTCGCTGCGCCGCGGATCGACCACCACCAGCTTGCCACCGCGCTTCTGGATGGCCTTCAGGCG
Source organism: Pseudomonadaceae bacterium (assembly GCA_019747075.1). Classification (GTDB taxonomy): domain Bacteria; phylum Pseudomonadota; class Gammaproteobacteria; order Pseudomonadales; family Pseudomonadaceae; genus Aquipseudomonas. Next base: position 57,535 of record JAIERF010000009.1, read on the forward strand.
TTTCTCCACGTCCGGCACGGTCATGATGCTGCCGTTGGAAGCCAGCGGGTTGCCGCCGAGAATCAGCATGAAATCGGTGTGATCGATATCGGGGATCGGGATCAGCAAGCCGTGGCCGTACATCAGGTGGCTGGTCAGGTGGTGAGGCAGCTGGTCCACCGAGGTGGCGGAAAAACGGTTGCGGGTTTTCAACAAGCCAAGGAAGTAGTTGCTATGGGTCATCAGCCCATAGTTGTGCACGCTGGGGTTGCCCTGATACACCGCCACCGCGTTCTGCCCGTGGCGCGCCTGAATATCGGCCAGGCGCTCGGCCACCAGATTGAACGCCTCGTCCCAGCCTAGCGCCTGCCACTCGCTGCCGATCCGACGCATCGGTTGGCGCAAGCGGTCGGGGTCACTCTGGATATCCTGCAGGGCCACGGCCTTGGGGCAGATATGGCCACGACTGAAGCTGTCTTCAGCGTCGCCCTTAATCGACACGATCTGCACCTGGCCAGCAGCGTCGGCCTCGGTCTGGATGGTCAGGCCACAGATGGCCTCGCACAGGTGGCAGGCGCGGTGATGCAGGGTTGTGCTCATGGCGAACCTCGGGATTATTGTTTTAGCAGGCCGTTGAAAAACGTAGGCGAGGCAGGCAAGACAAGGCAAAAACAGGCGAGGAAGCGGAGTTTACGAGCGGTAAATGAGCATTCCGAGCCTGTTTTTAACGCCGTATTGCCAACGCAGGTAGTTTTTAAACAGCCTGCTAGTCGACCGGTCAGGTCGCACCACTATGGCGACTGCCGGGCACCGGCGCCAGCAGCCTTAGTGCCATGAATCAGGCATCATCAGCGTCAAGCACAGGCGCCCTCGCCCCCTGGCAATTTGCGCCTATGCGTAACTTCCTTATAAGATCGCGCCTCCCCTATTCGTCGCACTGAGCGGCCCACGCCGCTGGTTACCTAGGCTTTTCCCTGAAAAACCTGCTTCAAGGTCCAGCGTGTTGTTGTAACTAAGGTAGTTAATGATGAGCGCAAGGCACTTTCTCTCCCTGTTGGACTGTACGCCCGCAGAGTTGAGCAGCCTGATCCGCCGAGGTGTCGAACTGAAAGCCCTGCGCAACCGCGGCGGCCTGTTCGAACCGCTGAAAAACCGCGTGCTCGGCATGATTTTCGAAAAAGCCTCGACCCGCACCCGCCTGTCCTTCGAAGCCGGGATGATTCAACTGGGCGGCCAGGCGATTTTTCTTTCGCCGCGCGACACCCAGCTGGGCCGTGGCGAGCCGATCGGCGACTGCGCGATTGTCATGTCGCGCATGCTCGACGCGGTGATGATCCGCACCTTCGCCCACAGCACCCTGACCGAATTTGCCGCCCATTCGCGCGTCCCAGTGATCAACGGCCTGTCCGATGACCTGCACCCGTGCCAGTTGCTGGCCGACATGCAGACCTTCCTCGAACACCGCGGCGCCATTCAGGGCAAGACCGTGGCCTGGATCGGCGACGGCAACAACATGTGCAACAGCTATATCGAAGCCGCGCTGCAGTTCGACTTCCAGCTGCGCGTGGCCTGCCCCGAGGGTTACGAGCCCGACCAACGCTTCCTGGCCCTGGCCGGCGAGCGTGTACAGATCGTCCGCGACCCGCGCGAAGCCGTGGCCGGCGCCCACCTGGTGAGCACCGACGTATGGACCTCCATGGGCCAGGAAGAAGAAACCGCCCAGCGCCTCAAGCTGTTCGCGCCCTATCAGGTGACCCGCGAACTGCTCGACCTGGCCGCCAGCGACGTGCTGTTTATGCACTGCCTGCCGGCCCACCGCGGCGAGGAAATCAGCCTCGACCTGCTCGACGACCCACGTTCTGTAGCCTGGGATCAGGCCGAGAACCGTCTGCACGCGCAAAAAGCGCTGCTGGAAATGCTCGTCGAGCCGGCTTACCACCACGCATGAGCCAACCCCTGCTGCTCAGCCTGCGCAATCTGGGTTGCGGCTACCGCGGCCAGGCGGTGGTCAGCGACCTCAACCTGCACCTCAATGCCGGTGATATCGGTTGCCTGCTCGGCCCTTCCGGCTGTGGCAAGACCACCACCCTGCGCGCGATTGCCGGCTTCGAGTCGGTGCAGCAAGGCGAGATCAGCCTGGCCGGTGAGGTCATCTCCCGCGCCGGTTTCACCCTGGCGCCGGAGAAACGTCGGGTCGGCATGGTGTTTCAGGATTACGCCCTGTTCCCGCACCTGACTGTGGCGCAGAACGTGGCCTTTGCCATCCGCCAGCATCCGCAACGGGAGCAGATCACCCGTGAGCTGCTGGAGCTGGTCAAGCTGGAAACCCTCGGCCAGCGCTACCCCCACGAGTTGTCTGGCGGCCAGCAGCAGCGCGTGGCCCTGGCCCGCGCCCTGGCGCCAGACCCGCGCTTATTGCTACTGGACGAGCCGTTTTCCAACCTCGATGGCGAACTGCGCCGCAAGCTCAGCCAGGAGGTTCGCGAGATCCTCAAGGCCCGCGGCATCAGCGCCATCCTGGTCACCCACGACCAGCAGGAAGCCTTTGCCGTCAGCGATCACGTCGGCGTGTTCAACGAAGGTCGCCTGCAGCAGTGGGACACGCCCTACAACCTATACCACGAACCGCTGACGCCCTTTGTCGCCAGCTTTATCGGCCAGGGGTATTTCATTCGCGGCCAGTTGCTGTCACCCGACACGGTGCAGACCGAACTCGGCGTGATCCGCGGCAACCGCGCGTATCAATGGCCCACCGGCAGCGCCGTGGATGTGCTGCTGCGTCCGGATGACATCGTCTACGCCCCCGGCAGCGAGCTGCAGGCACGCATCGTCGGCAAGACCTTCCTCGGTGCCGCCACCCTCTATCGCCTGCAACTGGCGACCGGCAGCCTGCTGGAATCAATCTTCCCCAGCCATGCCGACCTCGAACCCGGCAGCCACGTCGGCATCCGCATCGCTGCCGACCATCTGGTGGTCTTTCCCGCCCACTGACATCGCCCGCCGACGCGGCTCAGGCCGTGCCTAGCCACAGCCGGCCGCTGGCCACCAGCCGGGCATGCCCACCAATTTTCACCCGCTCGCCCTCCAGCCGGCAGTGCAGCTCGCCCCCGCGCCGGGAGCACTGGTAGGCGGACAGCATCGACTTGTTCAGGCGCTGCGCCCAATAAGGGATCAGGCTGCAATGGGCCGAACCGGTGACCGGGTCTTCGTTGATGCCGATGGCCGGGGCAAAAAAGCGCGAGACAAAATCATGGCTGTCACCGCGCGCGGTGATGATCACACCTTGCCAGGGCAAACGCGCCAGCGCGGCAAAGTCCGGACGGCAAGCGCGCACGCTGCGTTCGTTATCCAGCACCACCAGCAACTTGTCGGCCGCAAGGGCGGTAACCACACTTACGCCCAGGGCCTGCTCCAGCTCCAGGCTAACCGCCACCGCTTGCGGCATCAGCGCCGGGAAATCCAACACCAACAGCCCCTCTTCACGGCTGACACTCAGGGCTCCGGACTTGCAGCTAAAAGCGATCCCCTCACCCGGCTCGCCGTACACCTCGAATAACACCTGGGCCGCCGCCAGCGTGGCATGACCACACAAGGGCACCTCGGCCGCCGGCGTGAACCAGCGGATATGCCAGTGGCTGCCCTCTTTGACCATAAAAGCCGTCTCGGCCAGGTTGTGTTCCGCGGCGATCTGCTGCATCAGCTCATCGCCCAGCCAAGTGTCCAGGCGATAGACCATCGCCGGATTACCGCGAAACGCGTGTTTGCTAAACGCATCGACCTGATGAAAATCCAGTTGCATGAGCCTGCCTCCTCGCCATTGATGCCTGCAGTGTGGCCGCAGCGGTGCACGGCCGCCCGTTACAGCGGAAGCTTTTTCCACAATCACAGTTCGTCAACTGCACTGCCCTGGGTCCACCCTGCACACACGGGCGCCACGGCAGTGCAGCCCGCGTCATAAAAACCACGCAAAACTGTAACAATTTCATTGAAAATCAACACACTAGGAAAAATGGCACGCTCCCTGCTAAGACCCATCCCGGTCAGCACAAAGGCGTGTCTGCCAACCCGACAACGACGTCACGAAGCCTCGCATCTAACGGATGCAGCGGCTCGTGACGTTTTTTTTTGCGTTTTGGCACAAGGAATACCGACATGCGTATCCACACTCTTTCTGTTCTTTCTCTGGCCGTTTGCGGCGCCTTTAGCAGCATTACCATGGCCGCCGAGGACCTCGCCAACCTGGTCGACTACGGCAAGGTCAGCGTCGATGCCCGCTACCGCTACGAGAACGTCGACCAAGACAACACCCTCAACAATGCCAACGCCCAGACCCTGCGCACCCGTATCGGCGTGCAGAGCGGCAAGTGGTATGGCCTTTCCGGCCTGGTTGAGGTCGACAATGTCAGTCGTATCGGTGATGCCTCTTACAACAACACCCGCGACGGTCAGAAGGACTTCTCCGTGGTCGCCGACCCGGATGGCACCGAGTTCAACCAGGCCCTGCTGCGCTATGACTACAAATACGGCAACGCCGTGGCCGGCCGTCAGCGCATCAACCTCGACAACCAGCGCTTCGTCGGTGGCGTGGCCTGGCGCCAAAATGAACAGACCTATGACGGTGTACTCGGCCAGATCAAGCCGATCACCGGCATGACCCTGACCTACAGCTACCTCGACAACATCAACACCATCTTCGGTCCAGACAACGGCCGCTACGACAATAAGACCAACCCGGCCAACATCGAAGGCCACAGCCACCTGTTCAATGCCCAGTACATTCTCCTGCGTGATCGCCGTGGCGCACCGCAACTGACCCTGACCGGCTACAGCTACCAACTCGGCCTGGACAACATCGCAGTAACCGCTGCCGCCCCGGTGGGCAGCCTTTCCAGCCGCACCAACGGCGTACGTGCCACTGGCGCCATCGGCGCCTTGAGCATCGTCGGTGAATACGCGCAACAGGAAGACTACGCCGATAACCCGCAGGAACTGGACAGCGACTACTACCTGGCCGAACTGGGCTACACCTGGCAGGGCATCGTGTTCAAGGGCGGCTACGAGGTACTCGGCGGTGACGACGGCGTCGGCAACCGCGCCTTCCAGACCCCGCTGGCGACCAAGCATGCTTTCCAGGGCTGGGCCGACGTGTTCCTTACCACCCCGGCCGATGGTATCGAGGATACCTACGTCGGTGTCACCGCACCGCTATGGGGTGGCCAGTTGCAGGCCTGGTACCACGACTTCGACGCCGAGCAGAACAGCACCCGCTACGGCGACGAGATCGACCTTTCCTACGGCCACCCCATTCCAGCCGTTCCGGGCCTGACCGCGCTGGTGAAATACGCCAGCTACGATGCCGACACCGCAGTGCTGCGCGGCAACGTGGCCAACGTCGACACCGACAAGCTCTGGCTACAACTGCAGTACGTCTACTGACCAAGCGTGCCCCGGCGCGCCCGCGCCCAGGGGCACCACATCCGCGCCGCCGGTAGCCCTGCCGGCGGCGCGCACTCAGCCGGGATGCCTAACCGTCCCGCCGCTTGCCCAAGGAGATGCCCCATGCGTCTATCCCTGCGCCACCTGTTTCTCACTACCCTGCTCAGCCTAACCAGTCAGCCCAGTTGGGCTGTCATCAGTGATGCCGAAGCGATGAACCTGTCCGGCATGCAACGCATGCTCAGCCAGCGCCTGGCCAAGACTTATCTGATGATCGGCTCCGGCGTGCGCGCCGAGGTCGCCAATGAGCAATTCGATCAGAGCCTGGCCAAGTTCGAGAGCAACTACCAAGCCCTCAATGACTATGCCCCCAACGATGCCATTCGCCAGGAACTGGCGCACGCCGGCGACCTCTGGCACACCTACCGGCAATTGCTGCTCACCAGCCCCAGCCGCCAAACTGCACCGCAGGTGCTGCTGGTCAGCGACCAGTTACTGGCGCCGTGCGAGAAAGTCGTGCAATTGATTCAACAACACACCGGCAGCACCTCAGCGCTGCTGGTCAATCGCAGCGGCCGCCAGCGCATGCTCAGCCAGCGGATTGCCAAGCTCTACCTGGCACAGAGCTGGCACCTACCGGTCGCGGGGCTGGACCAGCAGTTCCAGCAGGCCGTCGAGGAGTTCGACAAGGCCCTGGGCGAACTGCAAAACGCCGAGCAGAACACCCCGGCCATCAAGCAGGCACTGCAGAAAGCCGAAGCACAATGGAGTTTCTCCCGCGCGGGCTTTCGCCTGTCCGGCGACGCGCGTTATGTGCCGACCCTGATCACCACCACCACCGAAACCCTGCTGCGGCAAATGCAAGACCTCACCAGCGCCTATGAAGGGGTGATGCTGGCCGGCTCTTAAGACCGGGCCACCTCAGCCTTCGCTGCGCACTCGTTTGACCGCATCCAGCCAGCCGGCATACAGCTTGCTGCGGTGCTCACCTGCCATGCGCGGGGTGAAGCGCCGCTGCAGGTGCCAGTGACTGGCCACCTCTTCCAGGCTGGCATACCAGCCAACCTGCAGGCCAGCCAGATAGGCGACGCCCAGGGCCGTGGTTTCAGTCACCTCGGGGCGCTCCACCGGCACGCCGAGGATGTCGGCGAGAAACTGCATGACCCAGTTGTTTTCCACCATGCCGCCGTCCACCCGCAAGGCGCTGGGCGCCGCGGCGCCGTCCTGGCGCATGGCTTCAAGCAGGTCGCAAGTCTGGTAACACACCGACTGCAGGCCGGCGGTGACGACTTCCTTGATCCCGGTATCACGGGTCAAACCGAAGATCGCCCCGCGCGCTTTCGGGTCCCAGTAGGGTGCGCCAAGGCCGGTAAAGGCCGGCACCAGGTACACGCCGCAGGCATCACCGGTTTGCTCGGCCATGGCCTCGCTGTCGCGGGCGTGGCTGATCAGTTTGATGCCGTCACGCAGCCACTGCACGGCCGCGCCAGCAACGAAGATGCTGCCCTCCACCGCATAGCTGACCTCGCCCTTGAGCCGGTAGCCGACGGTAGTCAGCAAACGGTGCTGGGAGGTTACTGGCGTGGCGCCGGTGTTCTGAATCATGAAGCAGCCGGTGCCGTAGGTGCTCTTGACCATGCCAGGGCTAAAACAGGCCTGACCGATCAGCGCTGCCTGCTGATCGCCGGCCATGCCCAGCACCGGAATGCTGGCACCCAGCAACTCAGGCGTGGTGTGGCCAAAGTCGGCGGCGCAATCGAGCACCTCCGGCAGCAGGCTGCGAGGGATGTCGAACAATGCCAGCAACTCGTCATCCCACTGCTGGCTGTGGATATTAAACAGCAGGGTGCGCGAAGCGTTGGTGGCATCGGTCTTGTGCGACTGGCCACCCGTCAGGCGCCAGAGCAGGAAGCTGTCGACCGTGCCAAAGCGCAGCTCGCCGCGCTCGGCGCGTTCACGAGCGCCGGGCACCTGCTGGAGAATCCAGCGCAGTTTGGTGGCGGAAAAGTATGGATCAATCAGCAGCCCGGTCTTGGCGGCCACCGCAGCTTCATGGCCGGCGGCTTTTAGCTCGGCGCAATAGTCAGCGGTGCGCCGATCCTGCCAGACGATGGCCGGATGAATCGGCATGCCGCTTTGCGCATCCCACACCAGGGTCGTTTCGCGCTGATTGGTGATGCCGATGGCAGCAATGTCGCCGGCGCTTAGCCCACCGCTCTGCAGCGCCTCACGGCAGACCTTCAACGTGCTCAGCCACAGTTCTTCGCCATCATGCTCAACCCAACCATCCTGGGGAAAATACTGCTTGAACTCCTGCTGCGCGCTGGCCACCGGCAGGCCATGGGCGCTGAACACGATGGCACGGCTGCTGGTAGTGCCCTGGTCGATGGCAAGAAGGTAGTTAGGCATAAAACATGTCCTTTATTGTTCTTCTAGATAACGGTAATCAACGGGCTTATTCGCGGCCAATCGCGGCGAACTGGGCCTGAGTGTGTTCGGCCAGGGTGGCGGAGCTCAGCTCCACTTCCAGACCACGACGGCCAGCACTGACAAAAATGCTCTCGTGCAACTGCGCCGAATTATCGATAAAGGTGCGCAGGCGCTTCTTCTGCCCCAAAGGACTGATTCCCCCGAGCAGATAACCGGTGCTGCGCTGCGCCGCCTGAGGGCCGGCCATCTCGGCCTTCTTAACCCCAGCTGCGTGGGCCAGGGCCTTGAGGTCGAGACTGCCGGCCACCGGCACCACCGCCACCAGTAACTCGCCCTTCTCGCTGGCGGCCAGCAGGGTCTTGAACACCCGCTCAGGCGGCAACTGCAGTTTTTCCGCCGCCTCCAGGCCATAGGACGCGGCCTTGGGGTCGTGCGTGTAGCTGTGCACCTGGTGCACCGCTCGGGCTTTTTTCAACAGATCGATGGCTGGTGTCATGTTCGATAACGAAAATAGAGAAAAAGTGCGCGTACATTAACGGAAAAAACTGCCGGGAGCAGTTTTTAACGTCCCGCAACGACGGCCCGCAGGGTGGCCGCCATGGATGGCAGGCCATAAAATTCGGCCGCCGGCCCAGCATAAGCCTTACCGCGACGCTGCTCCACACGGCCCGTTGGCCGTTATACTGCCGCCCATTCCCAGGGAGATCCCATGAGCCTAGCCCCGCGCCAACAAAGCATTCTCGAACGTGCCCGCGAACAAGGTTATGTGAGCATCGACGAGCTGGCCCAGGCCTTTGCCGTGACCCCGCAGACCATCCGCCGCGACATCAACCAGCTGGCCGACCAGGGTTTGCTGCGGCGCACCCACGGCGGCGCGGCCAGCGTTGGCTCAAGCATCCAGAACACCGCCTACGCCATGCGCGCCGGGCTGATGCGCGACGAGAAGCAACGCATCGCCGAGGCCATCGCCGCGCAGATCCCCGACCACGCCTCGCTGTTCATCAACATCGGCACCACCACCGAAGCCATTGCCCGCGCCCTGCTCAACCACAGCGGCCTGAAGGTCATCACCAACAACCTGCACGTGGCCGCCCTGCTTAGCGCCAAGGCCGATTTCGAAGTGCTACTGGCCGGCGGTACGGTGCGCAGCGACGGCGGTGTGGTCGGTCAGGCGGCGGTGGATTTCATCCGCCAGTTCAAGGTCGACTTCGCCCTGGTGGGCATCAGTGGCATCGACGAAGACGGCAGCCTGCTCGACTTCGACTACCAGGAAGTGCGCGTCTCCCAGGCCATCATCGACAACGCCCGCCAGGTGTTCCTGGCCGCCGATTCGAGCAAGTTCGGCCGCAACGCCGTGGTACGCCTGGGCCCCATCAGCCTGGTCGACAAGGTGTTCACCGACCACGCCCCCAGTGCCGCCATCAGCCGCCTGCTGCACGAGCAGAAGATCCAGCTCGAACTGCACTGAGCCAACACCCGCCTTCTAAACTGAACTGACCACCCGGCGCGCCAACGCAGATCGGGGTGGTCAGACTGCACGCTTTCGTCTAGCATATTTTCGAAATTGAACATTCAGCGTTCGAATCTGATTAGCGGTGCCGCCATGACCACACCCCCAGCAAGCTCCGACCCTCTCGCCGAAGTCTATGACCTGGCTGTCATCGGCGGCGGCATCAATGGCGCGGGGATCGCCGCCGACGCCGCCGGCCGTGGCCTGTCGGTGTTCCTTTGTGAAAAGGACGACCTGGCCCAGCACACCTCCTCGGCCAGCAGCAAACTGATCCACGGCGGCCTGCGCTACCTCGAACACTATGAATTCCGCCTGGTGCGCGAAGCCCTGGCCGAGCGCGAAGTGCTGCTGGCCAAGGCACCGCATATCGTCAAGCCGCTGCGCTTTGTCCTGCCGCACCGTCCGCACCTGCGCCCGGCGTGGATGATTCGCGCCGGGCTGTTCCTCTACGACCACCTCGGCAAGCGGGAAAAACTGCCCGGCTCGCGCAGCCTGCGCTTCGGTGCCGGCAGCCCGCTGAAGGCCGAGATCAGCCACGGTTTTGAATACTCCGACTGCTGGGTCGATGACGCCCGCCTGGTGGTGCTCAACGCCATGAGCGTGCGCGAGCACGGCGGCCATGTGCACACCCGCACCCGCTGTGTCAGCGCGCGGCGCAGTAAAGGATTGTGGCACCTGCATCTGGAGCGCAACGACGGCAGCCGCTACTCGATCCGCGCCCGCGCCCTGGTGAATGCCGCCGGCCCCTGGGTGGCACGCTTTATCCAGGACGACCTCAAGCAGAAGTCGCCCTACGGCATCCGCCTGATCCAGGGCAGTCATCTGGTCGTGCCGCGCCTGTTCGACGGTGAGCAGGCGTACATCCTGCAGAACGAGGATGGCCGCATCGTCTTCGCCATTCCTTACCTGGAACGCTTCACCCTGATCGGCACCACCGACCGTGAATACCAGGGCGACCCGGCCCAGGTGAAAATCACCGACCCGGAAATCGACTACCTGCTGGCCGTGGTCAACAGCCACTTCAAGCAGCAGATCGCCCGCGGCGACATCCTGCACACCTACGCCGGCGTGCGCCCGCTGTGCGATGACGAGTCGGACCAGCCGTCGGCCATCACCCGCGACTACACCCTGGCACTGTCCGGCCACCCTGGCGAAGCGCCGCTGCTGTCGGTGTTCGGCGGCAAACTGACCACCTACCGCAAGCTGGCCGAATCGGCGCTCAGCCAGTTGGCGCCGTACTTCAGCCACCTGCAAGCCAGCTGGACCGCCAGCGCGCCACTGCCCGGTGGCGAGCAGATGAGCAGCGTCGCTGAACTCAGCGAGCGTCTCTGTCAGCAGTTTGGTTGGCTGCCCCTGAGCCTGGCCAAGCGCTGGGCCAGCAGCTATGGCAGCCGCACGTGGCGACTACTGGAGGGCGTGAACACCCTCAGCGACCTGGGCGAACACCTGGGCGCCGGCCTCTACAGCCGCGAAGTGGATTACCTGTGCCGCGAAGAGTGGGCGCAGAGCAGCGCCGACATCCTCTGGCGGCGCAGCAAGCTCGGCCTGTTTATGACCCCAGGCCAGCAAACCAAGCTTGAGCACTACCTGCACACCCGCAACACCGCAGGCGCCGACGCCGCCTGACCAACCGAGCAAGTCCCCTTTGGCCCCGCAATTGCGGGGCTTTTTTTGAACGCCATAACGAAACAGTAGGTTTAGGCGCTGAAGCTCAGAGCAGATGCCGCTGGGCGTACACCTGCTGCCACTTGGCGTCCTGGCGCTGGCTGATCTCGCTGTCGAAGTAGTACTTCAGGCGGCGGCGGTCCTCGGGTTTGTCCTTCAGCGCGGTGCCGATGATGAAGTGCACCAGGTCCTCGGCGCGCATCTGGTCGTTGCTGTAGTAGTGCGCATGCACGCACATGGCGTGTGCCACATGGATGGCCTCGGCGGTGGACAGCGCCGCGCCGGCCATGCGGTGGGTACTGCGGCCGTCCAGGCTCTGACCGCTGCGCAGCTCGTGGAACAGGGTCACCAGCACCTCGATGATTTCACCATCGGGCTCGATCTGCAGACCGAGATTGGCATTCAGTTGGCGCAGTTCGGCCTGCACCACACCGATTTCATCCTCGATGCGCGGAATCGGGCGGATGGTCTCGAAGCTCAACCGGCGCTTGAGCGCCGCACTCATGCTGTGGATGCCCTCGTCGACGTTGTTGCTGGTGGCGATCAGGTTGAAGCCCTGGCGGGCATAGAGAATGCCGTGCTCACCAGCCAGTTCGGGAATCAGGATGATCCGTTCGGAGAGCACCGCCAGCAGCGAATCCTGCAGCGCCAGCGGGCAGCGCGTCAGCTCCTCGAAGCGCAGCAGCTGGCCGGCCTGCATGGCCCGGTACAAGGGCCCCGGCACCAGCGCCTCGGGACAGGGACCATGCTGTGCCAGCACACCGGGATTCCAGCTGTAGAGCATCTGCTGCAGGCTGGAAATGGCGTTGCCCTGAATGGTCAGGGTCGAGTTGCCGCAGATGGCCGCGGCCAGCAGCTCCGACAGCCAGGACTTGGCCGTGCCCGGCTCACCGGTGAGCAGACAGCTGCGGTTGGCGCACAGGGAAATAATGGTACGCCGCAGCTGGCCGCTTTCGCCGACGAACTTGCGCGCGATGCCCAGCGCCGGGTCGCCATCGATAAAGCGCTCCACCGCAATCGGCGACAGGCGCCAGCCCGGTGGCACCTCGTGGCTGTCGGTTGCGGCCAGGCGCCGCAGCTCCTCGGCAAAGCGCACCTCGGCCGGAACCCGCTGAACCTTCTGCCCTGGCGTGCTCATTCGCTACTCCTTATACCGCCACGCTGCTCGGGCGCCAGGCGCTCCTCGGGGAGGATGCGCGGCAACTCGGACAGCGGAATCACGCCCTGCAGCACCAGCTCCAGAGCGCTGTCGCGCATGGTCACCAGGCCGGCATCCAGCGCCCGCCAGCGCAATTCGCCGAGCGGCGGCTGACGGCTGATGACATCGCGCAGCTCGCCATTGATCTGCAGAAACTCCACCACCGCCGTGCGCCCACGGGTGCCACGGCCGTTGCACTGCGGGCAGCCTTGGCCGACGAAGCAACGGAAGTTGTCCGGCACCTGCTGCGGGAACAGCTCGCGCAGAATCTGCGGGTCTGGCTCGGCGGGCACCTTGCAGTCCGGGCAAATGCGCTTGGCCAGGCGCTGAGCCATGATCGCCAGCAGCTCGCTGGCCAGCGAGTTGCGGTGCAGGCCGAGGTCGAACAAACGCTGGATGGCATCCACCGAATCGTTGCAGTGCAAAGTCGAGAGCACCAGGTGGCCGGTCTGCGAGGCGCGCACCGCCTCCAGCGCAGTTTCGCCGTCGCGGATCTCGCCGACCAGAATCACGTCCGGGTCCTGGCGGACGAAACTGCGCATGGCATCGGCAAAGGTGAAGCCGATGTTGTTGCGCACGCGGGTCTGCTGGATGTTGTCGATGGCGTATTCGATCGGGTCCTCGACGGTGATCACCTTGCGCGTGCCGTCATCGGCCAGCTCCTGCAAGCCTGCCGACAGCGTGGTGGTCTTGCCTGAGCCGGTCGGGCCGACGATCAGCACCAGCCCCGACGGGTTGTCGAGCAACCGCCGGTACTGGCGGGTGAGCCCCGGCGACAGGCCCAGATCCTTGAGTGTCAGGGCATGGCCGCTCTGCGGCAGCAGGCGGATCACCACATGCTCGCCATGCAGCGACGGCTGGGTCTGGATGCGCAGGTCGTAACTGGTCTCGCCGACCTTCAGCCGCGAGCGCCCGCCCTGGGGCAAGCGGTGTTCGGCGATATCCAACTGGGCGCGGGTCTTGATCACGTTGATCACCCCGGCCAGTTCCGCCGGGGTCAACTGGTAGTGGTTGAGGTCGTACAGATCGCCGTCCACCCGCAGGCGGATGCGCACGCGCTGCTGGTAGCGCTCGATGTGCACGTCGCTGGCCTTCTCGCTGACCGCATCGAACAGGATCGCCTCGTAGATCGCCACCAGATAGGGGCTGACCTGGTTGTCCAGTTCGGCGGCAAAAGCCTCCTGCTCACCGGCCAGGGCCTGGGTCGGCGGCGGCACATAGCCGTCGCTTTTGCCGCTGATATTGAGCACCGACCACAGGCGGCGGAAGTCGTTGCTGGTCACCAGCACCTTGTCCACGCCGGCGCAGGGGTGCATCTGTTCGAGCACCTCGCTCTTCACGTCCGGGTTGTCCGAGGCGATCACCAGGCGGCCGTCACGCTTGCACACCGGCAGCAGGCGGTGATGGTCGAGAAAGGTGCGCGAGAAGCTCTGGAAGAACTGCTTGTCCAGTTCCTTGAACAGCTCGTCGGCCTCGGCGTAACGGATACCCAGACGCTGGGCCAGGGCCCTGTAGGTGTTGATGTTGTCGATATCGACATGGCGCAGGATCGAGTGCAGCACTGGCTTCTTGAGAATCCGCGCCTCGGTGCGCGCCACTTCCACCACCTTTTCGTCGACCAGGCCGAGGTCGATCAGCGCTTCCGAGGAGTCGCGGCTGAAATCAATCAGACCGAGCTTGCTGGTCTGCACCCGCCCCTCGGCATCCCGCGCGCACATCATCAGGTTGGCCCAGGGCCCATTGCGCCCGCCCAGGTAATAGACGGCGCCGCCGGGGCTCAGTTGCGCCAGCAGCGGTTCGGCATCGCCCAGTTCGCAACTGCTGATGATCAGATCATAGGGCGCCAGTTGGGCCAGGCCCTGGCGGCCATCACCGCTGTGCAGGTGCAGATTGGTCGGCATCAGCTTGGTGATATTGGCCCGAGCGATGGCGAGGATCTGCGGGTTGTTCTCGATCACCTGCACCTGGCGCACCAGGCGCGCCAGAATCACCGGCAGGTAGCCGGAGCCGGCGCCGATCAGCAGCACCTGCTCGCGGCCGCTCAGCGCCGGCAGGTAACCGAGCAGGGTGCGCACCACCAGGGTCGAGGGGATGCTGTGGCCGGACAGCTGGGCGCTGAGGTCCGGCGAAGCGACAAATTGGGCGCGCGGGGTTTCTTTCAGCGCCTGCAAAGCGAGTGGGTCGAGTGCTCTCATGAACGTCCCGTGGGCCGACTGCGCGAGAAATACCGCCGAGCGCTTGCCCGGCGACTGCAGGGACATTCTGTGGCGCCACCTGCTGCACTGACAATAGAGCCAGATCAAGCCGGCGCCAAAGAAAACGGCCTCACTCAGGAGGCCGTTATGTTCAGCGCGCCAACCCTTGGCCGCCCTACTCGACTTGCAACTGGACAGTGCCGCGCAGACGGTCGATACCGGCAGCCAGCAGCAGGGTGAGGGCCACCGGCAACAGCCAGCCGAGCCCCTCGGCGGCCAGCGGCAGGTGGCTGCACGCGGCCGGCACCCAGTTTTTCAAGCCGGCAGCATTGAGGCCATCGAACAGGCCGAACACCAGGGTGACCGCCATCACCGGCACAAACACCCGGTTCGACTCGCACCACAGGCGGTCGGCCAGGCTCAGGGCCACCAGCACGATGGCCAGCGGATACAGGCCAACCAACACCGGCACCGACACGCTGATCAACTGGGTCAGGCCCTGATTGGCCACCAGCAGGCTGAACACGCCAAGGGCGATCACCACCGTGCGGTAGGACAGCGGCAACAGCTTGCTGAAGAACTCGCCACAGGCGGTCAACAGGCCCACCGCCGTGGTCAGGCAAGCCAGGGTGATGACCACCGCCAGCAACAGGCTGCCGGCGGCGCCAAAGGTGTGCTGCACGTAGCTGGAAAGGATCTGCACACCGTTCTGCGCCTCGCCGGCAATGCCCTGGCTGGTGGCGCCAAGGTAGAACAGTGCGAGATAGACCAGCGACAGCCCCACGGCGGCAATCATCCCGGCGCTGACCGCATAGCGGGTGATCAGCGCTTCGTTGCTGACGCCGCGATCACGGATGGCGGTGGCAATCACGATGCCGAACACCAGGGCACCGAGGGTATCCATGGTCAGGTAGCCCTGCAAAAAGCCCTGCACCAGCGGTGCGCTTTGGTAGGCTGGGGTCGTCGTGCCGATAGCACCTGCGGGCACCAGCAGCGCCGCGCCGCCGAGCACCAGCAAGGCACTCAGCAGCACCGGGGTGATCCACTTGCCGATGCGGTCCACCAGTTGCCCGGGGTTGAGCGAGAGGAACAGCACCGCGGCGAAATACACCAGGGTATACAGGCCCAACGCCAGATCACTGCTGCCGCTGAAAGGCGCCATGCCCATCTCGAAGGCCACCACGGCGGTGCGCGGCGTGGCAAACAGCGGGCCGATGGCGAGGTACACGACAATCGCAAACAACCCGCCAGCCTTGACGCCCAGGGGCGCGGTCAGGCGAGGCAAACCACCCCCAACCCGCGCCAGGGCAACCACGGTCAGCAGCGGCAAACCGACACCGGTGAGCAGAAAGCCCGCCGCCGCCAGCCACACTTGCTCACCAGCCGCGAGGCCGACACTGGGGGGGAAGATGATATTGCCGGCACCCAGAAACAGGGCAAAGGTCATAAACCCAAGGGCCAGCAGGTCGGAACGGGTCAAGCGTTGCATGAGGTCACCACAGCAGAGAAATCGGCAGAGGTTTCCCACGGGGATGCTGGGGGAAACGCCAGGCGCAGCAGTTGCCCGGCAGGCGCGGCAAGCCTCTTGTGAAGGCCCTCGCGCGCAAGGGCAGCCACCTTAAAGCAAGCCGCTGCCGACCACACGGGCCGCCTGGCAGCTGGTCGGCAGGACAACTGAGGATGTCGCCATTATGAAATTTTCTGACCGTTTAGCCAAGCTGAGCGCCTCCCAACGCTCTCAGCGTACAACCTGAGCCCCTGGCGTCACCGGTAAGCTGGCCAGTTGCTGGCCGCTCAGGTGTTCACGCTGCAAGTACGGCATCAGCGCATCCAGCAGGGGTTGCTTGAAGGCCGTTTGAAAGCGATGGGCCAAGCCGGGGATCAGTACCAGCTGGCTGCCGCGGATCTGCGCCGCCAGGTGTACGCCGTGCATCACCGGCAACAACGGGTCGGCGGTGCCGTGAATCACCAGGGTCGGCACCTGCAAACGGCGCAGCAATTCGACCCGGCTCGGCTCAGCCAGAATCGCCAGCAACTGGCGCTCCACCCCGGCCGGATTGAACGCCCGGTCGTAGCTGCGCGCGGCCTGGCGCAACAACTCGCTGCGCTCATCCTGCACCCGCGGGCTGCCGAGGGCCGCCAGCAGATCCGCCTGTTGTTCCAGGGCCAGGGCCCGACTGGGCGCCTCGCGCCGGGCCAGCAACTCCAGCAGCGCCTGCTTGGGCGCAGGCAAACCCTGGGCGCTGGAGCTGCTCATCAACAGGGTCAGGCTGAGCACCCGTTGCGGTGCCAGGTCCGCCAGGTGCTGGGCGATCATGCCGCCCATGCTCGCACCGAGCAGATGAAAGCGCTCGATCTGCAGGCTGCTCATCAACTGCAAAGCATCGCCGGCCATGTCACGCAGGTGGTACGGCGCCGTCACCGGCAAGCCCAGCTTGTAGCGCAACACGCCCAGGGCCAGGTTGGCCTCGGGCGCGCCCTGGGGCCAGGCCGACAGGCCGACGTCGCGGTTATCGAAACGGATCACCCGCAGGCCTTGCTGACACAGGCGCGTAAGCACCGCATCAGGCCAGTCGATCAGTTGGCCACCGACGCCCATCACCAGCAGCAAGGCCGGATCGGTGGGGCGACCGATGCTTTGGTAAGCCAGGCGCACGTCGCCCACCACCTGGGTTTCGGTGGGGACGCGCACATCACAGGAAGAGGCCGCAAAACACGGCAGGCCGCACAACAAGGCGGCGCAGAAAAGCAAGGCACGCATGGCAAGATCCGCTGCTAAGACTCGGCAAAGAGCGGAGTCTGACCAAGCCCGCGCGACAGCGCTGCCACAAAGCCGTGACAGTTTGATGAACTTAGCCGAACGGTCGTGACTCGCCTGGAACGGCAGGAGTGTCGGCTGTAACGGTTGAGCTGGCCGCGGCGCGACTCAGCCCAAGTGAACAAGCGTGCTATCAGGCCAATTCACTCCGTAACTGCCGAGCCGCTGCTACCATGTTCACCAGCGCCGCTTCGGTTTCTGCCCAGGCACGGGTTTTCAGGCCGCAATCGGGATTGACCCACAGGCGCTCGACGGGGATGCGCTGCGCCGCCTGGCGCAACAAGTTGGCCATTTCGTGGCTGTCCGGCACCCGCGGCGAGTGAATGTCGTAGACCCCTGGACCGATGTCGTTGGGGTAGGCAAAGGCCTCGAACGCCTCCAGCAACTGCATGTCCGAGCGCGAGGTTTCGAGGGTGATGACGTCGGCATCCATGGCGGCGATCGACTCGATCACGTCGTTGAACTCGCTGTAGCACATGTGCGTGTGGATCTGGGTTTCGTCGCGCACGCCCGAGGCGCACAGGCGGAACGCCTCGGTGGCCCAGTTCAGGTAGTCCTGCCATTGTGCCCGGCGCAGCGGCAGGCCTTCGCGGAAGGCTGCTTCGTCGATTTGAATAACCTTGATCCCGGCCGCCTCCAGGTCCAGCACCTCGTCACGCAACGCAAGGGCCAACTGGCGCGCCTGCTGCTCGCGGGAAATATCATCGCGCGGGAAGGACCACATCAGCATGGTCACCGGGCCGGTGAGCATGCCCTTCATGACCTTTTTAGTCAGGGTCTGGGCATAACTGATCCACTCCACCGTCATGGCCTTGGGCCGGCTCAGGTCGCCATAGATCACCGCCGGTTTGACGCAACGCGACCCGTAGCTCTGCACCCAGCCAAAGCGGGTAAAGGCATAGCCGTCGAGCTGTTCGGCGAAGTATTCGACCATGTCGTTACGCTCGGCTTCGCCGTGCACCAGCACATCCAGGCCAAGGTTTTCCTGCACCTGCACCGCGTGGCGAATCTCGCGGTGCATGGCTGCGCTGTAGTCGGCCGGCGACAGCGTGCCGGCCTTGAAGGACTGTCGGGCCAGGCGGATGGCCGCCGTCTGCGGAAAGGAGCCGATGGTGGTGGTCGGCAACGCCGGCAACTGCAAACGCGCCCGCTGCTGTTCGATACGCTGCCCGAACGGCGATTGCCGCTGGCTGTCGGCCGCCGTGATCGCAGCCAGACGGGCCTGCACGGCGGGTTTATGGATACGCGGCGACTGCGCACGGCTGACCTGCACCTTGGCACTGTAGGCCAGGGCGGCCTGCACCTCTGCCGCCTCCGGCTGGTTGATGGCCTGGGTCAGCACGGCGACCTCGGCGCACTTCTGCACGGCAAAGGCCAGCCAGCTGTGCAGCTCGGCATCCAGTTGTTCTTCGCGGGCCAGGTCCACCGGGCTGTGCAAAAGAGAGCAAGACGGTGCCAGCCACAAGCGCTCGGCAAAACGAGCATGGGCGTCCTCGACCAATTCCAGCGCGGCGGCCAGGTCGGTACGCCAGACATTGCGGCCATCGACCAGGCCGAGGGACAACACCTTGTAGTTGGGCAGGCGATCGAGCAGCAGAGGCAGTTGCTCCGGCGCCCGCACCAGGTCCACATGCAGGCCATCCACCGGCAAGTGAACCACCAGCCCGAGGTTGTCCTGCAGGCCGCCAAAATAGGTGGCCAGGAGCTTTTTCAGCGGCGCATGCTGCAGCAGGTTGTAGGCGCGCTCGAAGGCATTCTTCCAGTCCTGGGGCAAATCCAGCACCAGGATCGGCTCGTCAATCTGCACCCACTCCACCCCCTGGGCCGCCAGGCGGCCTAGGATCTCGCCATACACTGGCAGCAGGCGTTCGAGCAGTTCCAGCTTGTCGAATGCCTCGCCCTTGACCTTGCCCAGCCACAGGTAAGTCAGCGGGCCGATCAGCACGGGCTTGACCTTGTGCCCCAGGCTGTGGGCCTCGGCCACTTCCTCGAATAGCTGCTCCCAACTCAGCTGGAATTTTTGCTCGGCGCTGAATTCCGGGACCAGGTAGTGGTAGTTGCTGTCGAACCACTTGGTCATTTCTTGGGCGTGGGCCCCACCGCAGCAGCTGTTGCTGACGCCACGGGCCATGCCAAACAGGGTGTCGAGAGTCGGCTGGCCACTGGGCGGGCGGAAGCGCTCGGGAATCACGCCGAAGGTCAGCGAGTGAGTCAGCACCTGGTCGTACCAGGCGAAATCACCGACCGGCAGCAACTCGATGCCAGCCTCTTGCTGCAACTGCCAGTGGGCGGCACGCAGCTGGCGGCCAACGGCCTCCAAGCCGGCTTGATCCAGCTCGCCTTTCCAGTAGGCCTCCAGGGCTTTTTTCAATTCACGGTCGCGACCGATGCGCGGGAAACCAAGGGAATGGGACAAGGCCATGTCAGAACGCTCCAGAAGATCAATACGATGGAGGCTATTCTCGGCAGTGCGCCTGAGTGAGACAAACTCAACCTATTCGCCTTGATCTATAGAATTACTCATGTTCTGCTAGCCCATACCCACAGCAGATCTGCGCCACAGCGAGGCTCCCCATGCTTGAGTTACGCCACCTGAAAACCCTGCATGCCCTGCGCGAAACCGACAGCCTGGTACTGGCCGCCGAACGCCTGCACCTGACCCAGTCGGCGTTGTCGCACCAGTTCAAAGAGCTAGAGGAACGCCTCGGCCTGTCGCTGTTTATGCGCAAGACCAAACCCGTGCGCTTCACCAGCGCCGGCCTGCGCCTGCTGCAACTGGCCGATAGCCTGCTGCCACAACTGCGCAGCGCCGAACGGGACATGGCACGTCTGGCCGGCGGCACCGCCGGGCGCCTGCATATGGCGATCGAATGCCACAGTTGCTTCCAGTGGCTGATGCCGACCATCGACCAGTTCCGCGATGCCTGGCCCGAGGTCGAACTGGACCTGGCCTCGGGGTTTTCCTTTGCCCCGCTGCCGGCCCTGGCGCGCGGCGACTTGGACCTGGTAGTGACCTCCGACCCGATCGAAATGGCCGGCATCACCTATGTGCCGCTGTTCACCTACGAAGCTTTGCTGGCGGTGGCCAACCAGCATCCGCTGGCGAGCAAGGCGTTTATCCATGCCGAAGACCTGAGCACAGAAACCCTGATCACCTACCCGGTGGAGCGCGACCGTCTGGATATCTTCACCCGCTTTCTCGAACCCGCCGACGTGGAGCCGGCCCAGGTGCGCACCTCGGAACTGACAGTGATGATGATGCAGCTGGTGGCCAGCGGCCGTGGGGTTTGCGGCCTGCCCAACTGGGCATTGCACGAATACAGCTCGCGCGGTTACGTGACGGCCAAGCGCCTAGGCGACAAGGGCCTGTTCGCCACCCTGTTTGCCGGGGTGCGCACCGACATGCTGGATGCGCCCTTTATGCGCGACTTCCTGCTGACGGCCAAGGACACCTCGTTCGCCAATCTGGAAGGGGTTAGCGTGGCGCGCGCATAGAACAGTGCCGTTGAAAAACGTAGGCGAGACAGCCGAGACAAGGCAAAAACAGGCGAAGAAGCGGAGTTTACGAGTTGTAAATGAGCATTCTGAGCCTGTTTTTAACGCCGTATCGGCAACGTAGGTAGTTTTTCAATGGCACTGTTAGTACGCCACGCAGCAACCGGCATATAGTGCGCACATGTCAGCAGGGCTGCTGACAGCCACCCCCTTTTACCCGCAAGGAATTCCCATGAAACGCGCGTTTTGTGCTCTGGCCCTCCCCCTGATGTTGTTGGCCGCGGACGCCTCCGCCGCGACCTTTCGCTGCGGCAGCAAGCTGGTCAGCGACGGTGATCGCACCAGCGAAGTCGAGAACAAATGTGGCGCGCCGGTTAACCGCAGCATGGTCGGTTATACCGAAACACCCAACGGCAACATCGGCCTGCAGGTCGAGGAATGGGTCTACGGCCCTACCAACGGCATGACCTACTATCTGCGCTTCGAAGGTGGTCGCCTAAGCTCGGTGGAAAGCAAGCGCCAGTAACGCTACAGCTCAACCCTGCGGGGTGCTGCGCTTGCTGCCGGCGCCCCGACTCAGCTCAATCGCCACCCGCAAGCCACCCAAGGGACTGTCCTGCAACTGCAGGCTGCCGCCCCAGGCCTCGACACTGTCGCGCACCACGCCCAGGCCCAACCCATGCCCGGCCACCTGCTCATCCAGGCGGGTGCCGCGCTCCAGCACCGCGTCGCGCTGGGCGACGGCAATCCCCGGCCCATCATCGTCCACCCACAGGCAATAGCGTCCGTCCGCCACGCTGATCTGCAGCTGCACGCGGCTGGCCGCCCATTTGCAGGCGTTATCCAGCAGGTTACCGAGCACTTCCAGCAAGTCCTCACGGTCCCACGGCAGGCGCAAGCCCGGTGGAGCCTGCCAGCTCAGCTGCAGATCACGGGGATGGATCAGCGCCAGGGTGCTGAACAGCCCCGGCAACTCGGCGGCGCATTCAAACTGCGCACCGGGCAGCACCTCGCCGGACAAACGCGCCCGCGCCAGCTCGCGGGCCAGGCGCTGATTGATCTGCGCCAGCTGCTCGCGCAGGGTCGCCTGCAACTCGGGATGGGCATTCAGCTCCGCGCGCCCGGCCAGGCTGAGCAGTACCGCCAGCGGGGTTTTCAGGGCATGGCCGAGGTTGCCGAGGGCATGCCGCGAACGGGTCAGGGTGTCGCTGGTATGGCTGAGCAGATGGTTGATCTGCGCCACCAGCGGCTCCAGCTCCTGCGGCACCTGGGTCTCCAGTTGCGCCCGCTGGCCATCCTGCAACTGGGCGATCTGCTGGCGTGCCTGCTCCAGCGGCCGCAGCGCATTGCGCACAGTAAGGCGCTGCAGGAATAACACCAGCAGCAACGCCGCCAGGCCCAGGCCCAGGCCGATGTATTGCACCCGGCGAAAGCTGCTCAGCAGCGGGCTGTAATCTTCCGCCACGGTAATCGACAAGGGCTGGCCAAAGCGCCGGTAATCACCGCGCAGCACCAGCAGTTGCTGGCCCTGGGGGCCGTCGGCCAACGCTTTCTGCAGACCGGGCCGGGCCGGCTTGGCCAGTTCGTGATCCCACAATGAGCGCGAACGCCAGACCTGCCCCGCCGCCTCGACCCGAAAATAGTGCCCGGACAACGGCCGGCCATAGCTGGGCGTCAGCCGCTGCGGGTCGAGTTGCAGGCCGGCGCTGCCACGGTTGATGGACACCAGCAAACCTTCCGCTTCGTTGCGCAGGCCCACTTCCAGATAGCGGCGCAGGCCCAGCTCGAACAGCCACAGGCTGGTTTGCGCCAGCAACAGGCCGACCACCAGCAATACACCGAACAAGCCCAGGCTCAAGCGCCGCTGGATCGACTTCATCCGCCGACACCGGTAAACCGATACCCCTGGCCACGCTTGGTTTCGATCACCTCACGGCCGAGCTTGCCGCGCAGGCGATTGACCTGCACTTCCAGCACGTTGGAATCACGCTCGGTCTCGCCGTCGTACATATGCTCGGCCAGGTGGCTTTTGGACAACAGCTGCTGCGGGTGCAGCATGAAATAGCGCAACAGACGAAACTCGGCGGCGGTCAGCTCGATCACCTCGGCACCGCGACTGACGCACTGACGGCTTTCATCCAGTTGCAAGCCGGCGGCCTGTAGCTGCGGCTGATTGGCCAGGCCATGGGCACGGCGCAGCAAACCCTGGATGCGCAACAGCAACTCTTGCGGGTGAAAAGGTTTGCTCAAGTAATCGTCGGCGCCGGTCTGCAGCCCCTCGATGCGCTCCGCCCAGGAGCTGCGCGCGGTGAGGATCAGCACCGGAGTAACCAGACCACCGGCGCGCCATTCACGCAACACCTCAAGCCCCGGTTTGCCAGGCAAGCCGAGGTCGAGAATGATCAAGTCATAGGGTTCGGTAGCGCCCTGGTAAGCCGCATCACGGCCATCGGCCAACCAGTCCACGGCGTAGCCTTGCTGGGTCAGGCTGGCGAGTAACTCGTCCGCCAACGGCACATGGTCTTCCACCAACAGCAGGCGCATCAGTCGTCTTCCTTGTCGCGCAGGATGCGACCATCGCGGGCATCCACATCCAGTTCACGGGCCACGCCGTCGACCGTCAGCAGCTCGATGTCATAGCGGTACTGACCATGTTTTTCTTCCAGCTCAGCCTCCAGCAACTCGGCCCCGGGGTAACGCCCCAAGGCCGATTGCAGCACCTGCTCCAGGCCCAGAATGGCACCGCTCTGGCGCAGGCGCAGAGCTTCATCCTGATTCAGGTCGCGGGCAAAAGCCCGCGTACTGAGCAGCAGAACCGCCAGCACCAGCACGGTGATACCGCTATAGCGCACGAGCCATTTCATCAGTTGTCTTGATGGTCCTTGAGTACCTGGCCATTAGTGGCATCCAGCTCCAGATCCCATTGCACACCCTGGGCATCGCGCAGGTCCAGTTCGTAGATGTAACGACCATTCTCCTGCTCCAGGTCGGTCTCTTCAATAACGCCGCCTGGGTGTTTGGCCAGGGCTGCGGCATTCAGCTTCTCGAAGCTCTGAATGGTGCCGGCGTCACGCAGTTTCAGCGCTTCATCCGGGCCCAGGTCACGGGCTTGGGCGATACCGGCAGTGGCGGTCAGGGCAGCAATGGCGAACAGCGTAGTGAGCTTTTTCATGGTGGTTTCCTTGGTTTGCAGAAGCGTGATTGCTTTCGATGGGATCAAGATAACCGCGCAGACTTAACTGAAACTGAATCTCAATACCTCACAAGCCGTCGGCCAACCGCGCGGCCTTGACCAACCAGCTCGCACGCTGCGCCGGTGAACTGGAAATCAGCGGCCCAAAGGCTGCCACCTTGACCGGGGCAATGCCGCAAAACTCCAGGGTAGTCTTCTTCAGCTGCACAATCCCCGGCATGCGATAGACCCAACGAAAATACCAGGGCGGCGTGTCCATGCTTACCAGTAACTGCGCCGAGCGGCCACGCAGCAACTGCTCGGGGAAGGCCTTGCCAGGGCGGTATTTGAAGGCAAAGCCGGGCAACAGGATGCGGTCCAGAAAGCCCTTGAGCAGCGCCGGCACACTGCCCCACCAGATCGGGTAGGCGATCACCAGGTGTTCGGCCCACGCCAGCGTGGCCTGCGCCGCCAGCAAGTCCGGCTCCAGAGCCTGAATCTGCCGATAGCCTGCATGCAGGCTCGGATCAAAATCCAGCTGCGCCATGCGCACCTCATGGCCACCCGCGCGGGCCGCCGCGGCATAGCTGTCCGCCAGGGCCCCGCACCAACTGTCTGCCGCCGGATGCCCGACGATCACCGCTACTCGCTTGCCCATGTTGCCTGCTCCTGTGCTGTCGAGCAGCCAGCCTGAGGCTTGCCCCTAGGGGCAGAGTCAAGCCTCGCTCAACACCCGAGCGGGCGGCGCCAGATCGCACTGCGCCAGCACGGCGGGAGCCGTCTCCAGGCAAGCGAGAATCTCCTCACTGACCGCTTGCAGACGCTGGTCCAGCGCCTGCAAACGCGCCACCTCGCCGGCAATGCTGGCGCGCTTGCGGGCCATCGCCTGAGCCAGCGCCAACCAGTCCGGTTCGCCCGTGCACCCACCGAGCAATGCCACCAGCTCGGCCAGGCGAAAGCCCAGGCCCTGCGCTTGGCGGATCAGCTGAACCTGCTGCAACTCAGCCTGCCGGTAATGCCGATAGGCGCCGGCACGTTCGACCCGGCCAAGCAGCCCCAAGCTCTCGTAATGACGAATCGCCTTGGCTGAGGCACCGGTCAAACGCGCGATCTCACCGATATACATGGCGGCTTACATGCGGTGCAGCTGGATATACAACGCCTCGACCTTGTCCCGCGCCCATGGCGTCTTGCGCAGAAAGGACAGGCTCGACTTGATGCTAGGGTCGTTCTTGAAGCAGCGCACATCCACCCGCTGCGCCAGCCCGTCCCAGCCATAGTGGGCCACCAGCTGGGTCAACAGGGCTTCGAGGGTGATCCCATGCAGGGGGTTCTTGGCGTTCATCGACGGATACCTTGGCAAAAATGACAGAAGCGCAACAGGCCGCCAGCTTACCTGCTGTGGGAAAAGAGCGCATTCCGCCCGGCGCCGGTTCAACGTAAGCTTGCTTATCCGCCGTTTTCGGCCCGCCGTTGCGCGCCACGCGCCGCTCCCTGAGGACCCGCCATGACCAATCGCCAAGCAGAAATCGCCGCCGCCCTGGACGTAGTGCCGCCCTTTAGCGATGAGGCCGCGCTGCTGGCCGAAGTCGCCAGGCGCAAGGCCTTTATCAAGCAATGCCTGCGTAACGCCGGCCTGAAAGTGCTGGTACTGGGCATCAGCGGCGGCGTCGATTCGCTGACCGCCGGGCGCCTGGCGCAACTAAGCGTCGAAGAGCTGCGCGAAGAAACCTGCGATGCTGACTACCGTTTTATCGCCGTACGCCTGCCCTACAACGTCCAGCATGACGAACAGGATGCTCAGGACTCGCTGCGTTTTATCCGCGCCGACGTCGACGACTGCGTGAATATCGCCGCCAGCGTGCAAGGCCTGAGCGCTGCGGTCAGCGACCTGCAAGCGTTGAGCGACGCACGCCGCGATTTTGTGATCGGCAATATCAAGGCACGCATGCGCATGGTCGCCCAGTTCACCATCGCCAACGCCCACAATGGCCTGGTGATCGGCACCGACCACGCCGCCGAAGCGGTGATGGGTTTCTTCACCAAATTCGGTGATGGCGCCTGCGACCTGGCGCCCCTCAGCGGCCTGGTCAAAGGCCAGGTACGCGCCATCGCCAAGCACCTCGGTGCGCCGGAACACCTGGTGTTCAAGGTGCCGACAGCGGACCTGGAAGAACTGCGCCCCGGCAAGCCAGACGAGGAATCCCACGGCGTCAGCTATGCCGAAATCGATGCCTTCCTGCACGGCCAGCCGGTCAGCGACGAGGCTTACGCCATCATCGTGCGCACCTACGACAACAGCCGCCACAAGCGCGAACTGCCACTGGCGCCTTGAGCCGCCAACTGGACCTAAAGGGCGGACTGAACAACCTCCGAGCACGCCGGGCATGCGGCGGCTCGGGCCGCCGTCGATGGCCGTAAAAACCCTCTGCTACCCTTAAAATGCCGCACGAAAAACTCATGTCATCGAGAAACCACTCTGCCGGGCGCGCGGCCCTAGCGGAGCGCTATTTCCACCGGCGCAGCGTCGCTGCCAACTTGCCGCGCAACAGATGACCCAGAGCAAGAACGATGCTCGGGGGCTGCAGCAAAATGTGAAAAAGGGCAACTGCCTACACGCCCTCACAGCGACGCCACCATGCCATGGAAGCCGAAATGAAGCCCTTACTCGACAAGCCGACGCTGTCTGAAAACTTCACCCGTGAGCCGGCTGACTTTTCGCTGGTTTTGGGCGGACCGCTGTACCAACTTTTTCGCCGCGCCCACCTGTCTGGAGATACGCTCGAACTGCTGCGCAAGCGCATCCTCATTATCGCCCTGCTTGCCTGGTTGCCGCTGCTGCTGCTCTCGACGTATGAAGGTCGCTTGCTGGGCAGCGGGGTGTCGGTGCCCTTTCTCCTCGACTTTGAAGTTCATATCCGCTTTCTCCTTGCGCTGCCGTTGTTGATCATTGCTGAACTCATCGTGCATCAGCGAATCCGCCCGGTCGTCACACAATTCATTGAACGCAAGATGATTGCGCCCGACGCGCGGGCAAGGTTCGACGCAGCCATTGGCTCGGCCGTCCGGCTGCGCAACTCGGTGCTTGCCGAGGTGCTGCTGATCGCCTTTGTTTATGGCTTTGGCGTGCTGGTGGTCTGGCGCAACTTCGCACTCGACGCCGCCTCATGGTATGCGCTGCCGAGCGACTCGGGGCTTGAGCTGTCGCTGGCCGGCATGTGGTACGGCTACGTCAGCCTGCCGATCTTCCAGTTCCTGCTGATTCGCTGGTATTGGCGGATATTCATCTGGGTGCGTTTTCTCTGGCAGGTATCACGCATCAAGATGAGCCTGGTGCCGACCCATCCGGACCGGGTTGGCGGCCTGGGCTTTCTCGCAAACTCGGCCTATGCCTTTATGCCACTGGCGCTGGCCCACGGCGCACTGCTGGCCGGCATGCTGGCCAATCGGATTATCTACCTCGGCGCCACGCTGCCCGAGTTCAAGGCCGAGATCGCCATGCTGGTGATGTTCATCGAATGCCTGGTGCTGGCCCCGCTACTGGTCTTCACGACTCAACTGGCCCTCGCGAAACGAGTCGGCCTGCGCGAATACGGCATGCTGGCGATGAATTACGTGCGCGCCTTCGATAGCAAATGGCTGCGTGATGCTCCGCCCCCGGATGCGCCCTTGCTGGGCAGCGGCGATATCCAATCACTTGCGGACCTCGGCAACAGCTTCGCGGTGGTGCAGGAGATGCGCCTGGCACCGATCACCAAGGATGTCATCCTGCGCCTCGCCATTGTCACACTGCTGCCGCTGGCGCCGCTGTTGCTCACCATCATGCCGCTTGAAGAGCTGCTGAAAAAACTCCTGGGCATTGTTTTCTAATAGCGCTGCGTTGCAGGTGCGAGCGGGCTTGTGCAGGCGCGGCTTGATCCTCGCCATTCGCGGCTAAGCCGCGTAGCCAAGCGCTCAGCGCTCAGCGCTCAGCGCTCGATGATCTGCCCACGCATTGGCGCCAGGCGCGCCAACAAGCGGTTCTGTACGGGCACCGGCACGCCCTGGGTTTCCATGGCGGCGATCAGGTCTTCCACCAGGGCATTGAAGTCGCTGCGGGTCAGTTTCAGGCCCTTGTGCACCTCCTCCATGCTGTCGCCGCTGCGCTGGCAGGGGCCGCCGGTTTCGACGCACAACTGCTGCACCAGCTTGTCACGCAACAGGGTGATATCGACGTTGGCAAAGTGGCCGACGATACGCGGGTCCTTGGCGATATTCAGCAACATACCTTCGACAATCCGCGTCAGCCCGGCCTGCTCGCCCAGGCTCTGGTACAGGCTCACATCCCGTTCTGGCATAGCGCTGCAGGCGCTGAGCAACAGGCCGATCAACAGCACACAGCGCATGTTTAAAAACTCCCCTGCACAGATAAATACGGACCGTTCTGGTTACTCTGCCCGGCGATATCGCCCAGCTGCGCCCAGGCCAGCACCAGCGCCAGGTGCTTGTTGGGGAAATAGCCGACGAACACATCGGACCAGTCATTCTCCTGGGCAAACCCCAGGTTGTCGGGTTTCTGCCGGTATTCCACGCCCAGCACCCAACGCGGGTTGAACAACACCGCCAAGGAGGCTTCCGCCAGCACCTCGTGCTGATCGTTGGCATCGCCACCAAAACCCAGCAAACCCAGCTGATTGGCCCGGCTGTAGCGCACCCCACCGTTGAGCAGCAGGTTGTAGCCAAAGGCGCCGCCGAGCAGCAGCCGACTGGCCTGCACATACGCCTCGGTGTCCTGGTCGCGGCGGGCGCCGACCAGTTCGGGAATCAGAAAATTCTGCTGTTGCTTGTGCTGCACACCCAGCGACACCTGCGGCAACTGGTCATACAAGAGGTCGCCGAACAGGCGCAGCTTGAGACCGAAAACATCCTGATTGAGGCTGCTGTCGGGCAGGTGCAGGCTGCTGATATCCAGGCGCTGACGGGCGAAGGACAGCTCCACACGGTTGTCCCAGGCCAGCGCGGCACCCGTCACATCCAGGCGGTAATCCTGGCTGTCGACGTGGGTAGCAAAGGCCGTGGCGCCCCACTCGCCGGCCTCGCCATAACCGGCCAGCACCGCCCAGGGGGTAATCCCACCACCCGCGGCGCCCTCAAGGCTGCTGGCGCCCCCCGTGGCCAGCAACCGACCGTCAGCGGCGGCAAGCAGCGGCAG
>JAIERF010000023.1 GCA_019747075.1 Pseudomonadaceae bacterium
CCGCGCAGGATCTCGGCGATGTAGGCCGCGGTGTGCAGGGTCATGGTGATGATGGCGCACCAGAACGGGTCGCGCAGATACGGCCACAGCGGCCCCTGACGCACGGCGTCGAACTGGGCCAGGCCGTAATAGACCAGAAACAACTGCACCAGCAGCGGTGTACCGCGGAAGAAGAACATGTAGCCATACGGCAGGGCGCGCACATACCAATGTTTGGAGGCGCGGGCGATGCCCAGCGGGATGGCCAGGATCAGGCCGATGACGACAGAAATGGCGACCAGTTCCAAGGTCAGTCCGGCACCTGAAACTAGCTTTGGGGCATATTTTGCTACTACTCCCCAATCAAGGTTTCTTAGGCCATTTAGTATTAATGAGCTTATTAGCAGTATGAAAAGTATCAGTAAAACACGCTGCCAATTGCTCGTGTATACCCGCCATTTGAATAAAAGGGCAGGAAGGATACCTGCGGTCACTAAAATAAAGGCGCCGAAGCAAAGGCTTGAGGTAATGCCAAGCAGAAAGGAAATTATCGGCGCTAGCCAAATAGCTATAAGCTCCCAGTTCATGAGGCGCTCCGTTTGAAGCCGCGGCTGGCGCGCTGTTCAAGGAAGTGCATGGCGATCATCGCCAACACGGTCAGGCTCAGGTAGATAAACGCGGCAATCAGGAAGAAGTGGAACGGCTCCTTGCTCAGGCTGACGGCGATCTGCGAGCGGCGCATGATTTCTTCCAGGCCGATGACCGAGACCAGGGCGGTGTCCTTCATCAGAATCATGAACAGGTTGCCCAGGCCGGGCAGGGCGATGCGCCACATTTGCGGCAGGATGATGCGCCAGAAGATGCGCCCCTTCGATAAACCGAGGGCCTGGCCGGCTTCGCGGTGACCGCGGGGGATGGCCAGGATGGCGCCGCGGAAGACTTCCGTGGCATAGGCGCCGAAGCACAGGCCGAGGGCGATGACGCCGGCGGCAAAGGCGTTGAGCTCCAGCTCCGGATGGCCGAGCAGAGTGCCCAGTTCGCGCATCAGGTTGACTGTGCCGAAGTAGATCAGCAGCACCCAGAGCAGTTCGGGTACGCCGCGGACGATGGTCGAATAGGTCCCGCCAAGCCATTGCAGAAACTTGTTCGGGGAAGTTTTGGCCAGTGCGCCGAGCAGCCCAAGTACCAAACCCAGGGCGAGCGCACAGAGCGCGAGCTGGATGGTCATCAGGGTGCCGGCCAGTAGGGCTGGGCCGAAGCCGTAGAGATCGAGAGTCATTTGGGGTTACTACGTGGGGCCGGCGCAGCCGTGCGGGCTGCGCCGGTCGAGCATCAGTAGATGCTGAACGGGAAGTATTTGTCGTTGATCTTCTTGTAGGTGCCGTCAGCCACGATGGCTTTCAGTGCCTCGTTCAGCTTGCCTTGCAGGGGGTCGCCCTTGCGCACGGCAATACCGATCTTGTCGTTGTCGAACACCGGGTCGCCTTTGAATTCGAAGCCTTTGCCTGCGTCGCTCTTCAGCCATTCCCAGTTGACGAACTTGTCGGCCAGTACACCGTCAACACGGCCTGAGGTCAGGTCGAGATAGGCGTTTTCCTGGGTGTCGTAGAGTTTGATTTCTACGCTGTCGGCCATGTTGTCTTCCAGCCAGGTGCCGGCGATGGTGGCGCGTTGGGCGCCGATCACCTTGCCCTTGAGGCTGGCCTTGTCGACCTTGAAGTCGCCGCCTTTAGGGGCAATGAACTGCAGCTTGTTGGTGTAGTAGGCGTCGGTGAAGTCGACTGCGGCCTTGCGTTCTTCAGTGATCGACATGGAGGCGATGATGGCGTCGAACTTCTTCGCGTTCAGGGCCGGGATGATGCCGTCCCAGTCGGAAGTGACCACTTCGCACTCGGCCTTCATCTGCGCGCACAGCGCCAGGCCGATATCGACGTCGAAGCCACCCGGCTTGCCGCTGGCATCAATCAGGTTGAACGGTGGGTAGGCGCCTTCGGTGCCAATCTTGATTTTTTCAGCGGCCATGGCGCTGCTGCCAAACGCCAGAGTAGCGGCAGCGGCCAGCAGGATCTTCTTGTAGTTCTGCATGCGATGTAGCTCCGTTAGTGGTTGCTGGACATGAATTGTTTGCAGCGCGCCGAACTGGGGTTGTTGAACACCTGCTCGGGAGAGCCCTGTTCTTCAACCAGCCCCTGGTGGAGGAAGACCACCTCGCTGGAGACCTGGCGGGCGAAGTTCATCTCGTGGGTGACCAGCAGCATGGTGCGACCTTCGTCGGCGAGCGCGCGGATCACATTAAGCACTTCTTGTACCATTTCCGGGTCGAGGGCCGAAGTTGGCTCATCGAACAGGATCACTTTCGGTTGCATGGCCAGGGTGCGGGCGATCGCGGCTCGTTGCTGCTGGCCACCGGAGAGTTGGGCGGGGTAAACGTGGCGCTTGTCGGCAATGCCAACCTTGGCCAGCAAAGCTTCGGCCATTTCGGTGGCTTCGGCGCGACTTTGCCCCAATACGCGGCGTGGTGCCTCGATGATGTTGTCGAGCACGCTCATGTGTGGCCAGAGGTTGAAGTTCTGGAATACGAAGCCGATTTCGCTGCGCATGCGATTGATCTGCTTGTTGTCGGCGGCTACCAGGTCACCATTCTTGCTGGTTTTGAGCTTGAGTTCTTCGCCGGCTACCAGGATCTGGCCTTGATGGGGGTTTTCCAGCAGGTTGATGCAGCGCAGAAAGGTCGATTTACCTGAGCCGGATGAGCCGAGGATCGAGATCACGTCGCCATCGCGGGCGGTCAGGGAAATGCCTTTGAGCACTTCGAGATCGCCATAGCGTTTATGCAGGTTGCGAATTTCTAGCGCGGGCGTGGCCTCGGCCATGGGGTGTCCTCTTCTTGTTCGAATGCGCTCCGGCAGCGGCTGATCTTCCTTGCGAGGCGTCAAGCTAGCATAGCGCTTCCGCGAGCGCCAAGCGGCGAGATAAGGCTAATCGCTTGGCATGTGGCAGCTTGTCGCATCGCTAATGCTGGCTGTCGCGCTAGCACAAAAAATACGTCTGTTTCACGCCTGATTTGTGGGGGCAGGCATTGGCTGGCTCGGATTTTTTGCCAGTGGCTGCGGGCTGCCTGGCGTGTCGACTCTGGGCGTGCCGCTGATCGTGATCAATATCACCTGGTGCGGAGTGCTACGTGGATGGCCTGCGAAATAAAAACACCCTGCGAAAGGCGGGCCTGCGCAGGGTGTCGAGTGGAGCACTGATGAGCCGCCTCGAAAGGCGGCTTTTCAGTTGCGACCGGTCACGGCAGCTTGAACAGCACCTTGACCTTGTCGGTTACCGCCGCGGCATCGACATAGCCGATGGCATCGGCTTCCGCGCCAACCTTGGCGACCACGGCCGCATCATCGGCTACGGTGGGTAGCGGTTGACCCTTGCCGGTGAATACCAGGCCCGACCAGTAGGACTTGAGCTGGGATTCGTTCTTGTTCGCCACGCCGGCGTAGAACTTCTCCTTGGTCGGGTTCCAGGCAGCCTGGTCGACGCCTTTCAGCGACTTGTCCTTGCCCAGGAAGATGTTGGCCACATCGGCCTGGCTCGGAGCGGCGCTGGCGCCGGCAT
This sequence comes from Pseudomonadaceae bacterium, assembly GCA_019747075.1. GTDB lineage: Bacteria > Pseudomonadota > Gammaproteobacteria > Pseudomonadales > Pseudomonadaceae > Aquipseudomonas. The sequence goes on from JAIERF010000023.1 coordinate 3,589, forward strand.
TGATGATCACCGCGACTTCGGCCTGAGCCAAGGTGGCGCAACTGAGCAGGGCGAGAGCACTAAGCAATTTTTTCATAAAGGCTCTCCTTAGAAGATGAAGTCGACGCCGACGCTGAAGATGTCAGCGTCAGGAGTGCCGTAAGACTGACCAAACGCATTATTCAAAGTCTGTTGGGCGTCAGCCTGGAAGACGCCAAGTGCCTCGTCTCCTTGCGAAGTATCAACACGCTTGTATTCACCCTTGAGAGTCACGGTCGGGCTGAAGCTGTAGTTCAAGCCGTAGGTCATCGACACTTGACGGCCAGACGGCTCATCCAACTGACCATAGGTGACATGCGCCAGGTAGTCACCGAAGCGGCGGCCACCCATGATGTAGAAGGCGTTGGTTTCAGCCTGGCTTTCGCCGGTCTTGCTGTTGTTCTCGATGCTCAACTTGACGGCCTCAGCTGCACTGACCCATGTGCCATTGTCATACTGGTGACCAATGGAGCTGAACTTACCCTTGTTGCCTTCGTAGGTTACAAACGGAAAGTTCACCGAGGCCGGGCCAAAGGCCACCGTGTCATCCACGGTGATCTTCAGGTCCGCCTCGGCATAACCCACGCGGAAGGTACCGAAGTTATCGGTGGACAGAGCCAGGCTAGTGGCAAACACATCGCGGTAGTCGATGTCGTGCATGTCATCCAGCGCATATTGCTCACGCCCAATCGCCTGGCCGCCGGCAACCTGGAAACTCAGGGTGCCGATGTCGGTGCTGCGGTTGTAGAGCACGTCGCCGCCGTCATGGCTGGTCAGCTGAACCAGGCTGTAGACCTCTTCCGGCAGGCGCAGCCAGGGGTAGGAGAAGCCCACGTTGAGGGTTTCCGAATACATATAGATCGGTGTGCCCAGGCGGCCGCCACGCAGGGTCAGGTTGTCGTTGGCCTGCCAGGCCAGGTACAGGTTGCCAGGGCCAGCTTCCCAGGAATCCTGGGTCGGTTTGGTGCCCAGTTGACCCGTAACGCTGAGGGTGTCGGTGATGCCATAGCGCAGTTGCACGGCCAGCTTGGACAGCTGATCACCACGCCAGCCATCATTGGTCTGGCCTTGAATGCCGTAGTCCAGGTCGCTCTCGCCACCCATATGGGTGATGCCAACGGTGCCGAAGCCGTTGAGTTGATACTCGCCTTGCTCTACGGCAAGGGCGGGCAGGCTGGCCAGGCAGACCGCCAGGCTTAGAAGGTGACGTTTGCTCATCAGGTGTGCTCCTGTTGTTTCTGGTTATACGCGGAACTGGGCGGTGGCGGCACGCAGGTGGTCGCCGGTGCTGACCAGTTGCTCGCCGAGGCGGGCAGTGGCTTGAGCACCATGGGCGGTGGCCTGGGCATCCCCTTGCAGGACTGCGGTTTCTTGCTGGATCGAACTGGAAAGACCAATTTGTTCCTGGGTGAACTGGGCAATGCCGGCGTTCAGCTCGTTGATCTGGCCGACAGCCTGGGCGATTACGTCGAGCATCTGGGTGGCCTGCACCGAACGCTCGATGCTGCTCTGGGCCTTTTCGCCGTTGACGGTCATCACGTTCAACACGCCATTGGCGCTGTTTTGCAGGCGTTGAATGATCTGCTGGATCTCGGCGGTGGAGGCGGCGGTTTTCTGCGCCAGGTTGCGCACCTCGTCGGCCACCACGGCAAAGCCGCGGCCTTGCTCGCCGGCGCGAGCGGCTTCGATGGCGGCGTTGAGGGCCAGCAGGTTGGTCTGTTCGGCAATGCTGCGGATCACGGTAAGCACCGAGCCGACTTGCTGGGTTTCTTCTTCCAGTTGCTGCATGGCCTCGACCGCGCCCATCACGCTGCTGCCCAGGTCGCTGATGCTGGAGGACAGGCTGCCGATGCTCTGCCGTGCGGCATCGGCTTGTTTGGAGGCGGCGCCTGCTTCATCCGAGGCTTGCCGCGAACGGTGGGCGACCTCCTGGATGCTGCTAGTCATGGTTTGGATGTCGCGGCTGATGGAGTCGGTATGGCCCTGCTGTGAGCTGGCGTTTTCTTCCGAGCCCTGGGTCAGGCGGTACAGCTCCTGAGACATCTGCCCCAGCGGGCTGGCGGCCTCGACGATCTGGCGAATGGTGCCTTGCAGCTTGTCGAGGAAGCCGTTGAACAGCTCGATCATGGCGCCGATTTCATCGTTGGCTTCGACGGTTACTCGGCGAGTGAGGTCGCCGTCACCGCGGGCAATGGCCTGCAGCGAGTCGATCACGCCATGCACGTTGCGCATGATGCTGCTGATCACCAGCCACGAGCCGAGGGCTACCAGCGCTACCAGCACCAGGCTGAGGATGATCCCTACGCGGGTGGTGGTGGCATTGTCCTTGCGGGTTTGTGCCAGCGCGTCCTGGAAGTCCTGGTAGGCATTGGTGCGGAACGCGGAGCCGAGTTTTTGCGCCTGGCTCAGGTCGCTGGCCATGCGGTCCAGGTTGGGGCGCAGGGCTTCGAAGTCGGCCGTGCCTTTGACCAGTTGGGAGGACGCCGACAAGGCGTTTTCCGCATAGCGCTGCACGGCAACTCGCCAGGCATCAAGTTCGTCACTGCGCTCGCGCTGGTTGCTGAGTAGGCCTTGCAGTTCCTGCTGCTTGGCGGCGATGGCCTGCAATACCTCACGGGCTTAGGTGAGGGTCGACTCTTCACCGGCCGCCACTGCGCTGTTGAGCAGTGCGGGAATGCGCGAGAACTGGAAGATCACCGCGTCGGTTTTTTCCAGGGTCGGGTAGCTATGGGTTTCCAGCTCCACCAGGCGCGAATCGTTATTGGACAGTTGTTGCGAGTTGTAGCCCACGTACAGCAGTAGGCCGAGCAGGGCAACGGCTGGCAGCAACGCCAGTTTCAGGGTCAGGGACAGATTCTTGAGCATGTTGTGCTCCAATACGGGACACGTAAGTAATACAGGAGTGACCGGGGCATTTTGGTCTGTTCAGGGGCGTACTAGCTGACTGCGCAGTTAGCCCCCGTTTTATTGATATCGGCTGCCCCTACATTTGCTATAGCTGTTTGGCTGCACAAGTGCACGGTTCTGGGCATAAAAAAGCCGCCTTTATGGGGCGGCTTTTTGTCACGTTGCTATTACAGCCCGTTGGCCGCTTTGAATTCGCGGCGACGACGGTGCAACACTGGCTCGGTGTAGCCGTTCGGTTGCTTGGTGCCTTCGACGACCAGCTCAACGGCCGCCTGGAAGGCGATGTTGCTGTCGAAGTTCGGCGCCAGCGGACGGTACAGCGGGTCGTTGGCGTTCTGACGATCCACCACCGGCGCCATGCGCTTGAGGGTTTCCATCACTTGCTCAAGGCTGACCACGCCGTGACGCAGCCAGTTGGCGATGTGCTGGCTGGAGATACGTAGGGTGGCGCGGTCTTCCATCAGGCCGACGTCATTGATGTCCGGCACCTTGGAGCAGCCGACGCCCTGGTCGATCCAACGCACCACGTAACCGAGGATGCCCTGGGCGTTGTTATCCAGTTCGTTCTGCACGTCTTCGGCGGACCAGTTGGTGTTCGGCGCCAGCGGAATACTCAGGATGTCGTCCAGGGAAGCGCGCTCACGCTTGGCTAGTTCGGCCTGACGGGCGAACACGTCGACCTGGTGGTAGTGCATCGCGTGCAGCGAGGCGGCAGTCGGCGACGGTACCCAGGCGGTGTTGGCGCCGGCCAGCGGGTGAGCGATTTTCTGCTCGACCATGCCAGCCATCAGGTCAGGCATGGCCCACATGCCTTTACCGATCTGGGCGCGACCCTGCAGGCCAGCGGCCAGGCCGATGTCGACGTTCCAGTTTTCGTAGGCGTTGATCCACTTCTCGGCCTTCATGGCGGCCTTGCGCACCATGGCGCCGGCTTCCATGGAGGTGTGCAGCTCGTCACCGGTACGGTCGAGGAAGCCGGTGTTGATGAATACCACGCGCTCGCTGGCGGCCTGGATGCAGGCTTTCAGGTTGACGGTGGTGCGCCGCTCTTCGTCCATGATGCCGACTTTGAGGGTGTTGCGCTTCATGCCCAGCACGTCTTCGACTCGGCCGAACAACTCGTTGGTGAACGCGGCTTCTTCCGGGCCGTGCATCTTCGGCTTAACGATGTACATCGAGCCGGTGCGGCTGTTCTTGCGGCTGCTGTTGCCTTTCAGGTCATGCAGGGCGATCAGGCTGGTGACCAGGCCGTCCATGATGCCTTCCGGCACTTCGAAGCCGTCTTTATCGATGATTGCGTCGTTGGTCATCAGGTGGCCGACGTTGCGCACGAACAGCAGGCTGCGGCCGTGCAGGGTCAGGCTGCCACCGTTGACGGCGCTGTAGACGCGGTCCGGGTTCATGGTGCGGGTGAAGGTGCTGCCGCCCTTGGCGACTTCTTCCGCCAGGTCGCCCTTCATCAGGCCGAGCCAGTTCTTGTAGATGACTACTTTGTCGTCGGCATCGACGGCGGCAACGGAGTCTTCGCAGTCCATGATGGTGGTCAGCGCGGCTTCCATCAGCACGTCTTTAACACCGGCGGCATCGGTCTGGCCGACCGGGGTGCTGGCGTCGATCTGGATTTCGAAGTGCAGGCCGTTGTGCTTGAGCAGCACGGCGGTCGGCGCGGCAGCGTCGCCCTGGAAGCCGATCAGCTGGGCATCGTCTTGCAGACCGGTGTTGCTGCCGCCCTTGAGGCTGACGATCAGCTTGCCGGCTTCGATGCGGTAGGCGGTGGAGTCAACGTGGGAGCCAGCAGCCAGCGGCGCGGCTTGGTCGAGGAAGGCGCGAGCGTAAGCGATGACCTTGTCACCACGGACCTTGTTGTAGCCACGGCCTTTCTCGGCGCCGCCTTCTTCGCTGATCACGTCGGTGCCGTACAGGGCATCGTACAGCGAGCCCCAACGGGCGTTGGAGGCGTTGAGGGCGAAGCGCGCGTTCATCACCGGCACGACCAGCTGCGGGCCGGCCATGGTGGCTATTTCGGCGTCGACGTTTTCGGTGGTGATCTTGAAGTCAGCCGGTTCTGGCAGCAGGTAGCCGATTTCCTGCAGGAAGGCTTTGTACGCGGCGGCGTCATGGGCCTGGCCGGCACGGGCTTGGTGCCAAGCGTCGATCTGTGCCTGGATAGCGTCACGCTTGGCCAGCAGAGCGCGGTTTTTCGGGGCCAGATCGTTGATCACGGCTTCGGCGCCGGACCAGAACTGGTCGGCAGCAATGCCGGTACCCGGAATGGCTTCGTTGTTTACGAAGTCGAACAGGACTTTGGCGACCTGCAGGCCACCGACTTGTACGCGCTCAGTCATTGCTTGCCTCTCTCTATCAAAATCAACGCTGGAGAGCCTGTTTATGGGGCTTTTGACGGCTACCAAGCAGGCTCTAAACCAAGGCCGGGCGGCCATGTAGTTCGAGGCGGCGGATACTACACGATGCCGGCGAAAAAATCAGCGGGCGCACGTCGTTTCGCGACTATTGCGCGCGTGCTGGTCACAAATGGCCGCCTGGCTATACTCGCCTGAAATTCTGCCGGGAGTCACTCATGTCTGTAACTGCGGTTGGTGATGCTGATCTCGATGCACTGGTGCCGCTGTTTGCCGGCTATTTGCAGTTCTATCAGGTGCCCAGGTCGGCCACGGAGATTCACGCCTTTCTCCTTGAGCGCTTGCAGCGCGGCGATGCGCAACTGTTTATCGCCCGCGATGAACAAGGCATGGCCCAGGGCTTTACCCAGCTTTACCCGTTGCAGTCCTCCCTGGCGTTGGCGCCGGCCTGGCTGCTCAGTGACTTGTTTGTGCTGCCCAGCGCCCGCCGTCAGGGCGTCGGCGAGGCGCTGATGAACGCCGCTCGCGCCTATGCCGAGGCGCGCGGGGCGTGCGGCTTGCAGCTTGAAACGGCGAAGACCAACCTGGCCGGCCAGGCCTTGTATGAGCGCCTGGGTTATGTGCGCGACGAGCTGTACCTGACGTATTGGCTAAGCTTGGCGAATACATGAGGGGCCCGATGGGCGCCGCCTATTGATAAGGAGATGTCTGTGAATCATCTGGTCTTGACGGTAATTGCCCCTGATCAGCCGGGGCTGGTGGAAAAAGTCGCGCAGTGCATCGCCGCCCATGGTGGCAATTGGCTGGAAAGTCGCATGTCGCGCATGGACGGCCAGTTCGCCGGAATTCTGCGCGTTGGGGTACCGGCCGAGGCCTACGATGAGCTGGTCGAAGCCCTACACGCCTTGAGTGCACAGAATATCCGCGTGCTGCTGGCGGAAAGCGGCATCCAGCCGTCCTGCACCTGGAAGCCCATTTTGCTCGATCTGGTCGGCAACGACCGGCCGGGGATCGTGCGTGACATCACCCGTTTGCTGGCTGAACTTGGGGTCAATCTGGAAAGCCTGGCGACTTCAGTTGCGCCGGCACCGATGAGCAGCGAGCCGCTGTTCCATGCTGAGGCCGTGCTGGCGGTGCCGCTGAGCCTGAGCCTGGAGGTGTTGCAGAACAGGCTGGAAACCCTGGCCGATGATTTGATGGTGGAGCTGCGCCTGCGCACTGAGGCTTGAATGCTGTCCCTGCTGGCGAGCGCCGCTCAGCGCTGGCGGCGCAGGGTGAGCCAGGCATCCAGGCTGTAGACCAGCAGGCCGGCCCAGATCAGGGCGAACGTCAGCAGTTTGCTCGGCTCGAAGTGCTCACCAAACAGCAGCACTGCCTGCAGCGCCACCAGGGTCGGGGCGATGTACTGCAAAAAACCCAGGGTGGTGTAAGGCAGGTGGCGCGCAGCAGCGTTGAAGCACAGCAGTGGCAGCAAGGTGATGGGCCCTGCCGCCATCAGCCACAGCGCCTGGGAGCTGCTCCAGAGGGCTGGCTGCAGACTGCCGGCCTGCGGGTTGAGCAGCAGCCAGATCAGCGCGACAGGCAGCAGCAACCAGGTTTCCACCACCAGCCCTGGCAGGGCGGCCACTGGCGCCTGTTTGCGGATCAGGCCATAAAAGGCAAAGCTGCCGGCCAGCGCCAGGGATAGCCAGGGCAGGCTGCCCACCTGCCAGAGTTGTTGCAGCACGCCCAGGGCCGCCAGGCCAACGGCCAGCCATTGCAGGCGGCGCAGGCGTTCGCCGAGCAGCAGCATGCCCAAGAGCACGTTGAGCAGGGGGTTGATGTAGTAGCCCAGGCTGGCTTCGAGCATCCGTCCGTTGTTCACCGCCCAGACATACAGCAGCCAGTTCGCGGCAATCAGCAGGCCACTCAGGCTCAATACCGCCAGGCGTCGCGGATTGGCGAGCAGTTCGCGCCACCAGTTGGGGTGCTTCCAGACCAGCAACAGCAAGGCGCCGCCGAGGGCCGACCAGATGATCCGGTGGGCGATGATCTCCCGTGCCGGCACTTCGGCAATGGCCTTGAAGTACAGCGGGAACAGGCCCCAGACGACATAGGCGCTAAGGCCCAGCAGATAGCCGCGGCGCGGGTTGACGGTGTTCATGGGTGTCCTGGCAAGCGTGGGCAAACGGCTGTGCAGTGTACTGCCGGGGCGCCTTGCTTGTCCGCTTGCTCAGGTTTTTTGCGGCTTAAAATAGCCGCAGCGGCTCTTCATCCAGGGCCGACAGTTGCTCGCGCAGGATCAATATCTGCTCGCCCCAGTACCGCTCGCTGCCGAACCACGGGAAGCTCATGGGGAACGCGGGGTCGTCCCAGCGCCGCGCTAGCCAGGCGCTGTAGTGCATCAGGCGCAGGCTGCGCAGGCCTTCGATCAGGGCCAGTTCACGCGGGTGGAAGTCGTGGAACTCCTGATAGCCCTCCATTAGCTCGGCCAGTTGCGATAGGCGCTCGTGGCGCTCGCCGCCGCCGAGCATCATCCACAAATCCTGCACTGCCGGGCCCATGCGGCAGTCGTCGAGGTCAACCATGTGGAAGCTGTCGTCGCGGCACAGCAGGTTGCCTGGATGGCAGTCGCCGTGAATGCGGATGGCTTGATAGGGCGTGGCGGCAAACAGGCTGTGTAGGCGTTTGAGCAGGTCGCGGGCCACCGACTCGTAGGCCGGCAGCAAACCGCGGGGGATAAAGTTGCCTTCCAGCAGGGTGGTCAGCGAGGCGTCGCCGAAGTGGCTCACCGAGGTGATTTCGCGGTGTTCGAATGGCTTGATCGCGGCAATCGCATGCATCCGCCCGAGCAGGCCGCCGAGGCGATACAGCTGGTCCAGATTGCCCGGCTCCGGCGCCCGACCACCGCGCCTCGGAAACAGCGCGAAACGAAAGCCGGCGTGCTCGAACAGGGTTTCGCCGTCACGCATCAGTGGTGCCACAACCGGCACTTCGTGCTCGGCCAGCTCCAGGCTGAAGCTGTGCTCCTCGCGGATCGCCGCATCGGTCCAGCGCTCGGGGCGGTAGAACTTGGCAATCAACGGTTGCTCGTCGTCGATGCCGACTTGATAAACGCGGTTCTCGTAGCTGTTCAGGGCCAGCACACGGGCGTCGGACAGATAGCCAATGCTCTCGACAGCATCCAGCACCAGGTCTGGGGTCAGGGCAGCAAATGGGTGGCTCATGATCGTGTCCGGGCGGCGTGGGGTCGCCAGTGTACGCTGGCGTTGGCGCAGTTGTTGGGTCTTAGTCGCCTGGTTTCGGCGTGCGCGCCAGGCAGTAAACGTCCACCCGTGCGGCGCCGGCCTTGCGCAGCAGGCGGGCGATGCTCTCGGCGGTGGCGCCGGTGGTGAGTACGTCGTCGACCACGGCCAGGTGCAGGCCTTTGACCTGGCCATCTGGTGCCAGCTCAAAGGCCTGGCGCAGATTGCGTCGGCGCTGGGCGGCACTCAGCTGTTGCTGGGCAGGCGTGTCCTGGCGGCGCTGCAGTAAGTGTTCGTTCAGCGTGAGCTGCAGGCTTTGGCTGAGCCAGCGCGCCAACATGCCGGCCTGGTTGAAGCCGCGCTGGCGCAGGCGGCGGCTGGACAGCGGTACCGGCAGCAACAGGTCCGGCCTGGTCAGGCCTTCACTAAAGGCATGTTGCAGATGATGTGACAGCAACTCACCCAGCAGGCGTCCCAATGGCCATTGCGCCTGATGCTTGAAGCGAGTGATCAGGCTGTCCAGCGGGAAGTCGTAGCGCCAGGCGGCCTCGACTCGCTCAAATGCGGGTGGTTTGCGCAGGCAGGCGCCGCAGATGAGCCCCATGGTCGCCAGGGGCAGGGCGCAGATCCGGCAGTGGCTGCCGAGCCAGGGCAGTTCGGCCTCACAGGCGCTGCACAAGGCCTGTGGGCTGTCGCTGGGTTCGTCGCAGAGCAAACAGGATTGTGCGTTTTTTAACCAGATGTAAACCGGATTATCGTGTGTTGGTTGACAGCGCATAAGGCTTCCCTAACTATGCCAAACATCCGTGTTGTGCTGCCTGACTCTAGCAGGCACAGATTACTAATAAGGAACATCCGATGAGCGCGTCCACTTCCGCCAACTTGCGTCACGACTGGTCTCTGGCCGAGGTCAAAGCCCTGTTTCAACAGCCGTTCAACGACCTGCTGTTCCAGGCGCAGACCGTGCACCGTGGGCACTTCAACGCCAACCGCGTGCAAGTCTCCACCCTGCTGTCGATCAAAACCGGCGCCTGCCCGGAAGACTGCAAGTACTGCCCGCAGTCCGGTCACTACAACACCGGGCTGGAAAAGGAAAAGCTGCTGGAAGTGCAGAAGGTGCTGGAAGAAGCCGCCCGCGCCAAAGCCATCGGTTCGACCCGCTTCTGCATGGGCGCTGCCTGGAAGCATCCGTCCGCCAAGGACATGCCTTACGTGCTGGAGATGGTCAAAGGCGTGAAGGCCATGGGCCTGGAAACCTGCATGACCCTCGGCAAGCTCGACCAGGAGCAGACCACCGCGCTGGCCCAGGCTGGTCTGGATTACTACAACCATAACCTGGACACCTCGCCGGAGTTCTACGGCAATATCATCACCACTCGCACCTACGCTGATCGCCTAGAAACCCTCAGCTACGTGCGCGATGCGGGGATGAAGATCTGCTCCGGCGGCATTCTCGGCATGGGCGAGTCCCTGGACGACCGCGCCGGTCTGCTGATCCAGCTGGCCAACCTGCCGGAGCATCCTGAGTCGGTGCCAATCAACATGCTGGTCAAGGTTGCCGGCACGCCGCTGGAAAATGCCGAGGAGGTCGATCCGTTCGACTTTATCCGCATGCTCGCCGTGGCTCGCATCCTTATGCCGCAATCCCACGTACGCCTGTCTGCTGGCCGCGAGGCGATGAACGAGCAGATGCAGGCCCTGGCCTTCCTCGCTGGCGCTAACTCGATCTTCTACGGCGACAAGTTGCTGACCACGGCCAACCCGCAGGCCGACAAGGACATGCAGTTGTTTGCTCGTCTCGGCATCAAGCCGGAAGCCCGTGAGGAGCATGCCGACGAAGTGCATCAGGCGGCCATCGAGCAGGCCCTGATCGAGCAGCGTGACTCCAAGCTGTTTTATAACGCCGCGGTCTGAGCCGTTGCAGGCGTAGCCCGGATCAACCCAAGGGTTAATCCGGGATTCTGGTTTTCCCGGATGGCGCTGCGCTAATCCGGGCTACGGAACGATTTATGAGCTTCGATCTCGCTTCCCGCCTTAACGAGCGCCGCGCCGCCCATCTGTACCGTCAGCGCCCCTTGCTGGAAACCCCGCAGGGTCCTGAGGTCATGGTTGAGGGTGAGCGGCTGTTGGCGTTCTGCTCCAACGACTACCTGGGGCTGGCCAATCACCCCGAGGTGGTTCGTGCCATGCAGCAGGGCGCGGCCAAATGGGGCGTCGGTGGTGGCGCCTCGCACCTGGTGCTCGGCCACAGCACGCCGCACCACGCGTTGGAGGAGGCGTTGGCCGAATTCACTGGGCGGCCGCGGGCACTGCTGTTTTCCACCGGCTATATGGCCAACCTGGCGGCCGTGACTGCGCTGGTCGGCCAGGGCGACACGGTGCTGGAAGACCGCATCAACCATGCCTCCTTGCTGGATGCCGGGTTGTTGTCCGGGGCGCGCTTCTCCCGTTACCTGCACAACGATGCGACCAGCCTGGCCAGTCGCCTGGACAAGGCCACGGGCAACACCCTGGTGGTCACCGACGGGGTGTTCAGCATGGATGGCGATCTGGCCGACCTGCCGGCGCTGTGCGCGGCGGCCAAGAACAAGGACGCCTGGGTGCTGGTCGACGATGCCCACGGTTTCGGCCCCTTGGGTGCCACCGGCGCTGGCATCGTCGAGCACTTCGGCTTGGGCGTGGAGGATGTGCAGGTGCTGGTTGGCACCCTGGGCAAGGCTTTCGGCACCGCCGGCGCTTTTGTTGCCGGCAGCGAAGAGCTGATCGAGACGCTGATTCAGTTCGCCCGGCCGTATATCTACACCACCAGCCAGCCGCCAGCCGTGGCCTGCGCCACCCTGAAAAGCCTGGAGTTGCTGCGTACGGAAGGCTGGCGCCGTGAACACCTAAATAAACTGATCGCGCGCTTTCGTGAGGGCGCCGCTGCGATTGGTCTGACCCTGATGGACAGCGCCACGCCGATCCAGCCGATCCTGATCGGCGACAGCGCCCGTGCGTTGCGCCTGTCGGCCTTGCTGCGAGAGCGCGGCCTGCTGGTCACGGCGATTCGTCCACCGACCGTGCCGGCCGGCAGTGCGCGCTTGCGCGTCACCCTCAGTGCCGCCCACAGCGAGGCGCAGCTGGAACTATTGTTACAGGCACTGGCCGAGTGCTGGCCGCTGCTGGGCGAGAACGAAGATGCGTAATCGACTGATTCTGTTGCCCGGTTGGGGGCTCGGCAGTGCGCCGCTGGAGCCGCTGGCGGCGGCCTTGCAGGGGCTGGATCAGCGCCTGCGGGTGCAGATTGAACCGTTGCCGGCGCCGGGCTCGGCCGACCTCGATGAGTGGCTGGACGAGTTGGACAGCGCGTTGCCGGAGGATGTCTGGCTGGGCGGCTGGTCCCTCGGCGGCATGCTCGCGGCCGAGCTGGCCGCACGGCGTGGCGAGCGCTGCTGCGGGTTGCTGACCCTGGCCAGCAATGCCTGTTTTGTGGCTCGTGATGACTGGCCCCAGGCCATGCCGGCCAACACCTTTGCCGAGTTTCAGGCGGCGTGCGCGGCCAATCCGGCAGTCTGCCTGAAGCGCTTTAGCGTGCTTTGCGCCCAGGGCAGTGAAGATGCCCGCGGCATGGCGCGCTTGTTGGCGTCCGCCGCGCCTGTGGTGGCATCCGAGGCGCTGCTGCAGGGCTTGGCGTTGCTGGCGGCCATGGATACCCGTGCGGCGCTGCAAGGCTTCGCCGGCCCGCAGCTGCACCTGTTCGGCGCTGCCGATGGGCTGGTGCCGGCTGAGGCCGCGGGCGCCTTGTTGACGCTGTTGCCGGATGTGGAGGTGGGCCTGATCGAGCAGGTCGGTCACGCCTTCGTGGTTGAGCGTCCCCATGAAGTGGCGGCCGCGATTCAGGCTTTTCTGCATGAGGTCGAGGATGACTGATCTGGCTCAGGTGTCGTTGCCGGGCGTGCCGGACAAGCGCCAGGTGGCGGCCTCGTTTTCCCGTGCTGCGGCCAGTTACGACAGCGTGGCGGCACTGCAGCGCACGGTGGCCGATACCCTGCTGGCTCAGTTGCCGACCGATTTGCGCCCGCAACGCTGGCTGGATCTGGGCTGTGGTACGGGCTATTGCACCCGTGCCCTTGCCCAGCGCTACGGCGCAGGGCAAGGGCTGGCTGTTGACTTGGCTGAAGGTATGCTGCGCCACGCCCGGCCCCTGGGGGGCGCAGCACACTTTATTGCCGGCGATGCCGAGCGCCTGCCGTTGGCGACGGGTAGCTGCGATTTGCTGGTCTCTAGCCTGGCGCTGCAATGGTGTGGCGACTTTGCCAGGGTCCTCGCCGAGGCGCGACGTGTGCTGCGTCCAGGCGGCGTGCTGGCGTTCAGTAGCCTGTGTGTCGGTACTCTGCAGGAGCTGCAGGCCAGCTGGCAGGCTGTGGATGGTCATGTGCACGTCAATCGCTTCCGCGCCTTGAGTACCTATCAGCAACTTTGCGCGGACAGTGGTATGCGCGTGCGAGCGCTGCAGGTGCAGCCGCAGGTGCTGCACTACCCGGATGTGCGCAGCTTGACGGGCGAGCTGAAGGCCCTGGGTGCCCACAACCTCAATCCCGGACGCCCCGGCGGCCTGACCGGGCGTGAGCGTATTCGCGCTTTGCTCGCGGCCTATGAGGGTTTTCGCCAACCCCAAGGGCTGCCGGCCACCTATCAGGTGGTATATGCCGTGCTGCACAAGGAATTCTGAGATGAGTGCTGCGTTCTTCGTCACCGGTACCGATACCGATGTGGGTAAAACCACCATCGCCGCCGGCCTGCTGCGTGCGGCGCGGCTGGCGGGTCTGAGCACCGCGGCAGTCAAGCCAGTGGCCTCCGGGTGCGAGGCTGGCGTTGATGGCCTGCGCAACAGTGATGCGCTGGCGCTGCTGGCCGAGTGCTCGCTGCCGTTGAGTTATGCCGAGGTCAATCCATTTGCTTTTGCCCCGGCCATTGCGCCGCACCTGGCGGCCCGTGAGGCAGGCGTGGAACTCAAGGTGGCGGCACTGGCCACCGCCGTGCAGGCGGTGCTTGCGCAGCAGGCGGACTTCACCCTGGTGGAAGGCGCCGGTGGCTGGCGGGTACCGCTGGGTGGGCAGGCCACCCTGGCCGACCTGCCTGTCGCCCTCGATCTGCCGGTGATTCTGGTGGTGGGGGTGCGCCTGGGCTGCATTAACCATGCGTTGCTGACGGCCGAGGCCATTGCCCGCGATGGTTTGCGCCTCGCTGGCTGGGTGGCCAACGTGCTCGATCCGCAGACCTCGCGTCTGGACGATAACCTGCGCACCTTGACTGAGCGACTGGCGGCGCCCTGCCTGGGGCGGGTGCCACGGCTGGAGCAGGCTGGCGCCGCGGCGGTGGCTCGGCACCTGGATATCAGCCTCTTGGGCTTGGCGCCTGCAAGCATCGGGCTATAAGCGATTGCGGCGTGATTGCCTTTTGTTTGTATATTTATTGAACAAACTCGGCTTCAATGAACTGAAGATTGCGCAGGATGGAGTCGGATTATGGAAATTTCAGGCAGCAGTGCCCTCAGTTCAGGCTTGAGCAGTATCCAGAACGGCCAGCGCCGGGTGGATCAGGCCGCGGCGCAGATTGCCGGCGCCAGCCTGCCCCAGGCTGTGCCAGCGGAGCAGTCCAGCACGCCCTCCGCCAACGCGACGCAGCCGGTCGATTTGGCTAGCAGCATGGTGGACTTGCAGGTGGGTAAAGTTGAAGTTCAGGCCGGCGCCCGTGTGCTGGAAACTGCCGACGCGGTGCTCGGCACTATGCTCGATACCCGCGCCTAGAGAACTTAGCGGCCTCCCGCACAGGCGGGGAGGGGCCAGATGAATATCAATTCGCAGGCTTCCAGAACTTTGGCCGCGCCGCCAGCACAGCTGGCGCGCTCGCCTGTCACCTCCGCGTACGCAGATAAACCTTCTTCGGCTGCCATGGCTGAGCGTGACGCCAAGCCTGCGGCCGATGCGGCGTCAGGCGATGCCGCCGTTTCCCCTCAGCAACAAGCCCAGCAGCAACAGCAAATTACCGAACTGGCCAGCCGTGACCGCGAAGTGCGCAGTCACGAGCAGGCCCATGCTGCCGTGGGCGGCAGCTATGCCGGTGCGCCTACCTACAGTTTCAAGCGCGGCCCCGATGGCCAGACCTACGCCGTTGGCGGTGAGGTCAGTATCGATGTCAGCCCTATTCCCAATGATCCTGCTGCCACCCTGCGCAAGATGGAGGTGGTGCAGCAGGCTGCGCTGGCGCCGGCTGAGCCCTCCGCCCAGGATTTGCGCGTAGCGGCCCAGGCGCAAGTGCTGGCGGCGCAGGCGCGTAGCGAACTGGCGGCTCTGCAGCGAGAGGAGGTCGCCGCAGCGGCGGCGGAGCGCAAGGCAGAGGCTCAGGCGCGCGAGGAACAGGAGCAGGCCGAGCAGGAGGAGCCGGCGGCTGAAGTGCAGCAGCAGAGTTTCGACTTAACGCCTAATCTGCAGTTATACCGGCGCTTGAGCCAACTGCAGGAGCCGGCCGCGCTGGTTGATCTGGTCACCTGATTTGCGCATCTGCAGATGCTTGACAAGGTCAGGGCGTAAACGTATGTTTCAAACGCCTGTTTGATTGCTGGCCCGCATCAACTGTCGGGCGGCTGGGAGTGATCCCGCAAGCGACTGGTAAACCGGTCACCCTTACTAGGAATTTACAGCAGAGGTTATTCGCTATGCCTGACTACAAGGCCCCCTTGCGTGATATTCGCTTCGTTCGTGACGAGCTGCTCGGCTACGAAGCGCATTATCAAAGCCTGCCGGCTTGCCAGGACGCTACCCCGGACATGGTCAACGCCATCCTCGAGGAAGGCGCCAAGTTTTGTGAGCAGGTACTGGCTCCGCTGAACCGCACCGGTGACATCGAAGGTTGCACCTGGAGCGAGTCCGGCGTTAAGACCCCGACTGGCTTTAAAGAAGCCTACCAGCAGTACGTTGAAGGTGGCTGGCCGAGCCTGTCCCACGACGTTGACCACGGCGGCCAAGGCCTGCCGGAGTCCCTCGGTCTGGTGCTGAGCGAGCTGGTTGGCGAATCCAACTGGTCGTGGGGCATGTACCCAGGTCTGTCCCATGGCGCGATGAACACCCTCGCCGAGCATGGTACTGACGACCAGAAACACACCTACCTGACCAAGCTGGTTTCCGGTGAGTGGACCGGCACCATGTGCCTGACCGAGCCGCACTGCGGCACCGACCTGGGCATGCTGCGCACCAAGGCCGAGCCTCAGGCTGATGGTTCGTACAAAGTGTCCGGCACCAAGATCTTCATCTCCGCTGGCGAACACGACATGGCCGATAACATCGTCCACATCGTACTGGCTCGCCTGCCGGACGCCCCGCAGGGCACCAAAGGTATTTCGCTGTTCATCGTGCCGAAGTTCAATGTCAACGCAGATGGCAGCGTGGGTTCGCGCAACGCCGTTTCCTGTGGTTCGCTCGAACACAAGATGGGCATCCACGGTAACGCTACCTGCGTGATGAACTTTGATGGCGCCACCGGTTTCCTGATCGGCCCAGCCAACAAGGGTCTGAACTGCATGTTCACCTTCATGAACACTGCTCGTCTGGGTACTGCTCTGCAGGGTCTGGCTCACGCCGAAATCGGCTTCCAGGGCGGCCTGAAATACGCTCGCGAGCGTCTGCAGATGCGCTCCCTGACTGGCCCGAAAGCGCCGGACAAAGCCGCTGACCCGATCATCGTCCACCCGGACGTACGTCGTATGCTGCTGACCATGAAAGCCTTCGCCGAAGGCAACCGCGCGATGGTGTACTTCACTGCCAAGCAGGTCGACATCGTCAAGTACAGCGAGAACGAAGAAGACAAGAAAGCCGCCGATGGTCTGTTGGCTTTCCTGACTCCGATCGCCAAAGCGTTCATGACTGAAGTGGGCTTCGAAGCGGCTAACCACGGCGTGCAGATCTATGGCGGCCACGGCTTCATCGCCGAGTGGGGCATGGAGCAGAACGTTCGCGACAGCCGTATTTCCATGCTGTACGAAGGCACCACCGGTATCCAGGCGCTGGACTTGCTGGGTCGCAAGATCCTGATGACTCAAGGCGGAGCGCTGAAAGGCTTCACCAAGATCATCCACAAGTTCTGCCAGACCAACGAAGCCAACGATGCCGTCAAGGAATTCGTTGCGCCGCTGGCTGAGCTGAACAAGGAGTGGGGCGACATCACCATGAAAGTGGGGATGGCCGCGATGAAAGACCGTGAAGAAGTCGGTGCCGCTTCGGTGGACTACCTGATGTACTCCGGTTACGCCTGCCTGGCCTACTTCTGGGCTGACATGGCGCGTCTGGCTGCCGAGAAACTGGCTGCCGGTACCGACGAAGAGGCCTTCTACAAGGCCAAGCTGCAGACTGCGCGCTTCTACTTCCAGCGCATCCTGCCGCGCACCCGTGGCCTGGTCGTGACCATGCTGTCGGGCGCCAACAACTTGATGGACATGGCCGAAGAAGACTTCGCCTTGGGCTACTAAGTTGTAAGCCTGCCTGCGGGCGCAAAAAGCCGCGCACCTTCGGGTTCGCGGCTTTTTTGTGCGCGCGTTTTAAGTCGGCGGCCGTGTGTGGTGTGGCATGGCGCGGGCGTTTCGTCTGGCAAATCGGCGCAAATAATGGTTTTGCGCACTGATCGGGTGTCGAACAGGCGCCAAGCAGGCAGAATGCCAGTCACTGCCGCCGTTTGTTTGCGGCTGATCTGGAGTTCGTTTTGTCGCGCTTTTCTGCCCTGCGCTTCGGCCATTTCCTGCCTTCCCTGCTGTTGCTCGGTGCCGGGCTGCTGGCGACCAGTCTGGTTTCCCTGAGCGAGTTCTTTGTCTCGCTGTTCAATGTGCTGCCGACCCTGCTGCTCTTGCTCGGCGGTACCTTCTGCATGGTCTATAGCCGGCAGCGTGAGTTGTTTCTGTTGCTCACGGTGTACCTCGCCTATTTCCTGCTGGATACGCAAACCGATCACTTTCGCGCCAGCGGCAGTGTGCGTGAGGATGGCGCGCTGATTTTCCATCTCTGCTGCCTGCTGTTGCCGCTGCTGTATGGTTTGTATGCCGTCTGGCAGGAGCGTACCCAGTTGGCGCAGGATCTGATTGCCCGCGCGGCGGTGCTATTGGCCGTGGTCGGCGTAGCGGTGGCGCTGCAACAGCGCTTTCCCGCGCCTCTGCTGACCTGGCTGGCGGAGATCCGGTGGCCGGCGTTGCATGCCTCCTGGATGAGCCTGATCCAGTTTGTCTATCCGTTGTTCCTGCTCGCGTTTATCGGCTTGCTGGTGCAATACCTGCGTCAGCCGCGTCCGCTGCATGCGGCGCAATTGGTCGGTTTGCTGGGCTTGTTGTGGATGCTGCCGCGGGTGTTTATCCAGCCCCAGGCGCTGAACATCATGAGCAGTCAGGTGATGCTGATGATTGCCGTGGCGGTGGCCCATGAAGCCTACCAAATGGCCTTTCGCGATGAGCTGACCGGCTTGCCGGGGCGGCGCGCACTGAATGAACATTTGCAGCGTCTGGGCCGCCAGTACGTGATCGCCATGGCCGACGTCGACCATTTCAAGCAGTTCAACGACACCCATGGCCATGATGTCGGTGATCAGGTGTTGCGCGTGGTCGCCGGGCAATTACGCAAGATCTCTGGTGGCGGCAAGGCCTATCGCTATGGCGGTGAAGAGTTCACCCTGGTGTTTCCCGGCAAGACCATCGAGCAGTGCCTGCCGCACCTGGAAGTGGTGCGCGCGGCGGTTGAGGGTTATCTGTTGCAGCTGCGCGAGCAGGGCCAGCGCCCGCGGGATGATCAGCAGGGGCGGCAGAAGCGTCGCGCCAAGGCGGCGGGCAGTGTTTCCGTGACGATCAGCATCGGCGTGGCTCAGCGCCAGGCGTCGCAGTTGACGACCGAGGCCGTGCTCAAGGCCGCCGACCAAGCGCTGTATAGCGCCAAGGGGGCTGGGCGCAATCGAGTGGTGGCCCACGGTCAGGTGCGCCGCGGCGCTGTGCGGGTAGCCGCTGTAGAGGCTTGAATGCGCTGCGCGTGACTTTTTGCGTTTTTACAGTCACGCAGTGACCCTTTTGCTCTTTCCTGTTGTTCGCTACAATCGCCGCCTGATTGAAATGGCTATCCCGCCAGTCTTTTTTCGTGAGGTTGCACATGGCTGACTACAAGGCGCCCCTGCGCGATATGCGCTTCGTCCTCAATGAAGTATTTGAGGTTTCCAAGCTGTGGGCACAACTGCCGGCCTTGGCTGATGTAGTGGACGAAGACACCGCCGCCGCCATCCTCGAAGAAGCTGGCAAGGTTACTGCTGGCGTCATCGCCCCGCTCAACCGTAGCGGTGACGAAGAAGGCTGTGCCTGGACCAATGGCGTGGTCAATACCCCGGCCGGCTTCCCGGCAGCCTATAAAGCCTACGCCGAAGGCGGCTGGGTTGGCGTGGGTGGTGATCCCGTATTCGGCGGCATGGGCATGCCCAAGGCGATCTCGGCCCAGGTTGAAGAAATGGTCAACTCGGCCAACCTGTCGTTCGGTCTGTATCCGATGCTGACCGCCGGTGCTTGCCTGTCGATCAACGCCCACGCCAGTGAAGAGCTGAAAGAGCAGTACCTGCCGAACATGTATTCCGGCGTTTGGGCTGGCTCCATGTGCCTGACCGAGCCGCACGCCGGTACCGACTTGGGGATTATCCGCACCAAGGCCGAACCGCAGGCCGATGGCAGCTACAAGATTTCCGGCACCAAGATCTTCATCACCGGCGGTGAGCACGACCTGACCGAGAACATCATTCACTTGGTGCTGGCCAAGCTGCCGGACGCTCCGGCTGGCCCGAAAGGCATCTCGCTGTTCCTAGTGCCGAAAGTTATGGTCAACGCCGATGGCTCCCTGGGTGAGAATAACTCGCTGTCTTGCGGCTCGATCGAGCACAAGATGGGCATCAAGGCTTCGGCCACCTGCGTGATGAACTTCGACGGCGCCACTGGCTGGATCGTCGATGCGCCGAACAAAGGCCTTGCGGCCATGTTCACCATGATGAACTACGAGCGTCTGGGCGTCGGTATCCAGGGCCTTTCCCTAGGCGAGCGCAGCTACCAGAACGCCGTGGAATACGCCCGTGACCGTATCCAGAGCCGTGCGCCGACCGGTCCGGTGGCCAAAGACAAAGCCGCTGACCCGATCATCGTGCACCCGGACGTACGCCGCATGCTGCTGACCATGAAAGCGCTGAACGAAGGCGGTCGTGCCTTCTCCAGCTACGTGGCCATGCAGTTGGACACCGCCAAGTTTAGCGAAGACGCCGCTACCCGTAAGCGCGCGGAAGAACTGGTCGCCTTGCTGACCCCGGTGGCCAAGGCCTTCCTTACCGATATGGCGCTGGAAACCACCACCCACGGCCAGCAGATTTTTGGCGGCCACGGTTATATCCGTGAGTGGGGCCAAGAGCAGCTGATTCGCGACTGCCGCATCACCCAGATCTACGAAGGCACCAACGGCATCCAGGCCCTCGATCTGGTCGGCCGTAAAGTGGTTGGCAGCGGCGGTGCGTTCTACAAGCACTTCGCCGAAGAGATCAAAGCCTTCACCGACAGCGCCGATGCGTCCCTGGCTGAGTTCGTTAACCCGCTGAAAGACGCCATCGCCAATCTGGAGCTGATGACCGCCGATCTGCTGGAACGCGCCAAGGCTAACCCGAACGAAGTCGGTGCCGCCTCGGTCGAGTACCTGCAGGTGTTCGGTTACACCGCCTACGCCTATATGTGGGCCCTGATGGCACGCACCGCGCTGGCCAAGCAGGATCAGGATGAGTTCTACGTGAGTAAACTGGGCACCGCGCGCTTCTTCTTCGCTCGCCTTTTGCCGCGTATCCACTCGCTGACTGCTTCGGTTAAAGCTGGTAGTGAGTCGTTGTACTTGCTCGATGCGGCGCAGTTCTAAGAGGCAATAGTCGTCCGCTGCCTTGCTAGGCGGCTGACGGGTAGATAGCACTAAACAAAAGCCCGGCAGGCGCAAACCTGTCGGGCTTTTTGTTTTTTCGGTTGGCGGGGCGAAATGTTAGCGGCGAATTTTCAGTTGCCCTGCGAGCGAGTCCGCAGTGTTTCTTGGGCGGGTTTGATTACCGATGTGCTTGCCGATCAGAACAGGTCGATGGGCGCTGCTTCATCCGCCGGCAGCGGGCTGCCTAGGGGGCTTTGGCTTGGGTCGAGTTCGCCCATTGAGGGGGGCGAGTCCTCACTCTTGAATAGTTCGAAATAGGCGTTGGCGTTGCCTGGTGAGGCGGCTCGGCCAGTAATGGGGTCGACGCGCAGGGTTAATATGCCGGCGGGTTCGGGCAGCAGGTGAGCGGGTTTGTCTTTCAGGGCGACGCTCATGTAGTTCATCCAAATGGGCAGTGCGACGGTGCCGCCAAACTCCATTCGTCCCAGGCTCTCCGGTTGGTCAAAGCCGCTCCAGACGGTGGTGGTGTAGTCGGCGTTGTAGCCAGAGAACCAGCTGTCTTTTGATTCGTTGGTGGTGCCTGTCTTGCCGGCCAAATCACTACGGCCCATGGCCAGTGCGCGTCGCCCGGTGCCGCGCTTGATGACGTCCTGGAGCATGTTGGTGAGGATGAAGGCGGTGCGCTCATCAATGATGCGCTCGGCGGCCGTCGGCTCAATGGTTGTCGCGTTGGCGTCGGCATTGATGGTATTGGGCAGGTCTTGGTCATCGATGCTCTGTGGGCTGTTTTGCGGCACGCTGGCCGGATTGGCGATAAAGAGCGGTCGGCCGTCGCGGCTTTCGATTCGGTCGATCAGATAGGGCTGAACTTTGTAGCCGCCATTGGCGAAGGTGGACCAGCCCGTGGCGACTTCCATGGGGGTCAGATTGGCGGTGCCCAGCGCCAGGGAAAGGTTGCGTGGCAAATCCTCTTTGTTGAAGCCGAAGCGTGCTACATAGTCGCGGGCGTAATCGATACCAATGGCTTGCAGAACGCGGATGGATACCAAGTTGCGCGATTTATACAGCGCTTCACGCAGGCGAATGGGACCGAGGAAGGTGTTGTTGTCATTTTTGGGGCGCCAGGCTTCTTCCATGCCGGCTTCTTGGAACACGATTGGGGCATCATTGACTAGGCTGCTGGCGGTGAAGCCGTTATCCAGTGCCGCGCTGTAGATAAAGGGTTTGAAGCTTGAGCCAGGTTGACGCTTGGCCTGGATCGCACGGTTGTAGTTGCTTTGCTCAAACGAGAAGCCGCCAACCAGGGCGCGTATCGCGCCGTTCTGCGGGTCAAGCGAGGCGAGCGCTGCTTGTGCGGTGGGGATCTGGCTGAAGTTCAGGCTGCCGTCTGTCTGGCGCTGTACGCGGACAAGATCGCCGAGTTGCACAACGTCAGCGGGCTTCTGCGGGCGGGCGCCCATACTATCGGGGCCGAGAAACGGGCGGGCCCACTTCATGCTGCTCCACGTTACGGTTTCTTCCTGGCCGCTGCGGGTAAGGACCAGAATGCCGCTCTTTTCGATTTGACTGACGATGGCCGGTTCCAGGCCACCGATTGAGCGGTGTTTAGTTAGTTCCTTTAGCCAGGTCTCACGGCTCATGCCGGGCAGGCGGGTTTGTGGGCCGCGATAGCCATGGCGCTGGTCGTAGCTCAGCAGGCCGCTTCGAACAGCCAGGCTGGCAGCCTGTTGCAGCCCGCTGGAGACGCTAGTGGTTACCCGGAAGCCTTCGGTGTAGGCGTCACTGCCATAGCGACCGACCATTTCGGCACGGGCCATTTCGGCAATATAAGGGGCTTCCAGTTCGGGCGTGGAGCCGTGGTATGTCGCATTGAGCGGCTCGTCGAGAGCGCTTTGATAGCGCGCCTGGTCAATTTTGCCCAGTTTCAGCATGCGCCCCAGAATCCAGTCGCGACGTTCTTTGCTGCGTGTGGGATTGGCCAGCGGATTGAAGCGTGAGGGTGCCTTGGGTAGCCCGGCAATCATTGCCAGTTGCGCCAGACTGGCATCACGGATGGATTTGCCGTAGTAGACCTGGGATGCCGCTTCGATGCCGTAGGCGCGATTGCCGAGATAAATCTTGTTGACGTATAGCTCGAGAATCTCGTCCTTGCTCAGCTCACGTTCAATCTGCAGGGCCAGGAGAATTTCGTTGATCTTGCGCGAGAAGCTGCGTTCGCTGCTGAGAAAGAAATTCTTCGCGACTTGCATGGTGATGGTGCTGCCGCCGGATTGAATATGGCCGCTTTGCAATAATTGCGAGGCGGCCCGCATCAGGCTGGTAGGGTCAACGCCATAATGGTTGGCGAAATTGTCGTCTTCTGCGGACAAAATGGCGTTGATAAAGTCGGGCGGGATGTCTTGGAAGCGAATCGGGCTGCGGCGCATTTCGCCAAATTCAGCGATCAGTTTGTTGTCACTGCTGTATACCCTGAGGGGGATTTGCAATTGGATGCTGCGCAGTGACTCGACGGATGGCAGGCCGGGGCTAAGATAGAGGTAAGCTCCGCTCAGGCTGAGGAGCAGCCCACAAAAAACGGCAAGCGCCGACCAGCAGAAAAACTTCAGCAGACGCATCAAGATTTGTGGATTTCCAGATAAAAGAAAGAGTTAAGCGGCAGGCAAAGCGAAAAGAGGAAAACTGGTCACATTATAAGCGGTTTTTTTGCTAGGTAGCCATTTGCGCTTCTGTCAAGACTGATATTTAATGTGAAAAAACATAAACAGTCCGTAAGTCGCGGATGCAGATAGGAAATCGGTCGTGCTAGGGCTCTTCAATAAGAAAGCGAACACGCTGCTGGGGATCGATATCAGTTCGACCTCGGTCAAGCTCCTCGAATTGAGTCGCTCAGGAAGCCGCTACAAGGTAGAGGCCTACGCTGTTGAGCCGCTCCCACCTAATGCTGTCGTCGAGAAGAACATTGCCGAGCTGGAAGGTGTCGGGCAGGCACTCGCGCGGGTTTTGGCCAAGGCCAAGACGGGGGTGAAGTCTGTGGCTGTCGCGGTAGCGGGTTCGGCGGTAATCACCAAAACCATCGAGATGGAAGCCGGTCTTTCTGATGACGAGCTGGAAAACCAGCTGAAGATAGAAGCTGATCAGTACATTCCTTACCCGCTGGAAGAAGTTGCGATCGACTTCGAGGAGCAGGGGCCTTCCGCTCGCAACCCTGAACGTGTCGAAGTTCTGCTGGCAGCATGTCGCAAGGAAAACGTCGAGGTCCGTGAGGCGGCTCTTGCTCTTGCTGGTTTGACCGCCAAGGTTGTGGATGTTGAAGCTTATGCGCTGGAGCGTGCCTACGGTTTGTTAGCCGCGCAGCTGAATAATGGCCAGGATGATCTGACCGTGGCGGTGGTTGATATTGGCGCCACTATGACGACGTTGAGCGTCTTGCATAACGGCCGGACGATTTACACCCGTGAGCAACTATTCGGCGGCAAGCAGCTGACCGAAGAGGTTCAGCGTCGCTACGGCCTCTCTGTTGAAGAAGCGGGCTTGACTAAAAAGCAAGGCGGCTTGCCGGATGACTACGACAGTGAAGTGCTGCAGCCGTTCAAGGAGGCTGTTGTTCAGCAGGTTTCGCGTTCCTTGCAGTTCTTTTTTGCTGCTGGTCAGTTCAATGATGTGGATTACATTCTATTGGCAGGCGGTACCGCCTCCATTCCTGATCTCGATCGCTTGATTCAGCAAAAAATTGGCACGCCGACATTGGTAGCCAATCCTTTTGCTGACATGGCTTTAAGTAGCAAGGTTAATGCGGGCGCCTTGGCCAGTGATGCGCCGGCATTGATGATCGCTTGCGGTTTGGCCATGAGGAGTTTCGACTAATGGCGCGGATTAACCTACTTCCCTGGCGGGAACAGCTGCGTGAAGAGCGCAAGCAGCGATTTCTAGTAACCCTGGCGGGTGTTTTGATTGTCGCTGGTGGTGCTGTATTTCTTGGTGATCAGTACCTTAACGGTGCGATTGAACAACAAAACGCCCGTAATGATTATGTGCGCAAAGAAATTGCCGTACTGGATGCACGCATCAAAGAAATCAGCGAGTTAAAAACGCGGCGTCAGCAGTTGCTGGAGCGGATGAAGATCATTCAGGACCTTCAGGGCAATCGACCGATTATCGGTCGGGTGTTTGATCAGTTGGTTCGTACGCTGCCTGATGGCGTGTATTTTACCGGGTTGAAAATGACCGGTAAGAGCATCGCCATTGTTGGTGCGGCGGAGTCGAATAACCGGGTTTCCAATCTGATGCGCAATCTAGATGGTTCCGAGTGGCTGGATGCACCTAACCTGACAGAGGTTAAGGCATTGACCGCTGGCGAGTGGGGACAGGCAAATGTCTTCCAGCTTACGGTGCAGCAAACACAGCCTGCAGTTGAAGCAGAAGGGGCTAAGAAATGAGTTTGGCCGAATCTCTTGAAGGCTTGCGCAAGGTCGACCTTGCCGACCTGGATATTAATAATCTGGGCTCTTGGCCGTCTGCAATTAAAGTAATTGCCTGTTTTTTACTGTTGATCGTTGTTTTGGCGCTTGGTTATAACTTTCATTTGAAAGACTTGGAGGCTGATCTCGATCAGCGTCACGCCGAAGAGGAAACGCTCAAGCAGCAGTTTTCCACCAAGGCATTTCAGGCAGCCAATCTGGAAGCCTACAAGGACCAAATGAAGGAAATGGAAACTTCCTTTGGTGCGCTGTTAAGGCAGTTGCCAAGTGATACCGAGGTTCCGGGGTTGCTCGAAGACATTACCCGTACTGGCTTGGGTAGTGGCTTGGAGTTTGAGCAGATTAAATTGCTGCCGGAAGTCACTCAGCAGTTCTATATCGAATTGCCCATTCAAATTAGCGTGTTGGGCCGCTATGAGGATCTGGCAACGTTTGCCAGTGGCGTAGCAAGTCTGCCGCGTATCGTGACCTTGCATGACTTTGAGATGATTCCTGTTGAGGGTGATAGTGCGTCCAGGTTGCGAATGAGTGTTCTGGCCAAAACCTATCGATACAACGATAAGGGGTTGCAGAAATGATGAGCGCCCGACTATTTATTAGCCTGTTCGTTACTGCTTGCTTGGCAGGTTGTGACGCCAGCAGTCAATTTGTTGATCTTCAAGCTTATATGGATGAGGTTCGTGCGCGCCCTAAGGGATCAATTGAACCTTTGCCAAAATTCCAACCCTATGAAGCGTTTACCTACAACGCTGGTGGAATGCGCAGTCCTTTCCAGAAACCGGTAAAAATAGATGTAGCCAGCCAGCAGAAGGGTTCGAAAGACATAAAGCCAGACGAGAGCAGGGTCAAACAGTTTTTGGAAGGCTTCAATATCGAAGTTTTCGAAATGGCGGGTACCCTTTCGGATAATGTTGGTGTCTTTGGTTTGGTTCAGGGAGCTGGAGGTGTCTACCGAGTCAAAGTGGGCGACTACCTTGGGCGTAACCATGGGCGCATCGTCTCGGTGACTGAGTCGAAGATCGATGTGGTAGAAATCGTGCCAGATGGCGAAGGGGGATGGCTTGAGCGTCCGCGTAGCCTGGCCCTCAGAGAGCGCTCTTAGTGGGTGGGTTACTATGAACAAAAATTACCGGTCGGCTAAACGGAACCAAATAATGAAAAGCACCCTTTCACCTCTCGGCATTTCTCTTTGTCTTGCATTGATATCGCAGACATCTCTTGCGGCCGATCTCCAGTCCCTTGATGTTGCTGCACTGCCTGGCGACAAGGTCGAGCTTAAGCTGACTTTTGATGAGCCAGTAGCGGTTCCGCGCGGTTACACAATCGAGCAACCTGCGCGCATTGCTTTGGATTTGCCGGGGGTCGTCAACAAGCTGGGCGCAAAAAACCGCGAGTTGGGTGTTGGTAATGCGCGCAGTGTGACTGTGGTTGAGGCGGGTGACCGTACTCGTCTAATTGTCAATCTCACTACATTGGCGCCTTACAGTGCGAGAGCCGAGGGTAATGCTCTGTTTGTGGTGGTTGGCGAAGGCGCTGCGCGAGCTGCTAATCCGGTTGCCGCAGTAAAGCCTGTGGTGAAACCTTACGTGGCCGCAGGCAAGGCAATTAAGGGAATTGATTTTCAGCGTGGCGAGCAAGGTGCCGGTAATGTGGTTATCGAGCTCTCGGATGCTGCGGTCAGCCCAGATATTCAGGACCAAGGTGGGAAGATCCGTCTGGATTTTGCCAAGACCCAGTTGCCGGAGTCGCTGCGTGTACGCTTGGATGTGAAGGACTTCGCCACTCCAGTGCAATTTGTGAGTGCGGTCAGTCAGGGCGACAAGGCCAGCATCAGCATCGAGCCAACAGGCTTGTATGACTACATGGCGTATCAGACAGATAACAAATTGACTGTCAGCATCAAGCCGTTAACCCAGCAGGATGCAGATAAGCGTAAAGCTGAGAAGTTTGCCTATACGGGTGAAAAGCTTTCGCTGAATTTCCAGGATATTGATGTGCGTTCAGTGCTGCAGCTGATTGCCGACTTTACCGATCTTAACTTGGTTGCCAGTGACACAGTTCAAGGCAATATCACGTTGCGTTTGCAGAATGTGCCGTGGGATCAAGCCTTGGACTTGGTTTTGAAAACCAAGGGTTTGGACAAGCGTAAAATTGGTAACGTGCTTCTGGTTGCGCCTGCAGATGAGATTGCTGCGCGCGAACGTCAGGAGCTCGAGTCGCAGAAGCAAATTGCCGCACTAGAACCCTTGCGTAGAGAATTGATTCAAGTTAATTACGCCAAGGCTTCAGATATCGCCAAGCTGTTTCAGTCGGTAACCAGTACTGCAGGTGCTGAAACGCCCTCTGATGATCGTGGCTCGATCACCGTAGATGATCGTACTAACAGCATCATTGCTTATCAGACACAAACCAATCTTGATGAGTTGCGTCGCATCGTAGCTCAGTTGGATATTGCTGTTCGGCAGGTGATGATTGAAGCGCGTATTGTCGAGGCGGCCGTAGATTTTAGTAAGGAGCTCGGTGTCGACTGGAAGGGCGTAACAACAGGTGTTGGTAACTTCACCTTGGGTGGCGCAACCGGTCGAGGAACTTATGTGGATTTGGGTGCCGCGGCACCAACGTCTTCCATCGGTATTGGTTTTATTACAGACAATACCATCTTGGATCTTGAGCTTTCGGCGATGGAAAAGACCGGTAATGGTGAGGTGGTTTCCCAGCCTAAGGTGGTTACTTCAGATAAAGAAACGGCGAAAATTCTGAAGGGTACGGAAATACCTTATCAAGAAGCGAGTTCAAGTGGTGCGACTAGTACTTCGTTCAAAGAAGCTGCTTTGTCACTTGAGGTTACTCCGCAAATTACCCCAGATAATCGAATTATTATGGAGGTAAAAATTAATAAGGATGAGCCTGACTATCCGAATGCATTGAATGGTGTGCCACCAATTAAAAAGAACGAAGTTAACGCTAAGGTTCTTGTTGCTGATGGCGAGACTATTGTAATCGGTGGTGTTTTCTCTAACACGCAGACGAAGGCTGTAGATAAAGTACCATTCCTCGGTGACCTTCCTTACTTGGGGCGTATGTTTCGTCGCGATGTAGTAACAGATAAGAAAAGTGAACTGCTGGTTTTCCTCACTCCTCGGATCATGAGCGGTCAGGCTGTAACTGTGGGTCGTTGATCTTGGTGAGCAACTTGATTCTGGTTGGCCCGATGGGAGCTGGTAAAAGCACCATCGGGCGCTTGCTCGCCAAAGAACTGCGCTTACCCTTTAAAGATTCCGACAAGGAAATTGAGCAGCGTACCGGTGCCGATATCCCCTGGATATTTGATGTAGAGGGTGAGCAGGGCTTCCGTGAGCGCGAGCAGGCGGTGATCGTCGATCTTTGTGGCGCTGACGGACTGGTACTGGCTACTGGTGGCGGTGCAGTTCTTCGAGAAGAAAATCGTCGTGCGCTACGGGCAGGTGGGCGCGTTGTTTACCTGCATGCAACCGTCGAGCAGCAAATTGATCGGACTTCTCGTGATCGTAACCGTCCCCTGTTGCGCACAGCTGATCCTGCGAGGGTGCTGTCTGACCTGATGGCAATTCGTGATCCGCTGTATCGTGAAATTGCCGATGTGGTGATCGAAACCGACGAGCGTCCGCCGCGGATGGTCGTGTTGGAGATCATTGAGCGCCTTGAGGCGCTTGCTCCCCGTTAAAGCGCAGGCTGATCTGCGCTATCCTAGAGCCCTTTTCTATGGGGGCCTCATGCAAACACTTCAGGTTGAACTCGCCGAGCGTAGCTATCCCATTTATATCGGGGCCGGCTTGCTTGCTCAGGCCGGGTTGTTCGAGCCGCATATTGCTGGTCGGCAAGTGGCGATTATTACCAATGAAACCGTGGCGCCGCTTTATTTGCAGTCGTTGCTGGTAACCCTGGCGGGGTTTGACGTCACTCCGGTGATTTTGCCCGATGGCGAGGCCTTCAAGACCTGGGAAACCTTACAGCTGATTTTTGATGGCTTGCTGACTGCGCGCCATGATCGTCGGACTACGGTTATTGCTCTGGGCGGCGGTGTGATCGGCGATATGGCAGGCTTTGCTGCGGCTTGTTACCAGCGCGGCGTCGATTTTATTCAAGTGCCTACCACACTGTTATCTCAGGTTGACTCATCCGTTGGCGGCAAGACGGGAATCAATCATCCGCTGGGTAAGAATATGGTCGGTGCGTTCTATCAGCCCAAGGCAGTGATCATTGATATATCCAGTCTGAATACCTTGCCTGTCCGTGAGTTGTCGGCAGGTTTGGCTGAGGTCATCAAGTATGGTCTGATTTGTGATGAGCCATTTCTGGGTTGGCTTGAGCTCAATATGGAGGGTTTGCGCGGCCTCGATCAGGCACTTTTGGCTGAGGCGGTGGCGCGTTCCTGTGCGGCCAAGGCGTATGTTGTCGGGCAGGATGAGCGTGAGTCTGGCCTGCGAGCGACCCTGAATCTTGGCCACACCTTTGGCCATGCCATCGAAACCCATATGGGTTATGGCGTGTGGTTGCACGGCGAGGCGGTTTCGGCCGGGACGGTGATGGCGCTGGAGATGTCCTGCCGTTTGGGTTGGATTGCCGCGGCTGAGCGTGATCGGGGCGTGCGCCTCTTGCTGCAGGCGGGGCTGCCGGTTGTGCCGCCGGAAGAAATGGCGCCGGATGATTTTCTCGAGCACATGGCGGTGGATAAAAAAGTGCTCGATGGACGCCTGCGTTTGGTGCTGTTGAAAGGCCTGGGCGCGGCCGTGGTAACCAGCGAGTTTCCTCGCGAAATTTTAGATGCCACCTTGCGCGCAGATTACCGCGCCTTGGTTAATCAGCTTAGCGATTGATGAGAACTCTATGACCAGTTTGCATGCCGACGAGGCCTTCCTCGGCCATTACCAACTCAGCCATGACCCCTTTGCTGCGCGGGTGCCCGGGTTCAAGTTTTTCCCGGCGCAACGCAAGCCAGTGCTGGGCCAGTTGCATCATTTGGCGCGTTACAGTCAGCTGTTGTTAGCCGTAACCGGTCCCAAGGGGAGCGGCAAGACGCTGCTGCGCCAGGCGCTCGTGGCCAGCACTAACAAGCAGGCAGTGCAGAGTGTGGTGGTCTCGGCGCGCGGTGCGGTCGAGGCTGGGGGCGTGTTGCGTCTGCTGAGCCAGGGTCTGAATGTGCCCCAGGCCGATGTGCGTGCCGTGCTGTCGCGGGTTGCTCAGTTAACCGCAACCGGCCAGGAAGTCTATCTGCTGGTTGATGATGCCGAGCAACTGGATGATGCGGGCTTGGAGGCGATGCTGGCGTTGGCTGCCGGCAATGCCGAGGGGCGAGCACATGTCTTCCTGTTTGCCGAGCACAGCCTGATTGCTCGCCTTGAGCTGTTTGCGGATGGCGCTGAGTGTTTTCATGCCATTGAGTTGCAGCCTTACGATGAGGCTGAAACTCAGGAGTACCTGGCGCAACGATTAGAAGGTGCTGGGCAGGGTATCGAGTTGTTCACCGCTGAGCAGATCGCTGATATTCATCTGGCTTCTGGCGGCTGGCCGGGCGCCATCAATCTGCTGGCTCGCGAGGCTTTGATTGACGCGATGCTGGCGCAGCGAGGCGCGGGAAAAAACGCGTCTTTTGGCTTCAAATTACCCGTCAAGCACTTGGTCGCCTTGCTGGTGGTGGCTGGCGGCGTAGCGGCGGCCTGGATGATGCAAGAACGTACCGAAAGCGTGCCTGTGGCGCCGATCAGTGCGCAATTGCCGTTGGGGCAGGAGTCTGTTGCGGTAGATGCTGCGGCGCCAAACGTGGCGGCGGATGCTGCAGGGCCGAAGATTGATTTTGCTGGCTCAAGCCAACCATTGCCGTTGCCGTTGGTGGGTGAGGCGCAGCCAGTCATTCGTGAGCCGCTGGCACAGGCTGCAGGGTTGGCGGAGAGCGAAGACGGTGGGGCGCTGGACTCCTTGCCGGCGATTGCGCCAGCTACTGTCGCTGCGCCGACTGTGGCGCCGGCGGTTGAGCCTGCCAAGCCCGCTTTGGCTGCCGTGCCAGCTGTTGCTCCGGTCGCCGCTCCCGTGCCGGTCAAGCCAGCTGCGGTGGCGGTGGCTCCTGCGGTTAAGCCGCAGCCACAGCCGGCGCCTAAGCCTGTGGTTAAGGCGGTTGTTAAACCGCCGGTGCCTGTCGTCAAGCCGGCAGCCGGTTCGGGTTGGTATGCCGCCCAGGCATCCAATCGCTATGTGGTTCAGGTGCTGGGAACTGGCGTTGAGGCCAATGCCCAGGCGTTTGTGCGCCAGCACGGCAGTGAATACCACTACTTCAAAAAGGTTCTGCAAGGTAAGCCGCTGTATGTGGTGACCTATGGCAGTTTTGCCACCCGTGCAGCCGCTCAGGCGTCGATCAAGGCGTTGCCCGCCAAAGTTCAGGCTGCCAAGCCTTGGCCGCGCACTATTGCCAGCGTGCGGCAGGAAATGAAGTAGCTGGGGTGTCTGGCTGGCGGGCCTATGGTTCGCCAGCTGACTGGTGAGTCGCTAACATGGCTGGCCGGTCGTTTCCTTCTGCAAGGCGACATAAGCGTGCAAGGCTTCGCCATGCCGATTTGTGACCCCTAGGGTGGATGTGTACAATGACCTCCCTTTTGCCTGCGCAAAGCTGGCGCATTGACCTGCGCGCATGGTAAGTGCTTGATTTAGTACAAGTTTGTCTGGTGAGAATGTCTATGAAAGCAGGTCTGTACCATCCTGATGAGTTCAAGGATAACTGCGGCTTCGGCCTGATTGCCCATATGCAGGGCGAGGCAAGCCATCACCTGCTGCAGACAGCCATTGAAGCCCTGACCTGCATGACCCACCGTGGCGGTATCAACGCCGACGGTAAGACAGGTGACGGCTGCGGGCTGCTGATGCAGAAGCCTGATGTGTTCTTGCGTGCTACGGCACAGCAGGCGTTCGCGGTCGAATTGCCGGCGCAGTATGCCGTCGGCATGGTCTTCCTCAATCAGGATGAGGCCAAAGCCAACGCCGCCCGCGAGAATATGAACCGCGAAATCCTCGCTGCCGGCTTGCAGCTGATCGGCTGGCGCAAAGTGCCAGTGGATACCAGCGTGCTCGGCCGTCTGGCGCTGGAGCGTCTGCCGCAGATTGAGCAAGTGTTCATCGGTGGTGAAGGCTTGGGCGACCAGGATTTTGCCATCAAGCTGTTCAGTGCCCGTCGTCGCTCTTCGGTGGCCAACGCAGTCGACACCGAGCATTACATCTGCAGCTTCTCGTCGAAGACCATCATCTACAAAGGTTTGATGATGCCGGCGGACTTGCAGCAGTTCTACCCGGACCTGGGTGACGAGCGCCTGCAAACCGCGATCTGCGTGTTCCACCAGCGCTTCTCCACCAACACCCTGCCGAAGTGGCCGTTGGCTCAGCCATTCCGCTTCCTGGCGCACAACGGTGAAATCAACACCATCACCGGCAACCGTAACTGGGCTCAAGCTCGGCGTACCAAGTTTGCCAACGACCAGCTGCCGGACCTTGATGATTTGGGCCCGCTGGTCAATCGCGTGGGCTCTGACTCTTCGAGCATGGACAACATGCTGGAACTGATGGTCACCGGCGGCATGGACCTGTTCCGTGGCGTGCGCATGATCATTCCGCCAGCCTGGCAGAACGTTGAGACCATGGACGCCGATCTACGCGCGTTCTATGAGTACAACTCCATGCACATGGAGCCGTGGGATGGTCCGGCCGGCGTGGTATTGACCGATGGTCGCTATGCCGTGTGCCTGCTCGACCGTAACGGTCTGCGCCCGGCGCGTTGGGTCACCACCAAAAATGGCTACATCACCCTCGCCTCGGAAATCGGCGTGTGGAACTACCAGCCCGAAGACGTGCTGGCCAAAGGCCGTGTGGGTCCGGGGCAGATCCTCGCCGTGGATACCGAAACCGGTCAGGTGTTGAGCACTGAAGACATCGACAACCGTCTGAAATCGCGCCACCCCTACAAGCAGTGGCTGCGTCAGGGCGCGGTGCGCATTCAGGCGTCGCTGGACGACGATCAAGGCGTGGCCAGCTACGATGCTGACCAGCTCAAGCACTTCATGAAAATGTTCCAGGTCACCTTCGAAGAGCGTGATCAGGTGCTGCGGCCATTGGCCGAGCAGGGCCAGGAAGCCGTTGGCTCGATGGGCGATGACACGCCGATGGCCGTGCTGTCGCAGCGCGTGCGCTCGACGTTCGACTATTTCCGTCAGCAATTTGCCCAGGTCACCAACCCACCGATCGACCCGCTGCGTGAAGCGATCGTGATGTCGTTGGAAATCTGCCTGGGTGCTGAGCGCAATATCTTCGAAGAGTCGCCAGCCCACGCCAGCCGCGTGATCCTCACCTCGCCGGTGATTTCGCCGGCCAAGTGGCGCGCGCTGATGAGCCTCGCCGAGCCAGGCTTCGAGCGTCATGTCATCGACATGAACTACGACGAAACCCTGGGCCTGGAAGCGGCCGTACGTGCTATGGCTGATCAGGCTGAAGAGGCTGTGCGCGCTGGCAAGGCCTTGCTGGTTCTGACCGATCGCCACATTGCCCCAGGCAAACTGCCGGCCCACGCCTCGCTGGTGACCGGTGCCGTGCACCATCGCCTGACCGAGAAAGGCCTGCGTTGCGACTGCAACATCCTGGTAGAAACAGCCACCGCTCGCGATCCGCATCACTTCGCCGTGCTGGTGGGTTTCGGTGCTTCTGCCGTGTACCCGTTCCTGGCCTACGAAGTACTGGCCGACCTGATTCGCACCGGCGAAGTGCTGGGCGATCTGGATGAAGTGTTCAAGCACTACCGCAAAGGCATTTCCAAGGGCCTGCTGAAGATCCTGTCGAAGATGGGCATCTCTACCATCGCTTCGTACCGCGGTGCGCAGTTGTTCGAAGCCGTGGGCCTGGCCGACGAAGTGGTCGAGCTGAGCTTCCGTGGTGTGGCTAGCCGCATCAAGGGTGCGCGTTTCGTCGACATCGAAGCCGAGCAGAAGCTGCTGGCCGCCGAAGCCTGGAACAACCGCAAGCCGATCCAGCAGGGTGGTTTGCTCAAGTTTGTTTACGGTGGCGAGTACCACGCCTACAACCCGGACGTGGTCAACACCCTGCAGGCCGCTGTGCAGCAGGGCAGCTACGAGAAGTTCAAGGAATACACCACGCTGGTCGACACCCGTCCGGTGTCGATGATCCGCGACCTGTTGCAGGTCAAGCTGGCCGAACAGCCGCTGGCGCTGGATCAGGTCGAGCCGCTGGAGATGATCCTCAAGCGCTTCGATTCCGCCGGGATATCCCTCGGCGCGCTGTCGCCGGAGGCCCACGAAGCCATCGCCGAGGCGATGAACCGTCTGGGCGCGCGCTCCAACTCCGGTGAGGGCGGCGAAGATCCGGCCCGTTACGGCACGGTGAAGAGCTCGAAGATCAAGCAAGTGGCTACCGGCCGTTTCGGTGTTACGCCGGAATACCTGGTGAATGCCGAAGTGCTGCAGATCAAAGTCGCCCAAGGCGCCAAGCCTGGCGAAGGTGGTCAGCTACCCGGTGGCAAGGTCAACGGCCTGATTGCGCGTCTGCGTTATGCCGTGCCGGGCGTGACCCTGATTTCGCCGCCGCCGCACCACGACATCTACTCGATTGAAGACTTGTCGCAGCTGATTTTTGACCTCAAGCAGGTCAATCCCAAGGCGCTGGTGTCGGTCAAGCTGGTTGCGGAAGCGGGCGTTGGCACCATCGCCGCTGGCGTGGCCAAGGCTTACGCCGACTTGATCACCATCTCCGGTTACGACGGTGGTACCGGTGCTTCGCCGATCAGCTCGATCAAGTATGCGGGCGCACCGTGGGAGCTCGGCCTGGCCGAGACTCACCAGACCCTGCGCGGCAATGACCTGCGCGGCAAGGTCCGGGTGCAGACTGACGGCGGCCTGAAAACCGGCCTGGATGTGGTCAAGGCTGCGATCCTCGGCGCCGAGAGCTTCGGCTTCGGCACCGCGCCAATGATCGCCCTGGGTTGCAAGTTCCTGCGCATCTGCCACCTGAACAACTGTGCGACCGGTGTAGCCACGCAGAACGAAAAACTGCGCAAGGATCACTTCATCGGCACCGTCGAAATGGTGATGAACTTCTTCACCTTCGTCGCCGAAGAAACCCGCGAGTGGCTGGCCAAGCTGGGCGTGCGTAGCCTGGAAGAGCTGATCGGCCGCACCGATCTGCTCGACATGCTGCCAGGTGAAACCGCCAAGCAGCAGCACCTGGACCTCAGTCCGCTGTTGGGTAGCGACCACATTCCCGCCGACAAGCCGCAGTTCTGTGGTGTTGAGCGCAACCCGCCGTTCGATAAAGGCTTGCTGGCCGAGAAGATGGTTGAGCTGGCCAGTGCGGCCATTGCTGACAAGAGCGGTGCCGAGTTCGCTCTGGATATCTGCAACTGTGACCGTTCCATTGGTGCGCGGATTTCGGGTGAAATTGCCCGTGCTCACGGCAACCAGGGTATGGCCAAGGCGCCGATCACCTTCCGCTTCAAAGGTTCGGCCGGTCAGAGCTTTGGCGTGTGGAACGCCGGCGGCCTGAATATGTACCTCGAAGGCGATGCCAACGACTACGTCGGTAAGGGCATGACCGGCGGTAAGCTGGTGGTTGTGCCGCCTGCGGGCAGCCCGTTCAAGACCCAGGACAGTGCCATCATCGGCAACACCTGTCTGTACGGCGCCACTGGCGGCAAGTTGTTTGCCGCTGGTACGGCGGGTGAGCGTTTTGCCGTGCGTAACTCCGGTGCCCACACCGTGGTGGAAGGCACTGGCGATCACTGCTGCGAGTACATGACCGGCGGTTTCGTCTGCGTACTGGGCAAGACCGGCTACAACTTCGGTTCGGGCATGACCGGCGGTTTCGCCTACGTGCTGGATCTGGACAACACCTTTGTTGACCGTGTTAACCACGAGTTGGTGGAAATCCAGCGGATCAACAACGAGGCCATGGAAGCCTATCGCAGCCATCTGCAGCGCGTGCTCGCCGAGTACGTGGCCGAGACTGCCAGCGAGTGGGGGCGTAACCTGCTGGACAACCTGGACGACTACCTGCGCAAATTCTGGCTGGTCAAGCCGAAGGCCGCGAGCCTCGGGTCGTTGCTCTCCAGCACCCGCGCCAACCCGCAATAAAGCCGCTGCCAGCGGTCGACCCGGCGCCCAGTGTGGCGTCAGGTCGGCCTGCTAACCGTGATTGTCCTGCAGCGTGAAGCCCATGGCTCGTGACTGCTGTTAAGAGGTTTTGAAATGACTGAACGTCTGAATAACGACTTCCAGTTCATCGAGGTCGGCCGCAAGGATCCGAAGAAGAAGCTGCTGCGCCAGCGCAAGAAGGAGTTCGTGGAAATCTACGAACCCTTCAAGCCGGCTCAGGCGTGCGACCAGGCACACCGCTGCCTGGGTTGCGGCAACCCGTATTGCGAGTGGAAGTGCCCGGTGCACAACTTCATTCCCAACTGGTTGAAGCTGGTGTCCGAGGGCAACATCCTCGCCGCCGCCGAGCTGTCGCACCAGACCAACACCCTGCCGGAAGTCTGCGGCCGCGTGTGCCCGCAGGATCGTCTGTGTGAAGGTGCCTGCACCCTCAACGATGGCTTCGGCGCGGTGACCATTGGTTCGGTCGAGAAGTACATCACCGACACTGCCTTTGCCATGGGCTGGCGCCCGGACATGTCCAAGGTCAAGTCGACCGGCAAGCGCGTTGCCATCATCGGCGCCGGCCCTGCGGGTCTTGGTTGTGCCGACGTGCTGGTGCGTAACGGCGTGACCCCGGTGGTCTTCGACAAGAACCCGGAAATCGGCGGTCTGCTGACCTTCGGTATTCCCGAGTTCAAGCTGGAAAAAACCGTGCTCAGCAACCGCCGTGAAGTGTTCACCGGCATGGGCATCGAGTTCCGTCTGAACACCGAAATCGGCAAGGACGTGACCATCGACCAGCTTCTGGCTGAGTACGATGCCGTGTTTATGGGTATGGGTACTTATACCTACATGAAGGGCGGCTTCCCGGGTGAAGACCTGCCAGGCGTGTATGACGCCCTGGATTTCCTCATCGCCAACGTCAATCGCAACCTTGGTTTCGAGAAGTCGGCTGAAGACTTTATCGACATGAAGGGCAAGAAGGTCGTGGTGCTTGGTGGTGGCGATACCGCCATGGACTGCAACCGCACCTCGATCCGTCAGGGTGCCAAGGCCGTGACCTGCGCCTACCGCCGTGACGAAGAGAACATGCCTGGTTCGCGCAAAGAGGTGAAGAACGCCAAGGAAGAAGGCGTGAAGTTCCTCTACAACCGCCAGCCCATCGCCATCGTTGGCGAGGACAAGGTGGAAGGCGTGAAAGTGGTCGAGACCCGTCTCGGCGAGCCGGATGCCCGTGGCCGTCGCAGCCCCGAGCCGATTCCGGGTTCTGAAGAGATCATCCCGGCCGACGCCGTGGTTATCGCCTTCGGTTTCCGCCCAAGCCCGGCTGACTGGTTTGAGCCAACGCAGATCCAGATCGACAGCCAAGGTCGCGTGATTGCGCCGGCGCAGAGCCAGTTCAAGCACCAGACCAGCAACCCGAAAATCTTCGCCGGTGGCGACATGGTGCGCGGTTCGGACCTGGTGGTAACGGCGATTTTCGAAGGTCGTACGGCTGCCGAAGGCATCCTCGACTACCTCGGCGTTTGATCGCGGTACGGCCTGGCGGCTGATCTGCGTCAGGCGATAGACAAAAGGCACGGCACTCGCCGTGCCTTTTGCATTGGGCTCTGCGAAAATGCCCGCACTTTTTTCCTGCTCATTAGTTCGGAACCTG
The DNA here is from genome assembly GCA_019747075.1 of Pseudomonadaceae bacterium. Classification (GTDB taxonomy): domain Bacteria; phylum Pseudomonadota; class Gammaproteobacteria; order Pseudomonadales; family Pseudomonadaceae; genus Aquipseudomonas. Next base: position 41,322 of record JAIERF010000023.1, read on the forward strand.
CCATGACCGTCTTGAAGAACGACCGTTTTCTGCGTGCCCTGCTCAAACAGCCGGTGGATGTCACCCCGGTGTGGATGATGCGTCAGGCCGGTCGCTACTTGCCGGAGTACCGCGCCACCCGCGCCCAGGCCGGCAACTTCGTCAACCTGATGAAGAACCCTGAGCTGGCCTGTGAGGTCACCATCCAGCCGCTGGACCGCTACCCGCAGCTGGACGCGGCGATCCTGTTTTCCGACATCCTGACCATCCCGGATGCCATGGGCCAGGGGCTGTACTTTGAAACGGGCGAAGGCCCGCGCTTCAAGAAAGTGGTCGCGAGCATGGCTGACATCGAAGCCTTGCCGATCCCCGATCCGGAAAAGGACCTGGGTTATGTGATGGACGCTGTGCGCACCATCCGCCGCGAGCTGAATGGTCGCGTACCGCTGATTGGCTTTTCCGGCAGCCCTTGGACCTTGGCCACTTACATGGTCGAAGGCGGCTCGTCGAAGGACTTCCGCAAGTCCAAGGCCATGCTCTACAACAATCCGCAGGCCATGCACGCCCTGCTCGATAAGTTGGCGCAGTCGGTCACCGCCTACCTGAATGGGCAGATCCTGGCAGGCGCCCAAGCGGTCCAGATTTTCGATTCCTGGGGCGGCAGCCTGTCGGCGGCGGCGTACCAGGAGTTCTCCCTGGCCTATATGCAGAAGATCGTCGACGGCCTGATCCGCGAACACGACGGTCGCCGCGTGCCGGTGATCCTGTTCACCAAGGGCGGCGGTCTGTGGCTGGAGTCGATGGCCGACACCGGCGCCGAGGCCCTGGGCCTGGACTGGACCTGCGATATCGGCAGCGCCCGTGCCCGGGTTGGCAGCAAAGTGGCCCTGCAAGGCAATATGGATCCGAGCGTGCTGTACGCCAGCCCGGCGGCCATTCGTGCCGAAGTGGCGCGCATTCTCGCCAGCTACGGCCACGGTACGGGCCAGGTGTTCAACCTCGGCCACGGCATCACCCCGGAAGTCGATCCGGCCCATGCCGGTGCGTTCTTCGAGGCAGTGCACGAATTGTCGGCTCAGTACCACGGCTGATGTCGCCGCGCCGGCCGGCAAAGCGCTGCTTTTCGGCGCGATTGCCGGCCTGCTGCGCTGAATGCCTCGCCCTTGTCACGCGCTTTGCATAGAATCGGCAACTCGACCGGCTCAGGGAGGTGTGGCATGCGGCGCGTGGTGTTCAATCAAAAAGGTGGCGTGGGTAAATCCAGCATTGCCTGCAATCTGGCAGCGGTCAGTGCAGCAGAGGGGCATCGCACCCTGCTGATCGACCTCGATGCCCAGGGTAATTCCACCCATTACCTCACCGGGTTGACGGGAGACGAGGTGCCTGTCGGCATTGCAGACTTCTTCAAGCAAACCCTGTCGTCCGGCCCCTTTGCCAAGAAGGGTAAGGTCGATATCTACGAGACGCCGTTCGACAACCTGCATGTGGTCACGGCCACCGCCGAGCTGGCCGACCTGCAGCCCAAGCTGGAGGCCAAGCACAAGATCAACAAGCTGCGTAAGTTGCTTGATGAACTGGCCGAGGACTACGACCGAATTTACCTGGATACGCCGCCGGCGCTGAACTTCTACACCGTGTCGGCGATGATCGCCGCCGACCGCTGCCTGATCCCTTTCGATTGCGACAGCTTCTCCCGCCAGGCCCTGTACGGGCTGCTGCGCGAGATCGAGGAGATCAAGGAAGACCATAACGAAGACCTCGAAGTTGAAGGCATCGTGGTCAACCAGTTCCAGCCTCGCGCCAGCCTGCCGCAGCAGTTGCTGGACGAGCTGATCAGCGAGGGCTTGCCGGTGTTGCCGGTGTACCTCAGCAGTTCGGTGAAAATGCGCGAGTCGCACCAGGCCTGTACGCCGCTGATCTTTCTCGAACCCAAGCACAAACTTACCCAGCAGTTCGTCGAGCTGTACCAGTTGCTCGAAGAGCGCGGCTGATAACGCCTGACCTACTAACAACAAGGGCGCCATTTGGCGCCCTTGTTGTTTATGGCGCTGACATCAGCGCACCACCAGCACATCGCAGGGTGGTTTGGTCAGGTAGTGCTGGGCCAAGCTGCTGAGCAGGGTTTGGGCCAGCACGCCGCGGTTGTGGCGGCCGATGGCCAGCAGTTGCGGCTGGCGCTTGGCGATCACCTCATCGAGGCTGGCGGACAGGGTGCCGGCCACCACCAGATGCTCAAGCTGCGGTCCGGGTTGGGGCAGGGTGCAGGCTTCGTCATCGAGCAACTGACCGATCAACTGCTGTTGCATGGCCAGGCGCTCCTCGGCCTCCTTCTTCGCCAGGCGACCGCTGAGGGTGAAGATGTTCACCGCCTGCAAATGCCCGCTGGCGGGCAGCAATGAATAGGCATGGCGCAGGGCGTTGCATGAGCACAGCGACGAGTCGAGGGCGACAATGCCTTGCTGGTACGGGCTGTCGTCTTCATTCACCGCTAGCAGCACCGGCACCGGACTTTGCCGGGCCAGGCGGTCGAGGTTGGTGCCGGTGAACAGCTCCGGGCGACCCTTGTGGTGCGCGCCGAGCACCAGTAGGTCGACATCCCCCTCACCGAGAATCTGGTGAATCACCTCGTTGGGTTTGCCGGCCTCCAGACGCACTTCGGCATTGCCATGGCAGTAGGTCGCCAGGCGCTCGCCCAGCACCTGTTCGGCGGCCACCCGCAGGCTGGCCACTGCGCTGCTGGACTGTTGGCCTTCGGCGACATGCAGCAAGGTCAGCTTGGCTTGGTATTGCGTGGCCAGCTGGGCGGCGCGGCGCAAGGCGACATCTGCTTCATGGCTGAGGTCGTGAGCGATCAGGATATGAGTGAACAAAGCAAAACCCTCCATTAGGTTCTGTTGATGTAAGCGAGCGCGCCGCGTTGCTGCGTCAAAGCTCGCCAGGCTAGGCGCAGGACGCCGGCAATGGCCATTCCCTTGCCAAGTCCTGCAACAACGCATGGCGAGCTTTGACGCGCAACCCGAAGGGACGGTGCTGTTTTGCCGCAGGGCAGCGTTACTCGTCGCTCGTTTGGAATAACCAAACCACGCTCCTCGTGCCTTGCCCTGCGGCAAAACAGCCTCCGTCGCGGCATGCTCGCTTACGTCAACAGAACCTAGTCCATTGAGTGTGATTGAAGTGGCACGGACCGCTTTGATCTATGACAACTCGCCCCTATCAGTGTTTACGCAACTGATAGATTCCGCGACTCAGCGCCACAACTTCACCACTGCCGTCCGTCAGTTGCAGCTCCAGCACATACTCGGCTTTGCCGTTGGCCTGCGCCTCGGTTTGCAGGCGCTCAATCTCCTCGGCGCTCAGGCGTGCCTCGACGACGATGTCGTCGGTGGCCGGGCGGCGAAAACGCAGGTTCATTTCCTTGACGATCGGGTAGAACCTGCTGGCATCGAAACTGGTGAGAAACAGTGCGCCGCCGGGGATTTCCGCCAGGGTAAACAGGGCGCCGGCATACATGCTGCCGATGTGGTTTTCGTTGCCGGCCAGCGGCACCCGCAGGCGCACGAAGCCCGGTTCCAGCACTTCGGCCTTGAGGTTCATGCGTTTGACGAAGGCGATCTTGTCTTCGGTGAACTGCCGGGCGATTTCAGCGGGAAAAGCCATGACCTGCTCCTTGTTTTATGGCTCTCCAGCCTAGTCGCTAGAGGGGCGTGAGCAATGACCTCGGTGCTCGTCGGTACTGACGGAAATGCTCAAATGCCCTGCTGACGCAGCCAGGCCAGCAGCTGTGGCAAGGCCATGGCGCCGCTCTGGCGCGCCACTTCCTGGCCATTCTTGAACAGGATCAGGCTGGGGATTGAGCGGATGCCCAATTGCCCGGCCAGTTGCTGATTGGCCTCACTGTCGAGCTTGGCCAGGCGGCAACGCCCCTGCAATTGCGCGGCGGCCTGAGTGAATATCGGCGCAAATGCCTGGCATGGGCCGCACCAGCTGGCCCACACATCCACCAGCAGCGGCAGGTCACCCTTGATCTGGCTGGCGTAGTTGCTGGCGCTGAGGTCGAACGGCTGACTGAGCAGCAGTGGGTTTTTACAGCGGCCACAGCGGGGCGTATCGCCCAAGCGTTCGCTGGGGATGCGGTTGAGGCCGTTGCAGTGGGGGCAGGGGAGTGTCAGCGGATTGTGCATGGATGACTCCAGTAAGGATCCGTCTTATCTGGAGTCATTGTCGCGGATATCAAGTCAGGCGTGCATTCAGCCCTTGGCGGCCTGCAGCGACTGTTCGAGGTCGGCGAGGATGTCGTCGATATGCTCGATACCGATCGACAGGCGAATCATGTCCTGGCTGACGCCGGCCTTGGCCAGTTCCTCTTCGTTGAGTTGGCGGTGGGTGGTGGAGGCCGGATGGCAGGCCAGGGACTTGGCATCGCCGATATTCACCAGGCGCACCACCAGTTGCAGGGCGTCGATAAAGCGTGCGCCGGCCTCGATGCCGCCGTGAATGCCGAAGGTGAGGATGCCGGCCGGCGCACCGCTGGTGAAGCGCTGGGCCAGTTCGTGCTCGGGGTGATCGGCCAGCCCTGCGTATTTCACCCAGGCCACTTGGGCGTGGTTTTGCAGGAAGGTGGCGACCTTGAGGGCGTTCTCGCAGTGGCGCTCCATGCGCAGTGCCAGGGTTTCCAGGCCTTGCAGGATCAAGAAGGCGTTGAACGGCGACAACGCGGCGCCCATGTTGCGCAGCGGCACCACCCGGCAACGGCCGATAAAGGCCGCCGGGCCGAAGGCTTCGGTGTAGGTCACGCCGTGGTAGGACGGGTCCGGGGTGTTGAGCAACGGGAAGCGGGTCTGGTTGGCGGCCCAGGGGAATTTGCCCGAGTCGACGACGATGCCGCCGATGCTGGTGCCGTGGCCGCCCATGTACTTGGTCAGCGAGTGCACGACGATGTCGGCGCCGTGCTCGAACGGCCGGCAGAGGATCGGCGTGGCCACGGTGTTGTCGACGATCAGCGGCACGCCATGGCGGTGGGCGGCATCGGCCAGAGCCTGGAGGTCGACAATATTGCCGGCCGGGTTGCCGATCGATTCGCAGAACACTGCCTTGGTGCGGTTGTCGATCAGTGCTTCCAGGCCGGCGATATCGTCATGGGCCGCGAAGCGCACTTCGATGCCCGAGCGCGGCAGGGTGTGGGCGAACAGGTTGTAGGTGCCGCCGTAGAGCTTGGCCACCGAGACGATGTTGTCGCCGACTTCGGCAATGGTCTGCACCGCGTAGGTGATGGCCGCCATGCCGCTGGCCACGGCCAGGGCACCGACGCCGCCTTCCAGCGCCGCGACGCGCTGTTCCAGCACATCGTTGGTGGGGTTCATGATCCGCGAGTAGATGTTGCCCGGCACCTTGAGGTCGAACAGGTCGGCGCCGTGCTGGGTGTTGTCGAAGGCGAACGAGGTGGTCTGGTAAATCGGCACGGCCACCGCCTTGGTGGTCGGGTCGGGGCTGTAACCGGCGTGGATGGCCAGGGTTTCCAGTTTCATGGGGCGTTCCTTCAGGGCGGCAGGGAAAGCCCGCAGCATCGGGAAATCTGTCAGCCTGGTCAATGCTCCAGAGCAAGGAAGCCGGCGTTTGCCTAGACCGATTGCGCGTGACGATATGCCATAAGGTTTTGTTCGTTTCGATGCTTATGAAGAACAGCTGATCTCTAGGTGCTTGCCCCACTGCGGTGGGCGTTCGGCGTAACGCGCCATCCCGGCTTGCGCCTCGAACGGCTGGCTCAGCACGGTGTGCAGCTCGCGCACCGGGCCGTAGTCGCCCTGTTCGGCGGCCTCGATGGCTTGCTGGGCCAGGTAGTTTCGCAGCACATACAACGGATTGACCGCGTCCATGCGCGCGCGCCGTGCGTCCTGGTCGTCGTCACCCTCGGCGGCGCGGGCGCAGTAGTCGCTGGCCCACTGGTCGAAGCCGGCCAGGTCGACAAAGTCGTCACGCAAACTGGCCACGGCCTGCGCCGCTGCCTGCTCGCCGAGACGGCGAAAGAACAGCTGGTAGTCAACGGCGCTGCCCTGCATCAGTTGCAGCAGGCGCTCGATCAACGTCTGGTCGTGTTCGTCGGCGCGGGTCAGGCCCAGGCGGCGGCGCATCAGATCCAGGTAATGGGCCTGGTACAGCGGCAGGAACAGGCCGAGGGTTTCCCGCAACGCGTCGACTTCGATAAACGGCGTCAGGGCCTGGGCCAGGGCGCTGAGGTTCCAGTGGGCGATGGGCACCTGATTGCTGAAGCTGTAGCGGCCGCTGTCGTCGGAGTGGTTGCAGATGTGCTGGGCGTCGAAGTCGTCGAGAAAGGCGTAGGGGCCGAAGTCGAAGGTGATACCGAGGATCGACATGTTGTCGCTGTTCATCACCCCATGGCAGAAACCGTAGGCCTGCCAATGGGCGATCAGCTTGGCGTTGCGCTCGACCACCGTGCGAAACAGCGCCAGGTACGGCTGTTCCTGTTCGCGGCACTCGGGAAAGTGGCAGGCCAATACATGCTCGACCAGTTGCTTCAGCTGCTCGGGCTGCTTGCTGTAGTAGAAGTACTCGAAGTGGCCGAAGCGCACATGGCTCGGCGCCAGGCGCAGGACCATCGCCGCCGACTCCTGGCGCTCGCGCCACACCGGGGTGCTGGAGCCCACCACACACAAGGCCCGCGAGCTGGGGATGCCGAGCGCGTGCAGGTATTCGCTGGCGAGAAATTCACGGATCGAGCTGCGCAGCACCGCACGGCCATCGCCTGAGCGCGAGTAGGGCGTCTGCCCGGCGCCCTTGAGGTGCAGGTCCCAGTGTTGGCCAGCGGTATTGCGCACTTCGCCCAGCAGCAGGCCGCGGCCATCGCCGAGGCGCGGGCTGTAGCCGCCGAACTGATGCCCGGAATAAACCATGGCCCGCGGTTCGGCCTCGCTCCACAGCTTGTGGCCGCCGAATAGCTCGGCAAACACCGGCTCTGCGGCCTGGGCTGGGTCGAGGTCGAGCAGGGTCATGGCCTGCGCGCTGGCAACCACCAGGCGCGGCTCGTCAATCGGCTCGGGCAGCACAGGGGTGGAGAAGGCGTCGCCCAGGCGGGCGAAGCGGTTATCGAAGGTCAGGTCGGTGAGGGACTTCAAGGGGCGTCTCCGGCAATTCCGAGTATTTTGCTCGGAATTGCCGGGGTGCGTCCAGACTCAGACGTTGTCGCCGGGTTCGGCGTCCAGTGGCTCCCGCGCGCTTGCGCGGGTCCCTGGCGCTTGCTGGGTGCTGCCCAGTTGCGCTTCCTGGCCGTGCAGATTTTTGACGTAGACGTCCATCTGGTTGAAGGCCATTTCCACGTTGTGCTCGCGAAAGCTCATGGCAATGCTGGTCAGCAGCTCGTCGGTGGCCGGCAGGCGATCACCCAGTTCGCGGACGTGGAAGCGAATCTCGAAATCGAAGGTGCTGGCACCGATGGCCATGAAAAACACCTGGGCCGCCGGCTCACGCAGGACCCGTGGGTTCTCATCCAGGGCGTGCATAACCAGCTTGCGCGCCAGCTCCAGGTCGGTTTCATAGGCCAGGCCGAGTTTGATCACCACCCGCGTCACGGTGTCGGTCAGCGACCAGTTGATCAGCTGGTCGGTGACGAAGGTCTTGTTCGGCACGATGATTTCTTTGCGGTCGAAATCGGTGATGGTGGTGGCGCGGATCTGGATGCGGCTGACGGTGCCGGACAGCGGGCCGATGGTCACCGTGTCGCCGATGCGCACCGGGCGCTCGAACAGGATGATCAGGCCGGAGATAAAGTTGGCGAAGATCTCCTGCATGCCGAAACCGATACCCAGAGACAGTGCGGCGACCAGCCATTGCAGCTTGTCCCAGCTGACGCCGAGGGTCGACAGGGTGGCGACAAAGCCCAGTGCGGCAATCGCATAGGACAGCAGGGTGGTGGTGGCATAGGCGCTGCCCTGGCCGAGGTTCAGGCGTGACAGCACCAGCACCTCCAGCAGGCCTGGCAGGTTGCGCGCCAGAGCAGTGGAGATGACGACGATGACCAGCGCCCCGAGCAGGTCGCTGAGGCTGATCGGCACCATGCTGATGGCATCGCCGGCACCGCTGGCGTATTCGTACAGGGTGACGTTGTCGAGGTAGGCGAACACGCTGATCAGGTCGGCCCAGACCCAGTACAGGCCACCGAGGAACAGGCCGAACAGGGCCATGTTGATCAGGCGCAAGGACTGCTCGTTGACCTGGTCGATGTGCAGGGCGGGTTCTTCGCTCAAGTCGCTGCCGTCGACGCCTTCCTTGGTCTGGGTTTGGCGCTTGCTCTGGGCGCGCTGATAGGCCAGGCGGCGGGCGGCCACGGCCAGGCCGCGGACGAAGGTGGCTTCGACCATCAGCCAGATCACCAGCAGGTAGAGGGTTTCGATCAGGCGGTCACTGAGCTTCAGGGCGGTGTAGAAGTAGCCCAGGCAGACGGCCACGCTTAGGCCCAGGGGCAGGGCGATAAAACCGATGCCGATGGCTTGGCGTAGCGGTGAAGCGTGTTCGCGAATCGGTTCGCTGAACACCAGCTTGGCCAGCAGCCAGGCCATGGTCAGGAAGCAGAACAAGACGATGCCGATGCCGAGGACGTCCTGGTCCAGTACGTCCTGTTGATGTTCGGCGACGGTGCTGACCGCCACCAGGGCCATCACCAGCAGCCCGAGTTTGCGCACCTGGGAATGCAGGAAGGCCACTTGCGGACGGTTCCAGCGGAAATGCAGCTCGGCCACACCGCCGGGGCTGAGGATGCGGTAGGCGGTGTAGAACAGCATCCACACTTCGGCCATCTGTATCAGTGCGGCGCCGAGGCTGGCGTTCTGGCCGCGGGCGTCGAGTTGCAGGGCAAAACCACAGAGCGCCAGAAACAGGCCAACCGGCAGGGCCAGCAGCAGGTTGAGCAGCAGGGCCATGGGCGTGTGCAGCTGGCTGTCACGCTTGAAGTGGCCGATGTCCTGATGCAGCTCGTCGAGCTTGTGGTACAGGTAGCTGCGCTTCCACAGCAGGGTCAGGATCAGCAGCAACAGCGGCAGGAACAGCAGCGGCTGATTGCTCAGGCCGGCCCACAATTGCTTGACGGCTGAGCCCCAGGGCATGGCGCTGAGCTGGCGCTCAAATTGTTTGGGCAGCTGCTTCAGCCAGCCGAGGTCGAGCGGTTTGTTGCTGGGAATCCAGAACAGCTGTTCGTCGAGGGTGGTGCGCAGGGTTTGTGCGGTGCTCTGCAGTTGCTTCTGGTTGAGTTGCAGGGTGATCGACTGGTTGAGCAGTTCGTTAAGCTCGCGGTTCAGCCGCTCCAGCAGCTCGGCGCGACTGACCATCAGTTCCAGCAGGGCTTTGCGCAGTTCCGGGGTGTCTTGCTCGGTGGTCTGGGTGGTCAGCAGTTGCTCGACATAGGCGGTGGGGTTGCTGACTTTTTCCCGTTGCTGGCCGAGCTCGAATTGGTACAGGCGGATATCGGCAATTTCGTCCGCGAGGTTCTTCTCCAGGCTGATCTGCGGCAAGGCCTGCTTCTGCTGGTTGAGGATTCTGGCCAGCAGCAGGCTGCCCTTGAGGACGCTGATCTGCTCTTCCAGTGCCTGGTCGCTCTGGTTGATGTTGTCCTGCAGCTGTTTGGTCTTGAGGTTTTGTTCGGTCAGCTCATTGAGGCGGGTGGTGGTGCGCAGCAGGTAATCGGACAGCTTCAGGTTGTGGGCACTTTCCGTGGCCAGCAGGCTGTCGGAGCCGGCTTTTTCCACCTCGATGGCCAGTTCAGCGACGGTTTTTTCCGACTGTTGCCGGCGCTTGTCGTTGATCAGGGCTTGCAGCTCGCGGGTTTCCAGCTCCATGCGGGCGATGCGCTCGACCAGCAAATCGCGCTGGCTGCTGCCGATGTCCTGCAGCAGGCTGTTGCCGGCCAGTTCGTTGCGGCGCAATTGCAGCAGGGCATTTAGCGCGGCCTGCTCGGCGAGCAGCAACGCGCGTTGTTCGGCGCTGCTGGGCTTGCTGTTGTCCTTGCCGTTCTTCAGCAGGTTACCCAGTTCCTGCAGGCGAATCTGGCTGCTGCTGATCTCCGCCTGGGCGCGCTCCGGGCGGGTCTGGGCGGTAATGATCAGGCTGTTGGCTTCACTCAGGGCTGCTTGCAGGTCGGCCAGCTCTACCGCGCGCTCGCCGAGCAGCTGCTCAAGCTGGCTGGTCGGTGCCTTGGCATAGCGTTGGGCCGCGGCAACGGCCGGGCTGGCCTTGAGGCGCAGCAGCTCGCGCTGGGCTTCGCTGATTTGCCGTGGCGCCGCCGCCAGTTGCGCTTTCAGCTGGGTCAGGGCTTTTTTACTGCTATCGGCCTGCTCAAGAAAACCAAGGGTTTGCTCATAGGCCTTTTGCAGGGCCTTTTGCTCGGCCTCCGGCAGCTTGCGATCGGCCAGGCCATCGAGGCTGCTCTGCACATCGCTGCGCGACGGCAACTCGGCAGCCAGGGTTGGTTGGGTCAGCAGGCAAAGCCCGAGCAGGGTGGCGGCAAACAAAGTACGCAAAGAAGGCATGGTCGGTTTTCGTACGGCTGGTGAAAGAATGGGGAGTTTAGAGGAATAGGCCGGGCCCGGGGCGCCCGCCTTCGGGGAACTTGACCCCGACTTTGCGGATTTTGTTCCCGTCCATCAGGGCCACGGTCCAGGTCAGACCGTTCCATTCCACCTGGTCGCCCACAATCGGCTGGCCGCCGATCTGGTGGGCGATAAAGCGGCCCAGGTGCAACTGGCCCTCTGCGCCTTGCAGTTTCAGACCGTATAGCGCGGCGATGGCGGCCAGTTGGGCATCACCTTCAAGGACGAAATCACCGAAGAAGCGCAGATCAAGGCCGCGGGTTGGTGCCTCGATAAACAGTTTGCCCAGGGTTGGCAGGTCGTGTTCGTGGCCGACCACGCAGAGCACGTCGCCAGCTTCCAGCTTGGTACTGCCTGAGGTGTGCAGCAATTCGCGGCCGCGAAACAGAGCGGCGATACGGGTGCCCTCGGGCATCTTCAGGTCGCGTAGCGGTGCGCCAATGCACCACTTTTCGGCCCCAAGGCGATAGACGAACAGCTCCCACTCACTGGTCGGGTGGATTTCCAGACCGGCGCGGGAGATCGGCGCCGGGTCTGGCGGCACGGTCACGCGCAGCAGCTTGGCCATCCACGGCAGGCTGGTGCCCTGCAGCACCAGCGACACCAGGACAATAAAGAACGCCACGTTGAAGAACAGCTGGGCGTTGGCCAGGCCGGCCATCAGCGGGAACACGGCGAGGATGATCGGCACCGCGCCGCGTAGGCCGACCCAGGCAATAAAGGCCTTCTCGCGGTCATGGAAGGCGGCAAACGGCATCAGGCCGAGGAACACCGACAGCGGCCGGGCGAAGAGGATCATCCACAGCGCTAGGCCCAGGGCCGGCAAGGCAATCGGCAACAGCTCATGGGGGGTAACCAGCAGGCCGAGGACCAGGAACATGCCGATCTGCGCCAGCCAGGTGAGGCCGTCGAGGATATGCAGGATGCCGTGCCGCGAGCGGATTGCCTGGTTGCCCAGCAGCAGGCCACACAGGTAGATGGCCAGGATGCCGCTGCCACCGACTGCGTTGGTGCTGGCGAAGATCACCAGGCCGCCGCTGACCACAAGCAACGGGTACAGGCCGTTGGCCAATTGCAGGCGGTTGATGATCTGCAGCAGCAGCCAGCCGCCGCCGAGGCCGAACACCGCGCCGATGGAGAAATCGCTGATCAGGTGCAGGCCCAGCTCCCAGCCGATGCCCTGGCCGGGGCTGGCGAGAATTTCGATCAGGGTGACGGTGAGAAACACCGCCATCGGGTCGTTGCTGCCTGACTCGATCTCCAGGGTCGCGGTGACCCGCTGATTGAGGCCGCGGCCACCCAGCAGGCTGAACACCGCGGCGGCGTCGGTGGAGCCGACGATGGCGCCGATCAGCATGCCTTCCAGCAGGCTCAGGTTGAACAGCCAGGCCGCGGCCAGGCCGGTCAGCCCGGCGGTCACCAGCACGCCGAGGGTGGCCAGCGACAGCGAGGGCCACAGCGCCACGCGGAAACTCTCGACCCGCGTGCGCATACCGCCGTCCAGCAGGATGATGGCCAGCGCCAAGTTGCCGACCAGATAGGCCGTGGAGTAGTCGCTGAAGTTGATGCCGCCGGGGCCGTCGTTGCCGGCCAGCATGCCGACCGCGAGAAACACCACCAGAATCGGAATGCCAAAGCGTGAGCCGAAGGCGCTGACCAGAATACTGACGGCCACCAGCAACGCGCCGATCAAGAACAGGCTGTTGATGGCGCTGGCGTCCACAGGCGTACTCCGGAATAAAAAGCGGGATTAGTCCTGCCTAGCAGAACCCATGCCGGATTCTAACCCGCAGCTTTAGCCCGCAGGCAAAAAAACGCCCCGCAGCGGTGCGAGGCGTGTTGAACGGGCGGCCGGGGTGTTTAGAACCAGGCGTCCTGCATGCCCAGGCAGGTATCGTCGCGCGCCTCGAGGATGGCCAGGTCGTGGTGGCAACTCGGCACTTCCCAGGTCAGGAAGTAGCGCGCGGCCTGCAGTTTGCCCTGGTAGAAGGCCACATCGGCCGGGTTGCCACGGGCCAGGCCTTCCTCGGCGCGGATCGCCTGTTCCAGCCAGCGCCAGCCGATGACCAAGTGGCCAAACACCTTGAGGTACAGCGCCGAGTTGGCCAGGCCCTGGTTGACCTTGCCGCTCAGCAGGTCGCCCAGCAGCGCCAGGGTGACAGTCGATACGCGCGCCAGCAGTTGTTCCAGCGGCTGACGCAGGGGGCTGAGGCTGTCGTACTGGCTGGCGCGCTGGCAGCTGCTTTGAATCAACTTGACCAGTTGCTTGAGCGCCGCACCGTTGTTCATCGACACCTTGCGTCCCAGCAGGTCGAGGGACTGGATGCCGTGGGTGCCTTCGTGGATCGGGTTGAGGCGATTGTCGCGGTAGTACTGCTCCACCGGGTATTCGCGGGTATAGCCGTGGCCGCCGAGAATCTGGATGGCCAGTTCGTTGGCCTTGAGGCAGAACTCCGACGGCCAGGATTTGACGATCGGGGTGAGCAGGTCCAGCAGCTCTAGGGCCGTTTTGCGCTCTGCTTCGGTTTCCAGGGTCTGGGTGTCGTCGAACAGCCGTGCGGCATATAGGCCGAGGTCGAATGAACCTTCGACATAGGCCTTCTGGGTCAGCAGCATGCGCCGCACATCGGCGTGCTCGATGATCGCCACCTGCGGGCTGGTGGCGTCCTTGCCGTCCGGCAGGCGGCCTTGTGGGCGCTGGCGGGCGTATTCCAGGGAGTACAGGTAGCCGGCGTAGCCAAGCATCACCGCGCCCATGCCGACGCCGATGCGCGCCTCGTTCATCATCTGGAACATGTAGCTCAGGCCCGCATGGGGCTTGCCGACCAGGTAGCCGACGCACTCGCCCTTGTCGCCGAAGTTCAGCGCCGTCGAGGTGGTGCCGCGCCAGCCCATCTTGTGGAACAGGCCCGCGAGGATCACGTCGTTGCGCGCGCCCAGGGAGCCGTCATCGTTGACCAGAAACTTGGGCACGATAAACAGGCTGATGCCCTTCACACCGGGCGGTGCGTCCGGCAGGCGGGCGAGCACCATGTGCACGATGTTTTCGCTGAGCGGGTGATCACCGCCGGAGATAAAGATCTTGTTGCCCTTGATCCGGTAGCTGCCGTCGCTGGCCGGCTCGGCCTTGGTGCGCAGGTCCGACAACGATGAACCGGCATGGGGCTCGGTCAGGGCCATGGTGCCGAAGAAGCGGCCATCGATCATCGGCTGCAGAAAACGCGCCTTTTGCTCGGCGCTGCCGAAGCTCTCGATCAGGTTGGCCGCGCCCATGGTCAGGAATGGGTACGAGGTGGTCGCCGCGTTGGCCGACTGAAAGTGTGCAAAGCAGGCCTGCGACAGCAAGTTCGGTAGCTGCATGCCGCCTACCTCAAACTCGCGGGTGGCATTCAGGAAACCGGCTTCGAGAAAGGCGTCCACCGCCGGCTTGACCTCGGGGATCAGCACCGCTGCGCCGTCCACGTACTGCGGCTCGTGCTCGTCGTTCTTGCGGTTGTGCGGGGCGAACAGGTTCTCGGCGATGCTGCGGGCCGTGCCGATGGCCGCATCGAAGGTTTCGCGGCTGTGTTCGGCAAAGCGTTCGCGCTGGGTCAGGCCTTCGGCATCCAGCACTTCATAGAGTTCGAAGGCCAGGTTACGGGAGCTGAGCAGGGTCTCGGACATTGGGGCATACCTCGGTGGCGATAGGCCGAGTCTAGGGGCGAGACGGTCGGTCGCCTAGCACCATAGGGCGCAGTGATACGGCGCCAGAACCGAATCGGCGGCAAGGTGCCCAGGCCTGTTAAACTGCCGGCCTTGCGAGGAATAAGTCATGAACTACCGTCACGCCTATCACGCCGGCAACCACGCCGATGTGCTCAAACACCTGGTGCTGTCCCGCCTGCTGGCCCTGTTGGCCAAGAAGGATGCGCCCTATGCCTATCTCGACAGCCATGCCGGCATTGGTCTGTATGACCTGCGCGGCGATCAGGCCAGCCGCACCGGCGAATGGCTGGAAGGCATTCAGCGCGTCTGGCAGGCCGACGACGTGCCGGCGTTGTTCGATGATTACCTTGGGGTGATCCGCGCCCTCAACCCGGACGGCCAACTGCGTTACTACCCCGGCTCGCCGGAAGTGGCCCGCGAGCTGAGCCGCGAGCAGGACCGTCTGCAGCTCAATGAGAAGCACCCGGAAGACGGCCAACTGCTGAAAGCCAACATGAAGTACGACCGCCGTGTGGCCGTGCACTTGGGCGAGGGCTGGCATGTGCCGCGCGCCTTGCTGCCGACTGCGCAAAAACGCGCGGTGTTGCTGATCGACCCGCCGTTCGAGCAGGCCGACGAGCTGCAGCGTTGCGCCCAGGCCATGAAGGAAAGCATCGCGCGCATGCGCCAGGCGGTGGTGGCGATCTGGTATCCGATCAAGGACCAGCGCCAGCTCAAGCGGTTCTATCAGGACCTGCAAGGCACCGGAGCGCCCAAGCTGCTGCGGGTTGAGCTGCTGGTGCATGCCGCCGACAACGCCGATGTTGGCCTGAACGGTTCCGGCCTGGCCATCGCCAACCCGCCTTGGGGTCTGGAAGACGAGCTGCGTTCGGTATTGCCGTGGCTCGGCCAGAACCTCGGCCAGACTCAGGGCGGCTGGAAGTTGGACTGGCTGATCGAAGAACAGCTCGCCGGCTGATGGTGGCTGTGCCGGCGGGTGCTTACGCCGGCAGGCACACCCCGGTGCCGCCCAGGCCGCAGTAGCCGCCGGGGTTCTTGGCCAGGTATTGCTGGTGATAGGCCTCGGCGTAGTAGAAGGCCGGCGCAGCGGCGATTTCTGTGGTGATCGGGCCCAGGCCGGCTGCCGTCAGCGCCTGTTGAAAGGCCTCCTGGCTGGCCAGGGCGGCGCTCAGCTGGTCGCTGCCGTGGCAATAGATGGCCGAGCGGTACTGGGTGCCACTGTCGTTGCCCTGACGCATGCCCTGGGTCGGGTTGTGCGCTTCCCAGAAGACTTTTAGCAGCGCCGCATAGTCGGTGACCTGCGGATCGAACACCACTAGCACCACCTCGGTATGGCCGGTGAGCCCGGAGCAGACTTCCTCGTAGGTCGGGTTGGGCGTATGCCCACCGGCATAACCAACGGCCGTGCTGTAGACCCCCGGCTGCTGCCAGAAGCGCCGCTCGGCACCCCAGAAACAGCCCATGGCAAACACCGCCTGTTGCAGGCCCGCCGGGAACGGCGGCTGCAATGGATGGCTGTTAACGGCATGGTGGGCCGGCACTGCGACGGCGCTGTCACGCCCCGGTAGTGCCTGTTCGGCACTTGGCAGTTGCTGTTTATGCACGAGAATCTGCGAGCGCAAGACCATGGGGATTCCTCAAGGGTGGGCCCTGTATCAGGGCCGCGGTACAGAGTAGACC
This sequence comes from Pseudomonadaceae bacterium, assembly GCA_019747075.1. GTDB lineage: Bacteria > Pseudomonadota > Gammaproteobacteria > Pseudomonadales > Pseudomonadaceae > Aquipseudomonas. The sequence continues at coordinate 57,278 of JAIERF010000023.1, forward strand.
GCGTCAGCGCCGTGACGTTACCGGTTGGCAGGTGGTTTTTAAACGGTGGGCTTACTGGGCGCGGCGGCGGGGTAGCGGCGCAGGCGCTGGATCAGTTCGCGGCCGGCAATCGGCCGGTCGAACAGGTAGCCCTGGCCGATATCGCAGTGCTGGCGGCGCAGGAAGGCGACCTGGGCGGTGGTCTCGATGCCTTCGGCGACCACTTTGAGTTTCAGCTTGTGGGCCATGGCGATCACCGCCGAGGTGATCTCCATGTCGTCCTGGTTGTCGGGGATGTCCTTGATAAAGCTGCGATCGATCTTGATCACATCGATGGGGAATTTCTTCAGGTAGCTGAGGGACGAGTAGCCAGTGCCGAAGTCGTCCATGGCCAGGCTCAGGCCCAGGGCCTTGAGGTCGTCCAGTTGTTGGCGGGTAGCCTCGCTGGCTTCCAGCAGCAGGCTTTCGGTCAGCTCCAGCTCCAGCAGGTGAGCGGGCAGGTCTTCTTCGCTGAGGATGTCGCGAATCGACTGCACCAGCTCCGGGTCGGAGAACTGCTTGGGTGACAGGTTGATGGCGATCGGGCATTCGCCGAGGCCGACGGCGAGCAGCTGTTTGCTCATGCGGCATGCCTGGCGCGCCACCCATTTGCCGATTGGAATGATCAGCCCGGTTTCTTCCGCCACGCTGATGAACTGGTCGGGGTAGATCATCCCGCGCTCGGGATGGCTCCAACGCAGCAGCGCTTCGAGGCCTTGCAGCTGGCCGTTTTTCAGGCTCAGTTTGGGCTGGTAGTAAACCTCCAGCTCGTTCTGCATCAGGGCGCGGCGCAGGTTGTTTTCCACGAACAGGCGATAGTTGGCCTCGGCGTTCAGGGCTTCGTTGAACACCTGCACCTGTTGCTTGCCGTTGGCCTTGGCCTTGTGCAGGGCCAGGCCTGCGCTTTTCAGCAGGGCTTGCGGGTCGTTGCCATGGGCCGGCGCGCAGGCCAGGCCGACCGAGCCGCTGACGTTGATCAGCTGGTTGTCGACAAACAGCGGCTTGCTCAGGGTTAGCAGTACCTGCTCGGCCAGGCGCAGGCCCTCGGCCTGATCGACGCCGTCGAGCTGCACGGCGAACTCGTTGCTGGCCAGGCGCGCCAGAGTGCCGGTCGGGCTCAGGGTGTTGCGCAGGCGCAGGGCCAGGCTGACCAGCAGTTTGTCGCCGGTGGTGTGGCCAAGGCTGTCGTTGATCCGCTTGAAGTTGTCGATGTCGACCAGCAGCAGGCTCAGGGGCGCGCTGCTCTGCTGTTCAAAGTGCTGTTCCAGGCCGCGGATAAAGGCCAGGCGGTTGCCCAGGCCGGTGAGGCTGTCGCGAAAGGCCAGGCGCTCGATGCGTTGCTGGGCGCGCTTGCTCTCGCTGATGTCTTCGTAGATGCCAATGTAGTGGGTCAGCTCGCCGTTTTCGCCATGCACTTTGGAGATCGACAGCTGGCCCCAGTAGGGGTCGAAGTTCTTCCGCCGGCTCTTGAATTCGCCCTGCCAGCTGTTGCTGTGGCCGAGGCTGGATTGCGCATCGAAGAGCAGGTCGGCGAGGTTCTCCAGTGCCGGCAGGTCGGCCATCCGCTGGCCGCAGACTTCCTCGGCGCTGTACAGGGTGATGGCGGTAAAGCTCGGGTTGACGTACTCCACCCGGCCGTCGCGGTCGATCAGCAGAAAGGCGCTGGCGCTTTGCTCGACCGCGCGCTGGAACAGGTGCAGGGCGCTGGTGGCGGTGCGCCGTTGCTGGTTGATCATGACTTGGGCGAACTGGTCGGCCAGCTCGCCGGCAAAGGCGATTTCATCGGCCTGCCAGGTGCGCAGGCCGTCGGTGTGTTCCAGGCAGAGCACGCCGACCATGTCGCCGTTGACGCGGATGCTGGCGTCGAGCAGCGCCTGAATGCCCATGGGCTGCAGGTAATGGCTGCTCAGCTCATGGGTGCGCGGGTCCTGCTGGGCGTTGTCGGCATCGATGGCGCGGCTGCTCTGCAGGGCTTCCAGGTAAACCGGAAACTGGCTGGTCTCGATGGCGGCCAGGCTGTCGTATTGGTCGAGGTCGCGGCGATACAGGGCCAGCGCCTGCAAATGTTCGCCCTGCAACAGCCAGATGCCGGCACGAGCCACGCCGTAAGCCTCGCAGGCTGCCTGGGTGATCAGTTCGGCGGCTTCTTGCAGCGGGTTGCCCGAGGCATAGCGATGGCGCGCCAGGCGCACGATCAGGCTCTGCTGGGTACGCGAGCGCAGCAGGTGTTGCAGGTGGTCTTCCTGGGCGTCCTGAAACAGTTCCAGGGACGTTTGCAGGCGGCTGTTCTGCGCTTGCAGTTCACTCAGTTGGGCGCTGTCCTGAGGCTCTGCCGGGCGTTGATCGACCAGCAGATAGCCACGCAGTAAGGGCCGCTGGCGCTGCTGGAAGCGTTCGCCAAACTCCAGGATCGGCAACGGGCCAAGCTCGGTGTGCAGGGTGTAACGGACTTGATAGTGGGGTGCGCTGCTCAGCTGCTGCTGGATCTGGCTGTGCAGTTGATAGCGCGCCTGGGGTTCCATCAGGCTGGCATAGGGCGAGCCGATCAGGGCGCAGAGTTCGGTGGCCGGCTGGCCCAGGGCCTGCACGCAGGCAGGGTCCAGATACAGCAAGGCCCAACTGGCTTCGTCCAGCCGCTCGAAACGCAATAGTCCCAGCTTGCCGGGGACTGGCAACTGGGTCACAACCTCGACCGCCGGACGGCTGGCGGTATCGGTATGGATTTTCATCGGACGACTCGCTTCAAGTATGCTGACCGAGTTGGGGGCGGGAGCCTGGCGGACTTGACCGTTCGTTGCGAGGGGAAGCTCGGGTTGCGTCAGTTTTGCTGATCTTTCGAGGCGAATAGCGCGCTATTGAACGAGAAAGATCAGCAAAAATGGCCAAGTCGGCTTTTCCGCAGTAGAACAGCGTTAAGTTCGACAGGCTCCGAAACCCACCTCTTTTTAGCGCTGCGCAAGGGTGCATGATGCGGATCAGACTGACAAGGCAACTGAGCGGGATAATCTTCATGGGGTTGTTCGGCAGTGCCGTGGCGGCAGCGCCCGCCCAGGAGTCGGGCAATGGCCTGAGCGGCAGCGAACAGGCCCGCTATCTGGCCGGCATCCAGAACCTGTACCTGGCCAAGAGTGAGCGCGCCGCCTTGTTGGAACACTGCAACCAGCTGCTGCAGACCTACGCCTTGCGTGCAGGCTATCAGGTGGGACAGGCCGCGCCGCGGGATCTGCTTTATCAGCTGAGCCTCGGCGGGCCGGGCGAATTGTTGCTGCGCGAAGAGTCCCGTGGGCAGCAGGGTACCGACGTCAGCGTGCGTAACCGCAGCCTGTCGGTGTTTGGTCTGGACCCGTATATCCGTTATGACTGCCCCCTCAGCGGCATTCGCTGTGTGCTGCACAATCCGGCCGACGGCACGCCGCTGCTCAGCGTGCTGCGCGACCAGCAAGGCGCCGAGGAACTGGCCAAGGCGTTGTCGTTTTTGCTGCGCAATCTGCAGCAGAACTGACTCATACAAAACGCCCCGCGCAAGGCGGGGCGTTCGGTTGCGCAGGTGCGGGCCAAAAGCCCGCCAGCCTTACAGCAGCAACGTACGGATATCCCCCAGCACTTCCCCCAGACGCTTGGTAAAGCGTGCAGCGGCGGCGCCGTTGATGACCCGGTGGTCGTAGGACAGCGACAGCGGCAGCATCAGTTTCGGCTGGAACGCCTGACCATCCCAGACTGGCTGGATGGTTGCCTTGCTGACCCCGAGGATCGCCACTTCCGGCGCGTTGACGATCGGCGTGAAGCCGGTGCCGCCAATGTGGCCGAGGCTGGAGATGGTGAAGCAGGCGCCTTGCATGTCGTCTGCCGAGAGCTTCTTGGTCCGGGCTTTTTCCGCCAGGGCCGCCGCTTCCGCGGCCAGTTGCAGCAGGCTCTTCTGCTCGACGTTTTTCAGCACTGGCACCAGCAGGCCATCCGGCGTATCGACCGCGAAGCCGATGTGCACGTACTTCTTGCGGATCAGCGCCTTGCCCGAAGGCGCCAGTGAACTGTTGAAGTCCGGCAGCTCCTTGAGCAGGTGGGCGCAGGCCTTGAGCAGCAGCGGCAAGACGGTCAACTTGACCCCGGCTTTTTCCGCCGCGCCTTTTTGCGCGATGCGGAAGGCTTCCAGTTCGGTGATATCGGCCGAATCGAACTGGGTCACGTGGGGCACGTTGAGCCAGCTGCGGTGCAGGTTGCTGGCGCCGACCTGCATCAGGCGAGTCATCGGCACTTCTTCAACGGCACCGAACTTGCTGAAATCCACCTCAGGAATCGGCGGAATACCGCTGCCACCGGTGACGCCGGCCGCCGGTGCGGCCTTGGCTTTTTGCAGCTGCTGTTTGACGAACAGTTGCACGTCTTCTTTGAGGATGCGCCCGTGCGGGCCGCTGGCGCTGACGGCGTTTAGCTCCACACCAAACTCACGGGCCAGCTGACGTACTGCAGGGCCGGCGTGCACCTTGCTGCTGTCACGGCTCGGTGCGGTGACGTTGGCGGCAGCCGCCGACAGGGCGGCAATTGCACTGACTTCAGCGGCGACCGCTGGAGCCGCGCTTGGCGGCGTGCTGTGGCTTGCTGCTGGCGCCGACGGTGCAGCAGCGGCAGCGACAGGTGCGGCGGCACTGACTACGCGCAGTTTGAGGATCGGGTCGCCGGTGCCGACTTCGTCGTCCAGCTTGACGCTCAGGCTCTCCACCACACCGGCGGCCGGCGAGGGGATTTCCATGCTGGCCTTGTCCGATTCCAGCACCAGCAGCGACTGGTCGGCCTCGACCGTATCGCCAACCTTGACCAGCAGTTCGATGATCTTGGCTTTACCGGAGGAGCCGATATCCGGCACCGCGACGTCCTGCACCGACGCGCTGGCCACCACCGGGGCGGCTGCAGGTGCGGGGGCTGCTGCGACCGGCGCTGCGGGGGCTGCGGCTTCAGGTGCGGCGGCTGCAGCACTGGCGGCTGGGGCGGCGCTGTCGCCGTCCACGTCCAGCTCCAGCAATTCGTCGCCTTCCTTCAGGCGGTCGCCCAGTTTGACTTTCAGGCTCTTGATCACCCCGGCCTTGGGCGCCGGAATCTCCATGCTGGCCTTGTCCGATTCCAGGGTCAGCAGGCTCTGGTCGGCCTCGATGCGATCACCGACCTTGACCAGCAGTTCAATCACTTCACCCTCACCGTTGCCGATATCGGGTACGCGAATCAACTCACTCATTTCTTCGCTCCTCAGCAGTCCAGTGGGTTACGTTTTTCCGGGTCGATGCCGAACTTGGCGATGGCCTCGGCCACCACTTTCGGTTCGATCTCGCCACGGTCGGCCAGGGCCTCGAGGGCCGCGAGGACGACGAAATAACGGTCCACTTCGAAGAAGTGGCGAAGCTTCTTGCGGCTGTCGCTGCGGCCGAAGCCGTCGGTGCCGAGCACCTTGTATTCCTTGCTCGGTACCCACTGGCGGATCTGGTCGGCAAACAGCTTCATATAGTCGGTAGACGCAATCACCGGACCCTTACGCCCGCCCAGGCACTGCTCGATATAGGTCAGTTGCGGCTTCTGCTGCGGATGCAGGCGGTTGCTGCGCTCCACGGCCAGGCCTTCGCGGCGCAGTTCGTTGAAGCTGGTCACGCTCCAGACATCGGCGCCGACGTTGAACTCGTCACGCAGAATCTTCGCCGCCTCGCGCACTTCGCGCAGGATGGTGCCGGAGCCGAGCAGTTGCACGTGGTGCGCGGCGTCCTTCTTGTCCTCCTCGAGCAGGTACATGCCCTTGATGATGCCGTCTTCGACGCCTTCCGGCATGGCCGGCTGGACGTAGGATTCGTTCATCACGGTGAGGTAGAAGAATACGTTCTGCTGTTCTTCGGTCATCTGCCGGATGCCTTCGCGGATGATCACGGCCAGCTCGTAGCCGTAGGTCGGGTCGAAGGTGCGGCAGTTGGGAATGGTGCTGGCGAGAATATGGCTGTGGCCATCTTCGTGCTGCAGGCCTTCACCGTTGAGGGTGGTGCGCCCGGCGGTGCCGCCGATCAGGAAGCCGCGGGTGCGGCTGTCGCCAGCTGCCCAAGCGAGGTCGCCGATGCGCTGGAAGCCGAACATCGAATAGAACACGTAGAACGGCAGCATTGGCTGGTTGTGGTTGCTGTAGGCGGTGCCGGCGGCGATAAACGACGACATGGCGCCGGCTTCGTTGATGCCTTCTTCGAGGATCTGGCCCTTCTTGTCCTCGCGGTAGAACATCACCTGGTCTTTATCCACCGGCTCGTAGAGCTGGCCGACCGAGGAGTAGATGCCGAGCTGGCGGAACATGCCTTCCATGCCGAAGGTACGGGCTTCGTCCGGGATGATCGGCACGATGCGCTGGCCCAGGTCTTTGTCTTTGACCAGCTGCGCGAGCACGCGCACAAAGGCCATAGTGGTGGAAATTTCGCGGTCGCCCGAGCCGTCGAGGATGGCCTTGAGGGTTTCCAGTGGCGGGGTCGGGATGCTGATGCTGCGCGCCCGGCGTTGCGGCACGAAACCACCCAGGGCGGTGCGGCGGGTGAGCAGGTAGCGCGCTTCGGCGCTGTCGGCTTCGGGCTTGAAGAACGGCAGGTTCTCCAGCTGATCGTCCTGCACCGGGATGTCGAAGCGGTCGCGGAATTTCTTCAGGCTGGCGACATCGACCTTCTTGGTGTTGTGCGCGGTGTTCTTCGCTTCACCGGCGCCGGTGCCATAGCCCTTGATGGTCTTGGCCAGCACGACAGTCGGCTGGTTCTTGTGGTTGACCGCCTGGTGGTAGGCCGCATAGACCTTGTAGGGGTCGTGGCCGCCACGGTTGAGGCTCCAGATTTCTTCATCCGAGAGGTGCTCGACCATCGCCTTCAGCTCGGGGCTGTTGAAGAAGTGCTCACGCACAAAGGCACCGTCTTTGGCCTTGTAGTTCTGGTAGTCGCCGTCGACTACCTCGTCCATCCGGCGCTGCAGCAGGCCGTCTTTGTCCTTGGCGAACAGCGGGTCCCAGAAGCGCCCCCAGACCACCTTGTTAACGTTCCAGTTGGCGCCGCGGAACACGCCTTCCAGTTCCTGGATGATCTTGCCGTTGCCGCGCACCGGGCCGTCGAGGCGCTGCAGGTTGCAGTTGACCACAAAGATCAGGTTGTCCAGCTGCTCGCGGCCAGCCAGGGAGATCGCGCCGAGGGATTCCGGCTCGTCGCACTCGCCGTCGCCGAGGAAGCACCAGACCTTCTGCTTGCCGGCGGGGATAAAGCCGCGGTGCTCCAGGTACTTCATAAAGCGCGCCTGGTAGATCGCCTGGATCGGACCGAGACCCATGGACACGGTGGGGAACTGCCAGAAGTCCGGCATCAGCCACGGGTGCGGGTACGAGGACAGGCCGTTGCCGTCCACTTCCTGGCGGAAGTTGTTCAGTTGCTCTTCGCTGATCCGCCCTTCCATAAAGGCGCGGGCGTAGACGCCGGGGGAGGCGTGACCCTGGAAGTAGATCAGGTCGCCGCCGTGCTCTTCGGTCGGTGCCTGGAAGAAATAGTTGAAGCCGATGTCATACAGGGTGGCGCTGGAGGCGAAGCTGGAGATGTGGCCGCCCAGGTCCGGGTCTTTCAGGTTGGTGCGCATCACCATGGCCAGTGCGTTCCAGCGCACCAGCGAGCGGATTCGCCGCTCCATAAACAGGTCGCCGGGCATCATCGCCTCATGGCCGACCGGGATGGTGTTGCGGTACGGCGTGGTGATCGCATACGGCAGCTGCGTGCCGGTGCGGGTCGCCAGCTCGCCCATGCGGGTCAGCAGGTAATGGGCGCGATCTTCGCCCTCTTTGTCGAGGACGGATTCGAGGGCGTCCAGCCATTCCTGGGTTTCGACGGGATCGAGGTCTTGCATGGCTTGCTCCAGGGCTCAAAGGCTTCCAGAATCGGAGGCCTGGGTTCGCAGCAGGCCTTGTGGGCCGTGCGCGTAAATTCTTGGGTGTGCCGGAGGATGAACCGGCTTTTGTAGTTTTACTACATTGCGACGGTCATTTCAGCTCTTTTGGCACATTCTTTAGTAGTAAAACTACAAAAAAGCGTCAGGTAATTGCGCGCCCGCGCGACCTGCTTGCCGCCACTTGTTCTGGCGCTCTCGCCAAAAGGATAGACCATGAGCCTGCCCCCGCTGACTACGCTGCCCGCCACCTTGCAGGGCCTTGCCGCCCGTGCGCAAACGGCCTGGCCTACGGCCGTGGCGGCGCTTGGCGGGCGCTGCAGCGAGCGTTTCGCCAGTTGGCCGGCGGCGCGTCTGGAGTGCCTGGGGCGGGTGTTTGCCGCCAGCGATTTCGTCTTCGAACAGTCCCTGCGCGACCCGCTGATGCTGCTGGATCTGGCCGACTCCGGTGAGCTGGAGCGCAGCCTGGCGGCCGGCGAGTTGCGTGCCCAGTTGCAGGAGGCGGTGGCGGCCTGTGGCGATGAGGATGAGCTGGGCCGCTGCCTGCGGCGCCTGCGCAATCGCCAGCAAACCCGCATCATCTGGCGCGATGTCTGCCGCCTGACTGACCTGCGTGAGACCTGCAACGACCTGACCTTGCTGGCCGAGGCCTGCATCGATCTGGCCTACGGCTGGCTGTATGTGCGCCATTGCACCCAGTACGGCACCCCCATCGGCGCGCGCAGTGGCTTGCCGCAGCACTTGGTGGTGCTGGGGATGGGCAAGCTGGGCGCCCATGAGCTCAATCTGTCGTCGGATATCGACCTGATCTTCGCCTTCGCCGAGGGCGGCGAAACCGACGCGGCCAAGCGGCCGCTGGATAACCAGGAGTTTTTCATCCGCCTCGGTCAGCGCCTGATCAAGGCGCTGGATGCGATCACCGTCGACGGCTTTGTCTTTCGCGTCGACATGCGCCTGCGCCCCTACGGTTCGTCCGGGCCGTTGGTGTTCAGCTTCAACGCCTTGGAGCAGTACTACCAGGACCAGGGGCGCGACTGGGAACGCTACGCGATGATCAAGGCGCGGGTGGTGGCCGGCGACCAGCAGGCCGGCAAGCGTCTGCTGGAAATGCTGATGCCGTTCGTTTATCGGCGCTACCTGGACTTCTCCGCCATCGAAGCGCTGCGGGCGATGAAGCAGTTGATTCAGCAGGAGGTGCGGCGCAAGGGCATGGCCGAGAACATCAAGCTGGGTTCCGGCGGCATCCGCGAGGTCGAGTTTATCGCCCAGGCCTTTCAGCTGATCCACGGCGGCCGCGACCTCAGCTTGCAGCACCGACCCTTGCTCAAGGTGCTCAGCGTGCTGGAGGGGCAGGGCTATCTACCGCCAGCGGTGATCACCGAGATGCGCGAGGGCTACGAGTTTCTGCGCTACACCGAACACGCCCTGCAGGCTCTGGACGACCGGCAGACGCAGATGCTCCCGGACGGCGAGCAGGAGCGTGAGCGGGTGGCCTTTATCATGGGCTTTGCCGACTGGCCGAGCTTCCACCAGCAACTGATGGTTTGGCGTGGGCGCATCGACTGGCACTTCCGTCAGGTGATTGCCGACCCGGACGAGGTCGAAGGCGAAGAGGTGGTCGGTTGCATCGGTGCCGAGTGGCTGCCGCTGTGGGAAGGCTCGCTGGATGAGGAGGCGGCGTGCCGGCAGCTGCAGGAAGCTGGCTTTGTCGACGCCCCGGCGACCTTGCAGCGCATCAACGGTCTGCGTCATGGCGGCCAGGTGCGAGCCATGCAGCGTCTCGGTCGCGAGCGCCTGGACGCCTTTATCCCACGCCTGCTGGCGCAGGCGGCCGAGCACGACAACCCGGATCTGGTGCTGGAAAGGGTGTTGCCTCTGGTGGAAGCGGTGGTGCGCCGCTCGGCGTATCTGGTGCTGCTGACGGAAAACCCCCTGGCCCTTCAGCGGCTGCTGCGCCTGTGCGCCGCCAGCCCGTGGATTGCCGAGCAGATCACCCGCTTTCCTTTATTGCTCGATGAGCTGCTCAACGAGGGGCGCTTGTTCAAGCCGCCGCTGGCGCCGGAACTGGCCGCCGAGTTGCGCGAACGCCTGACGCGCATTCCCGAGGACGATCTGGAACAGCAGATGGAGGCCCTGCGCCACTTCAAACTGGCCCACCGCCTGCGCGTGGCCGCCTCGGAAATTGCCGGCACCTTGCCGCTGATGAAGGTCAGCGATTACCTGACCTGGCTGGCCGAGGCCATTCTCGAACAGGTGCTGGCCCTGGCCTGGCGCCAGACAGTGAGCAAATACGGCGCCCCCCAACGCGCCGATGGCAGTCAGTGCGATCCGGATTTCATCATCGTCGGTTACGGCAAGGTCGGTGGCATCGAGCTGGGCCATGGCTCGGACCTCGACCTGGTGTTTATCCATGACGGCGATCCGCAGGCGGAAACCGACGGCGCCAAGCCCATCGACGGTGCGCAGTTCTTCACCCGCCTGGGTCAGCGCATCATTCACCTGCTGACGGCGCAGACCAACTCCGGCCAGCTCTATGAGGTCGATATGCGCCTGCGTCCGTCCGGTGCCTCGGGGCTGCTGGTCAGCTCCCTGGGCGCCTTTGGCCGCTATCAGGAAGGCGAGGCCTGGACCTGGGAACATCAGGCCCTGGTGCGGGCGCGGGTGCTGGTCGGTTGTGCGCGGGTGGGGGCCGGTTTCGAGGCAATTCGCGCCCAGGTGCTGGGCCGCGAGCGCGATCTGCCCACCTTGCGCGGCGAGGTCAGCGAGATGCGCGCGAAGATGCGCGACAACCTCGGCAGCCCGTCAACCGCCGCCGGTACCGCCGCCAATGCCTTCGAGGCCGCGGCACCGTTCGACCTCAAGCAGGATGCCGGCGGTATCGTTGATATCGAATTTATGGTGCAATACGCGGCCCTGGCGTGGTCGCGCGAGCACCCGCAGTTGCTGCGTTACACCGACAATATCCGCATTCTGGATGGTCTGGAGGAAGCAGCGCTGATGTCCAGCGACGATGTCCGGCTGTTGCAGGAGGCTTACAAGGCCTACCGCGCGGCCGCCCACCGACAGGCCTTGCAGAAACAGCCAGGCGTGGTCAGTGGCGACCAGTTTCACCCAGAGCGGCGCGGCGTGCTGCGCATCTGGCACGCGTTGGGCTTGAACTGATAGCCCAGGCAGACCCCAAACAAACACTGAGGAGCAGGCAACTATGTCGATGGCCGACCGTGATGGCGTGATTTGGTATGACGGCGAACTGGTGCCGTGGCGCGATGCCACCACCCATGTGCTGACCCACACCCTGCATTACGGCATGGGCGTGTTCGAAGGCGTGCGCGCCTACAACACCCCCGAAGGCACGGCCATTTTCCGCCTGCAGGCGCACACCGATCGACTGTTCGATTCGGCGCACATCATGAACATGAAGATGCCGTTCACCAAGGAAGAGCTCAACGAGGCGACCCGTGCCGCCGTGCGTGAGAACAACCTGGAATCGGCCTACATTCGGCCGATGGTGTTCTACGGATCTGAAGCCATGGGCCTGCGCGCCACCGGCCTGAAGGTTCGGGTCATCGTGGCCGCCTGGCACTGGGGCGCCTACATGGGCGACGAGGCGTTGAAGACCGGGATCAAGGTGCGCACCAGCTCCTTTACCCGCCACCACGTCAACATCTCGATGACCCGCGCCAAGGCCAACGGCAACTACATCAACTCGATGCTGGCCCTGCAGGAAGCCGTTTCTGGCGGTGCCGACGAAGCCATGTTGCTGGACACCGAAGGCTATGTGGCCGAAGGCTCGGGCGAGAACATCTTCCTGGTCAAGAACGGCGTGGTGTACACCCCGGAAGTGACCTCGTGCCTGAACGGCATCACCCGTAGCACCATTTTGACCCTGGCCGCCGAGCTGGGCATTCAGGTGGTCGAGAAGCGCATCACCCGCGATGAGGTGTATATCGCCGACGAGGCCTTCTTCACCGGTACCGCCGCTGAAGTGACGCCGATTCGCGAAGTCGATGGCCGGCAGATCGGCATCGGCAGCCGTGGTCCGGTCACCGAGATCCTGCAGAAGGCCTACTTCGACCTGGTTACCGGGCAGACCAGTGCGCACCCTGAGTGGCGCACGCTGGTTAAGTAAGGATCATTAGGTCGAGACAGGGAGGCTCCGCGCCTCCCTGCGCATTTCTGGAACGCGCATGAATATTCTGATCATTGGTCCGAGCTGGGTAGGCGACATGGTGATGGCGCAGACGCTGTTTCAGTGTCTGCAGCAGCGCCATCCGGGGTGTGCCATCGACGTGCTGGCCCCCGAGTGGAGCCGCCCGATTCTTGAACGCATGCCTGAAGTGCGCCAGACCCTGAGCTTTCCGCTCGGCCATGGCGTGCTGGAAATCGCCACCCGCCGGCGTATCGGCAAGGGCCTGGCGGGCCAGTACGATCAGGCCATTCTGCTGCCTAATTCGCTGAAATCGGCCCTGGTGCCGTTTTTTGCTGGCATCCCCACGCGCACCGGTTGGAAGGGCGAGCTGCGTTACGGCCTGCTCAACGACATCCGCGTTCTGGATAAAGACCGCTACCCGCTGATGATCGAGCGCTTTATGGCCCTAGCCTTCGAGCCGGGTGCCGAGCTGCCTAAGCCCTATCCGCGGCCCAGTTTGCAGATCGATCCGACCAGCCGCGACGCGACCCTGGCCAAGTTCGGTCTGGGCCTGGATCGGCCGGTGCTGGCGCTGTGTCCGGGCGCCGAATTCGGCGAGGCCAAGCGCTGGCCGGCCGAGCATTACGCCAAGGTTGCCGAGCTGAAAATCCGTGCCGGTTGGCAGGTCTGGTTGTTCGGCTCGAAGAATGACCATCCCGGTGGCGAAGACTTGCGCATGCGCTTGATCCCAGGCCTGCGTGAGGAGTGCACGAACCTGTCCGGCGCCACCTCGTTGGCCGAAGCCATCGACTTGCTGTCGTGCGCGGGCGCCGTGGTGTCCAACGACTCCGGCCTGATGCACGTGGCGGCGGCGCTCAATCGGCCGCTGGTGGCGGTGTACGGTTCGACCTCGCCACAGTTCACCCCGCCGCTGGCCGAGCAGGTGGAGATCGTTCGTCTCGGCCTGGACTGCAGCCCCTGCTTCGAGCGCACCTGCCGCTTCGGCCACTACAACTGCCTGCGCGAGCTGAAGCCGCGTCCGGTGATTGAGGCGCTGGATCGCCTGGTCGCCGATCCGGTCGAGGTCGAATAGTTTGCGGGTACTGCTGATCAAAACCTCTTCCCTCGGCGATGTGATCCATACCTTGCCGGCCCTGACCGATGCTGCGCGGGCGATCCCCGGCATTCAGTTCGACTGGGTGGTGGAAGAGGGCTTTGCCGAGATTCCGAGCTGGCATCCGGCCGTGGCACGGGTGATCCCCGTGGCGCTGCGCCGTTGGCGCAAGAACCTGCTGCAAACCTGGAAGAACGGTGAGTGGGCGACGTTCAAACAGCGTCTGCGTGAAGGCCGCTACGACCTGGTGATCGATGCTCAGGGCCTGCTGAAAAGCGCGCTGCTGACCCGCTATGTCAATGCGCCTGTGGCCGGGTTGGATCGTGCCTCGGCGCGCGAGCCGCTGGCCAGTCGCTGTTATGACCGCCCTTGTGCGGTTGCTTGGGGTCAGCATGCGGTGGAGCGAGTGCGCCAGTTGTTCGCCCAGGCGCTGGGTTATTCGCTGCCTCAGTCGGTCGGCGACTATGGCCTGGATCGTCGCGCCATGGCCGGTGAGGCGGCGGCCGAGCCTTATGTGCTGTTCCTGCATGGCACCACCTGGGCCAGCAAGCACTGGCCAGAGGCTGATTGGCGCGCCCTGGCCGAACACCTCGACAGCCGTGGCCTGACCGTGCGCCTGCCGTGGGGCAGCGAGCTTGAACAGGCCCGAGCCGAGCGCATCGCCGCCGGTCTGCAGCACGCCAGCGTACTGCCCAAATTGAATCTGCGTGCCGTGGCGGCGGTGATCGCCGGCGCTCGCGCCTGTGTGGCGGTGGATACCGGTCTCGGCCATCTGGCTGCGGCGTTGGATGTGCCGAGTATTTCCCTCTACGGCCCCACCTTGCCGCTTAAAGTCGGCGCCTACGGGCGAGGCCAGGTTCACCTGTGCGCCACGGGCCCGTTGGCCGGCGGCGGTGATCGTCATCAACCCTGTTTCGACGGTCTGGATGCCGCCCGCGTGGCGCCCGAGCTGGACCGTCTCTTGGCCAGTCTGGAGAGCCACTGATGCAACTGGCCTTTGTGCTCTACAAATACTTCCCGTTCGGCGGCCTGCAGCGCGACTTTATGCGCATCGCCCTGGAGTGCCAGCAGCGTGGCCACGCCATTCGCGTGTACACCCCGATCTGGGAGGGCGAGGTGCCGGCTGGTTTCGAGGTGGTGGTGGTGCCGGTCAAGGCGCTGTTCAATCATCATCGCAACGAGAAACTCACGGCCTGGATCAAGGCCGACCTGGCCAAGCGCCCGGTTGACCGGGTGATCGGTTTCAACAAGATGCCGAACCTGGATGTGTACTACGCCGCCGACGGCTGCTTCGAGGACAAGGCGCAGACTTTGCGCAACAGCCTGTACCGCCGCTGGGGCCGCTACAAGCACTTCGCCGACTACGAGCGGGCGGTGTTTGCCCTCGAGTCGAAGACGGAAATTCTGATGATTTCCGAGGTGCAGCAGCCGTTATTCGTCAAACATTACGGCACTCCTGCCGAGCGCTTTCACCTGCTGCCACCGGGGATTACCCAGGACCGTCGCGCGCCGGCCAATGCCGCTGAGATTCGTGCCGAGTTCCGTCGCGAGTTCAAGCTGGAGGACGACGAGCTGCTGCTGGTGCAGATCGGCTCGGGCTTCAAGACCAAGGGCCTGGATCGCAGTCTCAAAGCTCTGGCCAGCTTGTCGCGGGAACTCAAGCGGCGCACCCGGCTGATCGCCATCGGTCAGGATGACCCGACGCCGTTCCTGTTGCAGGTCAAGGCGCAGGGGTTGTCCGAGCAGGTACAAATCCTCAAGGGTCGCAGCGATATTCCGCGCTTCCTGCTGGGGGCTGATTTGCTGATCCACCCGGCTTACAACGAAAACACCGGCACCGTGCTGTTGGAGGCACTGGTGGCTGGGCTGCCGGTGCTGGTCAGCGCCGTGTGCGGCTATGCCCACTACATTGCCGAGGCCGATTGTGGTCGCGTGTTGAGCGAGCCGTTTGTCCAGGCTGAGCTGAATCAGCAGCTGGCGGCGATGCTCGCCGATGACGCCGCCCGCGCCCAGTGGGGCCGTAATGGCCTGGCGTTCGCTGATTCGGCGGACCTGTATTCCATGCCGCAGCACGCGGCTGATGTGATTCTGGCGGACCGTCCATGAAGCTGCTGTTGAGCGAACCGTTCAAATCCCTGTGGGCCGGGCGCGATCCCTTTGTCGCTGTCGAGGCGTTGCAGGGCGTGGTTTACCGTGAGCTGGAAGGCCGCCGCACGCTGCGCACCGAGGTCGACGGGCGCGGTTATTTCGTCAAGATTCACCGCGGCATTGGCTGGGGTGAAATCGTCAAAAATCTGCTCACCGCCAAGCTGCCAGTGCTCGGTGCGACCCAGGAATTATTGGCGATCGAACGTCTGACCGAGGTCGGCGTAGCGACCATGACCGCCGTGGCTTTCGGCGCCCGCGGCAGCAATCCGGCGCAGCAGCATTCGTTTATCGTCACCGAAGAGCTGGCGCCGACCATCAGCCTGGAAGACTTCAGCCTCGACTGGGTCAAGCAGCCGCCGCCGGTCAAGCTCAAGCGTGCGTTGATTAGCGAGGTGGCGAAGATGGTCGGCGGCATGCACCGCGCCGGGGTTAATCACCGCGACTGCTATATCTGCCACTTCCTGCTGCACACCGATAAACCGGTGACGGCGGAAGATTTCCGCCTGTCGGTGATCGATCTGCACCGCGCCCAGACCCGCGTCAGCATCACCCGCCGCTGGCGCGACAAGGACTTGGCTGCGCTGTATTTCTCGGCGCTGGATATCGGCTTGACCCAGCGCGACAAGCTGCGTTTTCTGCGCGGTTATTTTCAACTGCCGTTGCGCCAGGTTCTGCGTGACGAAGCGCGGCTGCTGGCCTGGCTGGAAGCCAAGGCAGCCAAGTTGTACGCCCGCAAGCAGCGCTACGGGGATGCGCTCTGATGGCGGGCTGGACCCTGGATCCGGCCTTTGCCGCGCTGGCTGCGGATTTTGGCAGCCTGGACGCGGTGTTCGCCCTGCAGGGCGAGCGCATTACCAAGGACCCGCTGTCCGAAGTGATCCGCATCGAACGCGCCGGCGTGCGTTATTACGTCAAACGTTATTGGGGCGCCGGCAAGGGTTTGCGCCGCTACCTGGGGCGGCCGCGAGTTAAAGCTGAATGGCAGAACCTCAAATATTTCGCCAAGTGGGGCATCGCTACTGCGCCGATCGTTGCCTATGGCCTGGAGCGCAAGGTGGGCGCCTTTGTTCGTGGCGCGCTGATCACCCGTGACCTGCAGGGCACCGAGGACCTGGCGGTGCTGGCTCAACGCGGTGATCCGCGCCTGGCTGACCGGCACTGGGTCGCCGGCATCAGTCAGCAACTGGCGCAGGCCACCCGCACCCTGCACGACCAGCACTTCACCCATAACGACCTGAAGTGGCGCAACCTGCTGGTCAATCCGGCGGCGGAGCTGTTTCTGATCGACTGCCCGTCCGGCAGTTTTTGGTGGGGGCCAGCCCTGCGCTACCGGATCATCAAGGACCTCGCCTGTCTGGATAAAGTGGCCAAACAGCACCTGTCGTGCACCCAGCGCCTGCGCTTTTACCTGCAGTACCGCGGTCGGCAGCGTTTGAATACTTCGGACAAGCAACGATTGCGCAAGATCATCGGTTTTTTCGAGGGCCGCGAATGAGTGATTTTATCGCCGCCGAGGATCGCGCGATTCTCGCCGCCCACCAGTTGGACAGCTTCGAAGCCCTGTGGGCGCTGGAGTTGGAGGCGGTGGACGAGCCCAATACCGAGCGCGGTGGCTACAGCACGGTGTCACGCCTGCAGTTGGGCGAGCACGCCTATTACCTCAAGCGGCAGAGCAATCACCTGACCCGCAGCCTGCGTCATCCGTTGGGCGAGCCGACCTTCGCCCGCGAACTGCGCAACATTGAACGCTACCGTCAGCTCGGCATTCCGGCCTTGCAGGCGGCGTTTTTTGCCCAGCGCCGGCTGGCCGGCAAACAATGCGCGATCCTGCTGACTCGTGCCCTGGATGGTTGGCGTGACCTCGACAGCTGGCTGCAGGGTTGGGAATCCCATCCTGTCGCCCAGCGCCTGGCCATTGTGCAGGCCTGTGGCGAGCTGGCCCGGCGCCTGCACGAGGCGCGGCAGGTGCATGGCTGCTTCTATCCCAAGCATATCTTCCTGCGTGAACAGGTAGATGGCTTCCACGCACAGCTGATTGACCTGGAAAAGACCCGGCCGCTGTGGTTCGGCGAGCGTGACCGGATCAAGGACCTAGAGCCGTTGCTGCGCCGTGCCGGAGCTTGGAGCGAAGCAGAGGTGCGTCAGCTAGTGGCCGCTTATCTGGGGGGCGATGCAGATGCCTTACGTTGGTGCCAGCGCCTGGGGGCGCGGCAGCGTAACAAGGAGGCGCGCCGGTGACTTTGGTTGAACTGGCTCGTGCCGGGCGGGCGCGGACGTTACCACTGTCGATCGACCTGGCTAACGGCGAGAGCCTTGAGCTGCATAGCTTGCTGCGCGTATTGCCGGGTCAGCGCTATGTCGGCCGAGCCATCTGGCGTGGTCGTGCGGTTCTGGCCAAATTGCTGGTGGGCAGCAAGGCTGCGCGGCATTTTCAGCGTGAAGTGCAGGGTGCGCGTCTGCTTGCCGAACAAGGCCTAAATACCCCGCAGTTGCTGGCTGAAGGGCAGCATGACGGCGGTGGGTGGCTGTTGTTCGATTACCTCGATGGCGCGCAAAGCCTGGCTGCCGCCTGGGCTGAACAGGGTGTTGGCGATGAGCTGAACGAACCGCGTCAGGCTCTGCTGGCCAGTGCCCTGTGCGTAATCGGCCAACTGCATGGACGCGGCCTGTGGCAGGCCGACCTGCACTTGGACAACCTGCTGCAGCGTGACGGCCAGCTGTTTCTGATCGATGGCGGTGGCGTGCACGGGCAGGTTCCCGGTCAGCCGCTTAGCCAAGACAAGGTGCTGGAAAACCTCGGCGTGCTGTTCGCCCAGTTGCCGCCGATGGGTGAGGAGTCGCTGGAGGAAGTGCTGATTCACTACCTGCTGGCCAACAGCGCCCACGGCTTGCCGCTTGAGGCCTTGCTCAAGGAAGTGGCCAAGGTGCGGCGCTGGCGCCTGCGCGACTACCTGAAGAAAATTGGTCGTGATTGCAGCCTGTTCAGCGCCAAGATCGGCGCCTTCGGCCTGCGGGTGGTGCGCCGTGACCGTGAAGCCGAGTTGCAGCCGTTGCTGGCGGCGCCGGAGGCTTTTATCGCCAGCGGTCATCGCTTCAAGGGCGGCGGCGCGGCCACGGTGGCGCGGGTTGAGCTCAACGGTCAGCCGCTGCTGGTCAAACGCTACAACATCAAAAACCTCGCCCACTGGTGCAAACGTTTCTGGCGTCCGAGCCGCGCCTGGCACAGTTGGCGCGAGGGCCATCGCCTGAGTCTGCTTGGTATTGCCACGCCGCAGCCACTGGCGGTGCTGGAGCGGCGCTGGTGCTGGTTACGCGGCCCGGCGTTGCTGATTACCGAATATCTGCCCGGGCACGATATAATCGCCCGCTTCCAGCCCTATCTTGATCTGTCATCCGGGCTGGAAGGGCCGCCAGAAGCGGAGTTGCAGGCGCTGGATGGACTGTTTGCCGCGTTGTTGCGCGAGCGCATCAGCCATGGCGACCTCAAGGGTTATAACGTCTTCTGGGACAACGGCCGCTGGTCACTGATCGATCTGGACGCCATGCGTCAGCACCACAGTGACCGCAGTTTTGCCCGCGCCTACGAGCGCGACCGTGCACGATTTTTGCGCAACTGGCCAGCCGACTCCAGGCTGTTCAAGCTGCTCGACCAACGCTTACCGCAGGTGCCCGGCACCTGCCCTGAAAGAGGCTAACACCTGTGGCATTGACCATCCTCGGCCTGTCCGGCGCCTTGAGCCATGACCCTTCTGCGGCCCTGTACATCGACGGCAAGCTGATTGCCGCAGCAGAAGAAGAACGCTTCGTGCGCGACAAGCATGCCAAACACCGCATGCCCTACGAGTCGGCCAAGTTCTGCCTGGAACAAGCTGGGATCAAGCCGAGCGATGTTGATGTGGTAGCGATCCCGTTCGCGCCGATCAGCATCTTCGACAAAGCCCGCTGGCACTACGCCAAGCGTTACTGGTACGCGCCGGACCGCGCCCTCGATGCGATCCTGATGGGCAACCGCCGCTACAAGCGCTACCGCACCAAGATCAACTGGTGCCTGGAGCAGCTGGGTTTCGACCTGAAAAAAGTCAAAATCGAAGCGGTTGAGCACCACCTAGCGCACGCTTCCAGTGCCTATCACTGCTCGGGTTTCAAGGAGAAAACCGCGATCCTCGGCATCGACGGCAAGGGTGAGTACGCCACCACCTTCTTCGGCTACGGCGAGAACGGCAAGATCCACAAGATCAAGGAGTTCTTCGATCCGGATTCCCTCGGTGGCCTGTACGGCGCGATCACCGAGTTCCTCGGTTTCGAGATGCTCGACGGCGAGTTCAAGGTCATGGGCATGGCGCCGTATGGCGATGCCAGCAAGTACGATTTCTCCCGCCTGGCCACCTTCGAGAACGGCGAGCTGGTGATCAACACCGAGTACGCCAACGTTATCGGCCTGCGTCGCTACAAAGAGAAAGGCAAGGGCTTCTACTTTTCGCCCAAACTGATCGAGTGGCTGGGCCCGAAACGCGAAGGCGATATCGCCGACGATCCGTACATCCATTACGCCGCCAGCATGCAAGCGCTGTTCGAGAAGCTGGCGCTGCAGATGATGGATTACTACCTCGGGGACATCCTCAAGGAAACCGGCAAGATCGTGTTTGCCGGCGGCTGTGCGCTGAACGTCAAACTCAACCAGAAGATCATTGCCCGCCCGGAAGTCAAAGAGCTGTTCGTGCAGCCGGCTTCCGGCGATGCCGGCACTGCCGTGGGCGCTGCAGCCTACGTTTCGCACAAGCGCGGTGTACCGGTGGAGAAGATGGAACACGTCTATCTCGGCCCTGAGTACAGCAACGAAGATGTGATCGCCGCCTGCGCCCGCCACGCCCACAAGCCGCAGTGGACGCAGATCGACAACATGCCGCAGCGCATAGCTCAGATCATGGTCGATGGCAATCCGGTGGCCTGGTTCCAGGGCCGCATGGAGTTTGGCCCGCGGGCGCTCGGTGGGCGTTCGATCATCGGTTGCCCGAGCGTGCCGGGTGTTGCTGACCGCATCAACGCGCAGATCAAATTCCGCGAGCGATGGAGGCCTTTCTGCCCGTCGATGCTCGACACGGTGGCGCCGAAGATGTTCAAGATCGATCACCCGAGCCCGTTCATGACCTTCACTTTTGAAGTGAATGACGAGTGGAAGCAGCGCGTTGGCGAAGTGGTGCACGAAGACGGCACCTCCCGCGCCCAGGTGCTCAAGCGCGAATACAACCCGCGCTACTACGACATGATGCTGGAGCTGGAGAAACTCACCGGCAATGGCGTGTCGCTGAACACCTCGCTGAACCGCCGCGGCGAAGCGATGATCTGCTCGCCGACCGATGCCCTGGACATGTTCTTCGGTTCGGACCTTGAGTACCTGATCATGCAGGACATCCTGGTGGTCAAGGATGGCCTCAAGCGCTATGACGACGCCAACTGAACTGCGGGTTCTGCAGTTTTGCCACGGTTATGACGGGCCCTTTCTCGATTGCGCCCGTCAGTACGCCAGCTTGTTCGTCGGCACGCCGTACAAGGTCACCACGGTTTACCTGACCGGCGCGCCGAGCGTCGAGGTGGAGCGTGGCTCGGCCTCTGATGAGGTGGTGTTTCTCGACTACCGTTCGCGCGATGTGCGGGGCCTGAAGCTCAAGGCTATCCGCGATATCAAGCGGCTGGTGGCTGGGCGCAACTTCCAGTTCTGCATCGCCCATCGCTTCAAGCCGATTTATGTCGCCTTACTCGGCACTGACTTGCCGGTGATCGGCGTGCACCACGGGTTTGGCGATTACCAGCGCCTTAGCCGCAAGCTGTTTGCCAATTGCTTCCGCAAACGCTTGGCGCTGCTCGGCGTGTCCAACGCCGTGCGCAATGAAATCCGCGCCTGCCTGCCCAGCTGGCCGGCCGAGCGCATCGAGACCCTGTACAACCGCATCGATATCGCCGCCGTGCAAGCCGAGCAGGTTTGCCGTGACGACGCCCGCGCCCATCTCGGTTTGCCGCAGGACGCCTGGGTGGTCGGCAACGTCGGCCGCCTGCACCCGGATAAGGACCAGGCGACGCTGATCCGCGGCTTCGCCCAGACCCTGCCGCAACTGCCTGCGGGCAGCCTGCTGGCGATCATGGGCAGCGGTCGCCTGGAGGCGGAGCTCAAGGCCCTGGCTGCTGAATTAGGAGTGAGCACTTCGGTACGCTTCCTCGGCCAGGTGGCTCAGGGGCGACGCTACTTCAAAGCCTTTGACGTGTTTGCCCTGACCTCTGATCACGAGCCCTTCGGCATGGTGCTGCTGGAAGCCATGGCCGCCGGAGTGCCGGTGATTTGCAGCGATTGTGGTGGCGGGCGGGAAGTGGTCGGTGAGTCTGAGTGGCTGTTTGCGCTGGGTTCAGCGCAGGCGCTTGGGCAGCGCTTGATGCGTATGGCGATTGACAGGCCGCAGTCTCAAGCAGGCTTTGTCGAGGCGCTACACGATCGCATTGTGAACATGTTTTCTGACTCCGCCACACGCCGCGTGTTTTGGCATTTACCGATGCTGCAGAGCATTGCGCGTGAGCAATGAGCCGAAATCTTTGCGGTAACAGTGTCGTTTCACCTTAGTGCGCTTTTCATCGGGAAGGATATGGCCTTGTTTCGATACCTGAATGCCCTGTTCTGG
The DNA here is from genome assembly GCA_019747075.1 of Pseudomonadaceae bacterium. GTDB lineage: Bacteria > Pseudomonadota > Gammaproteobacteria > Pseudomonadales > Pseudomonadaceae > Aquipseudomonas. The sequence continues at coordinate 79,278 of JAIERF010000023.1, forward strand.
CACCATTGGTTGCGCCGCAGAGGGGTAAAGTTTTCGGGCGATCTGCATACGCTGCGCAAGAAAGCCGTTCTGCAGGTGGAGGAGGGGGTGACCATCGGTCGGGTCCGCTTGGAGTCTCGGGACTTGAGTGTGGGGGCGCTGACTTATATCCGCAGTGGCAGTGAATTGTTCAACATCAGCCGGATCGGACGCTTCTGCTCCATCGGCAATGGCGTCATCCTCGGGCAGGATAAGGCGGCACATCCACTCGACTGGGTCAGTACCCATCCGTTTCAGTTTACCGATAGCAATTTCCCATACGAAGGCGGCATTGCCCCCGCAGAGCTTGGCCACGATGTGTGGATCGGGCGTGATGCGATGGTCATGGAAGGGGTAAAGGTTGGAACGGGGGCGGTAATCGCTACGCGAGCGGTAGTCACCCGCGATGTACCACCCTACGCCATCGTCGCTGGCGTGCCGGCGCGTGTCATCAAGTACCGGCACTCACCAGAGCTGATTGCTGATTTGCTGGCGAGTGCTTGGTGGGATATGCCGCTAGAGCAGTTGTTGCGCCTGCCGTTGCCTCAGCCGGAGGCATTTGTTGCCGAGCAGCGCAGCTTGGAGCGCATCGAAAGGGCAGGCTATCGGCGCATGAGCCTAAGTCGCCAGGGTTGTCATGAGCTGCTGCACGAGCAGAGCAAATAAAGGATTGTCGATGAAAGTTCTATTTTTGGTGCAGAAAGAGCAGCGGGCAATCCTTGATCGTCTTTATGAGGGCGTACAGGCGCACTGTGAGTGCGATCTACGTTGGCTGTCGCGGGAGGATCAGGCGGACTTGAAGGGCTACTTCAAGCGTGAAGTTGATGTCCCTCGTTATGATCGCATCGTGTTCTTCTTGCGTTTCAAACAGGAGGTTCGGCAGGTGGGCTTTATTGCCAGCCTGCCGAATCTGGTGATCCTCGAACACGATGCTTATCAGAACTACATCTCTTGCAAATACACCGGAAAGTTTTCCCAGCACTACCGGCAATTGCCTTCGGCCCGAGTTATCAGCTCGGGTTACATGGTGGTGCAGCGTCTGCTGGCGGAAGGTGTGGATGCCTGTTTCGTGCCCAAGGGCTATGACCAGGCATTGCTGCATTGCTCGTCTGGCGAGCGGGATATTGAGTTGGCGTTCGTCGGTAGTACCAATAGCGTGGCTTACAGCGGGCGCAAGGCGCTGCTGGATGAGTTGGCGCAGGTCGAAAACCTGGTGGTTACCCGTACCAAATCCGGTGCGGACTATCTGGCGACCTTGAACCGCATTCGTTTCTTCGTCAGTGCCGATGTGGGTATGGGCGAGTACATGATTAAGAACTTCGAGGCCATGGCTTGTGGCTGCGTGCTGTTGGCTTTCGATCAGGGTGCGGAAGAAAACGCGGCGCTGGGGTTTGTCGATATGCACAACATTGTTCTCTATCGCAATGTGGCTGAGCTGCAGGACAAATTGCGGTTGTTGCGTAGCGACCCTCGGCTGGCTCAAACGATTGCCGAGCAAGGGCGCCAGTTGGCAGAAACGCGCTACAGCTTCGCTGAGTTGGGACGGCAAATAGTCGAAGCCATGCGTCCACCTCTGCGTGCCCCTCGTCACTTGAACTGGTGGCAGCGCTGGCGCGCGCGCCGAGCGGCTTAACGGGGCGCGGAGCCAGTGTGCCTGGGGGGTGCATGAGTATCTTGAATGTCATGTGGGCGGGGGGCGCTGCCTACCTGTCAACGCACAAAGTTCATCGCGAGATCCTGGCCTTTGCAGATGCTCAGGAGATGGTGAGCTCTTGGCTTTTGCTGCCGGGAAATTCAGCGCCGCTGCAGACGATTGGCGCCGTGGAGTCGCTTGGCTTGTCCTCGTCGCGGCTCAAGGGCCGTGGTTGGCAGGTGTTGCGACGGCTTTATGATCGGGCGCGTTTAAAGCGCCGCCTTTTGCGTGAAGCGCCGCGCTTGGTGATGCTCGATGGCATAGGTGTTGCGCGTTATTTTTTACCTTTGCTGCGCAGCCTGCCCGCGACTCAAGTGGTTGTGGTCTTCCATGGCGTCAAGCGTCTGCGAGCGGCCGAGGTAAGGCTGTTACGGGGTTTTCCTGCTCAGCGGCTACGCCTTTTGGCGGTATCCAGGACCTTGAGTGAGGACGTTGTCCGTCAGGTGCAGTTGCCTGTGCTCGGGGTTCGCAATGCGCTTGATCCAGGCTTTTTTCGCGCTGCGCTGCTGTCCCGTGACGATGCGCGCAAGGCCTTGGGTTTGGCCACGTCCTCGTCTTTGCTGTTGGGCGCCGTTGGTCGATTGGTGCCGGAAAAGGGCTTTGTCTGCTTGCTGCAAGCGGTTGCTCCGCTGCTGCAGGCTAATGCCGCCCTGCAGCTGGTGATTCTTGGCGAAGGGCCGCAGCGCAAGGAGTTAGAGGCGTTGGTAGCGGCTTATGGTTTGCAGCAACAAGTGCTGTTGCCGGGGCACGTTGCGCAGGCCGTGAGCTGTTATCGGGCCTTTGATCTGCTCTGCATACCCTCAGAGCAAGAGGGGCTCGGCTTGGTGCTGCAAGAGGCGGTGATTGCCGGCGTTGCGGTGCTCGCCAGCGATCTGCCGGTTTTTCGTGAGCAGCTGGCTATTGATGCTGGATTTGTTGCTGGCAACACGGCGCAAGCCTGGCAGGCTGCGATCTCGCAGGTATTAGCGGGATCAATGTCACAGCTCGCCCGTGATCAGGTTGAGGCGCTTGCCCCGGAAAGTGCTTGGGCGTCCTTTCAAACGGTGTGCAGGCAGCTGTTGCAGCGTGCCTGATTAGCCGTTTACTACCCCGTCATATAGGGCTTGATACGGGAAGTGCTCGAGCAGGCCTTCGTGCTTTAAATAGCGTTTGAAATGCGCAAGGTTGCGGCGAGTCTTGCTTTTCGAGATGGGGCGCCGCTGGAAGCTGAGATCCGCGATGTCGATCAGGCCGAGGCGCTGCTCCGGGGTCAGCACGATGTTGCCCAGATGCAATGAGCGGAAATAGATGCCTTTGTCATGCAAGGTATGAAAAAACGCGATGAGCTCGGGCAAAAAATCGAAGCTCGAATGCCCGGCCTGCTTGCTGAGGTCCTTGAGTGTGTGTCCAGCCAAGGCGCGATAGTGCACGGCAGTCCAGGCGCTGTCTGCCAACTGATACAAGGCCAGAGGTTCGATCGTTGGAATATCGAGGCTTTGCAGTTGTGCGGCATTGCGGCAAAAACGCACGGAGTAAGGAACCAATAATGCCGAAGAAAGCAGGCGCTTACGCCGGAACAACTTGAGGTATTCACCGTTGTCGAGGCGATAGACCTTAGGGCCATAGCTGTCTGACTCGATCAACGTGGCTTTGGCGACCAAGGCGTTGAGTTCGGCGTTATTCAGGTGTGAGCGCTGGAGCATTGGTCGTATGTCTGCTGTGCTTGGCTGTTGAGGTGGGTGTTGCGGTATCACTCGGCTGTGCATTTTGGCACTTTCTGCCGCCCCTATGTGCACGAGCGCATCACTGTTCAGCGGCTCTGCAGATGTTTGCTCAGGTGATCGCACAATGCTGGGTAATAGCGTCCGGCCATCAGGCGCAGAGGTTTATTGGCCAGCCATGCCTGCAGTTCGCTGGTACTCAACGGGCGCTTTAGGCGCTCCTCGGCATTGCTCAAGGCCTTTTCCCACCAGACGCTTGAGCAGGCTTGATCGAACTCATTGCTGTAGCGGTAGCAACCATAGAGTGCCTCGCGGACAAACTGACGCTGTGCGCTGGGAACCAGCAGGCTGATGAGTTTCTGCAGGCCGCGATAAGGTTGCGCTGGCCGTGGCAGGCGATCATTGATGCTGAGGGCGTCTGCTAGCGCTTCGTTGCTCAGCAGATGCTGTTGGTGCTTGTTGTACCAGGCGGTAATTTTGGCGCGGAACTGGGCTTTGCGGCTCCAGTAATGATGAATCAGGTCGGTGCACTCGTTCAGCTCAAGTTGACGGTGGGCCGCCAAGGCCAGGCAGAGCTCTTCCAGCGTGTAGGTGCCGCCCGCGGTCTCGTAGAGTTCATCCATCAGCGCAATAGAACGATCCAGGGTGCCAATGTCTTGCCGCACCAGGCCAATTACGCCGGAGTTGGTTTGTCGCAGGCTGCGATCTGCCAGATTGCGAGCATAGAGCTCATTGAGAAATGCCGTTTGCGGCGGGTATTCAAGGGCTTTACCTATGGCATTGCACAGCAGGTGCCCTTGTTTGACACGCTTGAATAGCGCCATGGGTGAGGCGTGGAAGAAGGTGTCGGTATCGATCAGGATCGCTTGTTCGCAGTCGCCAAGTGCTTGGCGCAAGGCTTCATGCTTGAGCCGGAAATGGTAGTTGTGGGGGCCGGACCATGCGGGGTTGATGCTGTGTAGTTGCACGGGGAGTTGTGCATAGAGCGCCGGACTGTCGGTGAAAACCTGAACATCAAACTCGCGTTCAGATGCACTGCCCGCCCGCGCAAAGGCGGTGGCGATACTGAAGATGGCTTCAAGCTGGTAGGTCTTGGTGCCAAAGGCGAGGTAGAGAAGCTGCGGGCGGGAATTCATTGTTCTATCGGCGCACTTAACAAAATAAGGCCTTAGAATACCCGCGATTAATGGAACCTGTCTTTCTATGGGGCCTTGCAGGCCCGTGGTCGAATGAGATTAGAAACGCGAATGTACGAACGGCGCTGGATACAGTTGACTCTTTTGACCGGATTGTTGTGGTTTCTTGTGGGCATTGCCTGGGCACCGAGCAACAAGCTCTATCAGCAAGGTATTGCGCTGGGCGTATGGCTGCCAGCGCTTGTCGCGCTTTGGGGCAGTCGGAACCTATGGCTGACGTTGTGGCGTGAGAACCGGCTTTTTTGTACGGCGCTGCTGGCGTGGTGCGCCTGGGCCGCACTGAGCCTGTTTTGGACTGGGGCAGAAGAGCCGCTCAAGCCAGTGAAGCGAATTGTCTATGTAATGCTTTTCCTAGCCGTCTTTCCGATGCTTCAGGTGGTCAGGCCGCACGCTATTGGTTGGCTACTGCGCGTGTCGACAATTGGGCTGGCGTTGGCGGCGTTATGGAGCCTCTATCTGCACTTCTATTCCCATGTGCGGCCTTTTGGTGAGCGTCTCGGCGGAATAGGTGAGGCGGCTCATCCGATCCTTGGCGGCTATGTAATGGCCTTGGCGGCTGTCTGGGGGTTGCAGTTCATTCCTCGTGGCTTGCTGGCAAGAGCAGTCTGGGCTTTGGTGCTGCTGATGCTGTTCGGTTTCGTGGTGTTGACGCAAAGTCGTGGAGCCTGTCTGGCTTTGCTGTTCTCTGTGCTGTCCATGCCGATCTGGTCATCGGGGCGGCGGGCGTGGTTGATTGCAGGTGGTGTTGCGGGGGCGGCGAGTATTGGTTTCCTGCTGTTCAACTCGTGGTTTATGCAGCGGGGAGTCTCCTATCGTCCGGAGATTTTTGTCGAAAGTGTCAAGATGATTTTCCAGCACCCGTGGCAGGGGCTGGGAGTTGGCACGGATTATCGGGTTGTGACGGTAAGCTATCCGACGGGCTTCGATCACTCGCACAACCTGCTCACCCATGTAGGTATCGAGCTGGGGCTGGTGGGTTTGTTGCTTTGGTTGGCGGTCTGGCTCTGCACACTGTTGGTCGGTTGGCGTGAGCGGGCTACTTTGGAGGGGCGTTTGTTGCTCGGCTCCGTGATGCTGGCCAGTGTGGCGGTGCAGACTGATGCGGCCAGTATTTGGGGCACCCCGCGTGCCGAGTGGTTTTTGACCTGGTTGCCGGTTGGCTTGGCGTTGGCCTTAGTGGCCAGGGCTGCAAGTGTTAAGATGCCGGCCTGTGTAGAAATGGCGAGTCGAAGATGAGTGCGGTTGAAGTGTCTGTAGAACAGGCCTCAAGCCTGAAGGTGTATCGGCGTTTATTGGGCTATGTGCGTCCTTACATCGGCATGTTTTTGCTGAGCATCGTCGGCTTCCTGATTTTTGCTTCGACCCAGCCGATGCTGGCCTACATCCTCAAGTATTTTGTTGATGGTCTGTCCAATCCCGAGGCCAGCCTGTTTCCGCCCAATGACTACTTGCCCAGCTTGCCGTTGCTGCAGGCCGTGCCGCTGCTGATCGTGCTGATCGCGGCCTGGCAAGGGCTCGGCTCCTTTCTGGGTAACTTCTTTTTGGCCCGAGTGTCGTTGGGCCTGGTGCATGACTTGCGCGTAGCCCTGTTCAATAAACTGTTGGTGCTGCCCAATCGTTATTTTGACAGCCACAACTCCGGGCACCTGATCTCGCGCATCACCTTTAACGTCACCATGGTCACAGGCGCCGCCACCGATGCGATCAAGGTGGTGATTCGCGAAGGCATGACCGTGGTATTCCTGTTTGCCTCATTGCTGTGGATGAACTGGAAACTGACCTTGGTGATGCTGGCAATCCTGCCGTTGATTGGTTTGATGGTCAGCAGCACGAGTAAGAAGTTTCGCAAGCAGAGCAAGAAGATCCAGGTGGCCATGGGGGATGTCACTCATGTGGCTTCCGAGACCATTCAGGGTTACCGAGTGGTGCGCAGCTTTGGCGGCGAAGGCTATGAGCAAGAGCGCTTTTACAGTGCCAGCCAGAGCAACACCGACAAGCAGCTACGGATGGTTAAAACGGGCGCGGTGTATACGCCAATGCTGCAGCTGGTGACGTACAGCGCCATGGCTGTAGTGATGTTCTTGGTGTTGTTCCTGCGCGGCGATGCGTCGGCCGGTGATCTGGTGGCCTATATCACCATGGCCGGCTTGTTGCCCAAGCCGATTCGCCAACTGTCGGAAGTCAGTTCGACCGTGCAGAAGGGCGTGGCGGGTGCCGAAAGTATCTTCGAGCAGCTGGATGAGCCGAGTGAAGTGGATAACGGCACGGTCGAGCGTGAGCGCGGCAATGGTCGTCTGGAAGTCAGTAACCTGAGTTTCCAATATCCAGGCACCGACAAACCGGTGCTGCACGACATCAGCTTTGTCGCCGAGCCGGGGCAGATGGTGGCCCTGGTCGGTCGTTCCGGCAGCGGCAAGTCGACCCTGGCCAGTTTGGTGCCGCGTTTCTATCACCATGAGCAAGGGCAGATCCTGCTGGATGGTGTGGATGTCGAGGACTACACCCTGCGCAACCTGCGCCGGCACATTGCCCTGGTGACTCAGCAGGTCACCCTGTTTAACGACACCGTGGCCAACAACATTGCTTATGGCGACCTGGCTGGCGCGCCCCTGGCGGATATCCAGCAGGCCGCCGCGGCTGCTTATGCCGACGAATTTATCGAGAAGATGCCGCAGGCCTACGAGACCCTTGTGGGCGAGAACGGCGTTCTGTTGTCCGGTGGCCAGCGCCAGCGTCTGGCGATTGCCCGGGCGCTGTTGAAGAACGCGCCGGTATTGATTCTCGACGAGGCCACCTCAGCGCTGGATACCGAGTCCGAGCGGCATATCCAGGGTGCGCTGGACAAGGTCATACAGGGCCGCACCACGCTGGTGATCGCTCACCGCCTGAGCACCATTGAGAAGGCCGACCTGATTCTGGTGATGGATCAGGGTCGCATCGTCGAACGTGGTAACCACGCCGAGCTGCTGGCGCAGAACGGTTATTACACCCGCTTGCACGCCCGCCAGTTCGAAGAGGGTGGCGAGGAGTTGACTGTCGAGTTGCCGGCTTGATCCTCAATCGATTACTTGCATGGCGTGAACGCGGTTGGACGCCTATTGGTGCGAGCGCCTATGCCGATGCCTGGCAGCGCTTCGGTGGCAGCGTGGCGACCCATCCCCTGGTGGTCGAGCGTCTGGCTGGCCTGGCCGGCATCCCGGTGCGCTACCTCGGTTGGCTGGAGCATGGCGAGTTGCAGGCGGCGTTACCGGCTTGGGGGCGCCATTTGGCGCTGTCCAAGGATGTGCTCAAGCGGCACGGTCAGCGCGGTCTGTTTGATCTGGGTAACGCAGAAATCATCCTGCCGGCAGCCCCCTCTGCGCGAGCGCCGCTACGCCATCAGGCACGCTATGTGTCGGCGCTGAATGCCGTGCAATTCAGCACCCTGCGCGAGCAGCCGGAAGGCTTGGCGCTGGCCCGCGAGCCGGAGGAATACAGCAAGAAATTCCGCTACAACCAGCGCCGAGAACAACGCCTGCTGGAAGAGGCGGGCGGCGTGATTCGGCCGATGCTGGAGCTGAGCGCCGTCGAGCAGGCAAGCATATATGCCGAGCTGTTCCAGCGCCGCTGGGGTTTCGAGGCCACCGGCAAGGATCGTCTGGCCGAGGTGTTCGCGCTGCTGCGCGAGTTTATGACCGGCTCGTTGATCTACCTGCAAGACCAGCCGGTAGCGATCCAGATTCTCTACCGTGTCGAGGCCCCGCAGTGGGTCAGCCTTGAATACATCAACGGCGGCGTCGACCCGCAGAACCGTGAATTCAGTCCTGGTAGCGTGCTTAGTTTCGTTAACACGCAAAACGCCTGGAGCGAGGCGCGGGCGCTGGGCAAGCCGCTGCGTTATTCCTTCGGTCGCGCTGACCGTGAATACAAAGACCGCTGGTGCAACCGCCAGCCGGTCTATCAGGTGTGAGGCGATGAGTGCGCGCAAGCAGCAGTTGCTGAAACGGCATCGGCGCAACAAGCGTATTGCCCTGGTTCTGGCATTGCTGGGCCTGCTGGTTCTGGCGTTCAGCGTGGCCTGGTGGCTGCTGCCGCTGGCCGTGCTGCTGGGCTGGATCGCTCATGAAGCCTGGTTTGCCGATCATTTATTCTATGCCTCGGACGAGGATTACCAGTACGTCTTCCCCGCCGGCACGCCGAGCGTTGCCGCCACCCTTGTGGCGGGCCGTCTGCAACTGGCCGGTGACGTGCCGGCTGGCGATACCCTGATCCTGCAAGTGCAGGTGCGCAGCACCTGGCTGGGCCGCTGGCTCGATCCTTATGTGCTGCTGGGCGACGACCGTCAGGACTTTGAGCGCGGCGTGAGTGGCGCGCGCTACCTCAATCTGTCCGGCCAACTTTCAGCGGTGCAGGCCGGTCAATTGCAGCTGCGCGGGCGCTTCTGTCGGCTGGCTGCCAGCGCCACCCTGCATGTCTGCAGTTCTCCCGACTATCGCCAGCAATCGCTGCTGATCATCGCTCCCCATGCCGATGATGCCGAGTTGGCGGCCTTTGGCCTGTACAGTCAGGCCGCGCAAGTCAGCATCGTCACCCTGACCCAGGGTGAGATCGAGGCCGAGGCCTATCAGCACTTATTAGGGTTGGACAAGGCTGCTGCTGCGCAGCTGAAAGGCCGCCTGCGCGCCTGGGACAGCCTGGCCGTGCCGCTCTGGGGCGGCGTGGCCCAGCAGCGCTGCGTACAGCTGGGCTATTACTGTCTGCAACTGCCGGCCATGCTGGCGGCGCCGACACAGGTGTTGGCGTCTCGCGAGTCAGGCGAAAGTGATATCCGCAGCGTGCGTCAGCACAACCCGCTGAGCCTGCCCGCAGACGCCGATGGCCAGCCGACGGGGCATAATCTGCAGGCTGATCTGGTGTCCCTGCTGGAGCATTTCCGCCCCGGCGTGGTGGTCACCCCACACCCCGAACTCGACCCTCATAGCGATCACGTCGCCGCCACCCAGGCACTGCTGGCGGCGATCCAGGTTAGTAGCTGGCAGCCCAAGACCTTGCTGCTGTATGCCAACCACCTGCATGACAATGACCGCTGGCCCATGGGCCCGGCCGGCAATGGTATCGCCTTGCCGCCAGCGCTCACGGCGTTGCCTGCCGATCGGCTGTGGAGCTTGTCACTGACGCCTGCGCAGCAGTTGGACAAGGCCATGGCGCTGGCCATGCAGCATGATTTGCAGGGCCGCCTGCCATTGAAAAAGCGCCTGCGCCGGTTGATTCAATGCGTCCTGGCCGGGCGCCGCTGGCCCGCCACCGGTGAAGACGAGTTCTTCCGCAAAGCCGTACGTCGGCATGAGCTGTTCTGGGTGCGCCACTTGTAGGTCTCGGCCTGGCTGGAAATACCCGATCAGGCGGCCATGTTATGATTCGCCGCATTTTTACCGCCGCACATGCGTCCCCCACGCCGGAGTCTCCATGAAGTTGTCCATGCCCCGTTTCGACCAGGCCGCCGTATTGGTGGTCGGTGATGTCA